>CAYPKV010000030.1:0-20645 GCA_964411415.1 uncultured bacterium
AGCATCTGCTTTGCAAGCAGAGGGTCAGCAGTTCGAGTCTGCTAGCCTCCACCACGATCAGGACGCACCTTCACAGGAAGGTGCGTCCTTTTTTGCCTTCAGTCTGCGTCAGGTGCTGCTTCGCTGCGGGCGAAGATCATTCGGCCCACGTTCGTCTGCAGGCTGCTGGTGACGACCGCTTCGATGGTGTTGCCCATCAGTTCAGCGCCGCCTTCGATCACGACCATGGTGCCATCAGCCAGGTAGGCGAGTCCCTGACCCGGTTCCCGGCCTTCACGGCTCACGGTCAGTGTCAGCCGGTCACCCGGCAGGTACAGCGCCTTGACGGCCGCGGCCAGCTGGTTCGGGTTCAGTACCTTCACGCCCTGCACCGCAGCTATCTTCTCCAGGTTGTAGTCGGTGGTGACCAGGTCAGCTTCGAGCGATAGCGCCAGGCTCACGAGCTTGTCGTCGACCTTCCGGTCAGCCGGGTTGGCATCGATGATCTCGCTGACCAGGCCCGGGATGGCCGTCAGCCGGGACAGCACCTCGAGCCCGCGCCGGCCGCGTTTGCGCCTTGCATCATCAGCGTCATCGGCGATGAGCTGCAGCTCGCGCAGCACGAAACGGGGTACGAGCACCGGTCCTTCGAGGAAGTTCGCCTGGAATATGTCCACGATGCGGCCGTCGATGATGGCTGATGTGTCCAGCAGGCGCGGCCGGCTCGGACTGGCCGGTGTCCCGGCGCTGTTCTCCGCGGGTGGTTCCCGCAGCGGCAGGATCAGGTGACGGTTGCCGACGAACAGTGCACCGACGCCCAGCACCAGAACGAGCGCGATGAGCAGCGACCAGTACCAGGTGAAACCGGGGATGGGGGAGAGCACGTTGTTGAGCAGCACCGTCAGGAGCAGCGCGACGGTGGCTCCGGCGATAGCCGCCAGCCAGGCGTCCGGTGCGATGGCAGTCAGCCGGCTGATCATCGCCTTCCAGCCGCGTGCCAGCAGCCGCGAAGGCAGGCCGCCGAACAGGTAGAACACCAGCGCGCCGAGCAGGCTCATGTAGAACGTCACGTTGGGGCCGCCCAGTGAATCGCGGCCAACCAGCCAGCTGCTGAGGAAGAAACCGAACGTTCCGCCCAGCAGGCTGAGCAGGATTCTGAAGATGCTTACCGGTTCAGAGGTCATGTAATGGTCATCGCCTGTTATCGGTCCAGACGGCGTTTACAGCGTCCTGCAGGGTGGCGGCCGTGAGGTCTGCTTCCCCTGAGCGTGGACCGACCAGTGAATGGTACCCCGCGCGGCGCGCTTCGGCAAAGCGGCGGGCCAGCTGCGGAACACTGCGCAGTTCACCGGCCAGGCCGACCTCACCCGCGACGGCGGTGCCCTCCGGCAACGGCCGGTTGGTGACCGCCGACCAGACGGCCAGGGCCACAGCCAGGTCAGTGCCCGGGTCGGTCAGCCGCAGGCCACCGGCGACGTTGACGAACACGTCCAGGCCCGAGAGCGGCAGCTCCAGGCGTCGCTCAAGTACGGCCAGGACCACATCGACCCGCCGGCTGTCCAGGCCCTGTACGACCCGGCGCGGAGCCGCGTACGGCGACTTCGAAGCGAGCGCCTGCACCTCGAGCAGCAGCGGCCGCTGCCCTTCCAGAGCAGCGACGATGACGCTGCCGGCGACACCTTCGACCCGCTCAGCCAGGAACGCCAGTGACGGGTTGCCGACCGGCATGAGGCCGTCGGAGGTCATCTCGAACACGCCGAGTTCCCCGGTGGAACCGAAGCGGTTCTTCATGCTGCGCAGCACGCGGTAACCGGCGGCGGACTCCAGCGACACCGTCACATCCACCATGTGCTCGACCGTCTTCGGTCCGGCCAGCTGACCCTGCTTGGTGACGTGCCCGATCAGCACGAGCGTACTGCCAGCCTGCTTCGCTGCAGCCGTGAGCAGTGCGGTGGAGTCCCGCACCTGACTGAGCGTACCGGGGGAGGCGCCGTCCTCAGCGACCAGCGTCTGGATCGAATCGACGATGACCAGGCCCGGACCGCGGGTTGCGAGCAGGCTGGCCAGTGCACGGGCGTCGTACTCACGGGTGAGCTCCAGGTCCTGCTGCACGCCGAGGCGGCGGGCGCGCATCTCGACCTGACCGAGCGCTTCCTCGCCGGCGACCAGCAGCGTGGAACGGCCCTGCTGCAGGCTGTGACTGGCCAGCTGCAGGAGCAGGGTGCTCTTGCCGATACCCGGTTCGCCGGCGATCAGGATGACGCCACCCTCAACCCAGCCGCCACCAAGCACCCGGTCGACCTCGTCCAGGCCGGTACTTATGCGTTCAAGCGGCTTCGCCGCGACTTCTTTCAGGCTGACGGTCTGCGCGGCCGGGGCGGCAGCCGCGGCGAGGCCACCGGCGGAGCGGCCCACGGGCCGCAGCTCGATGCGCTGCATCGTGCCCCAGCTGCCGCATTCAGGGCAGCGGCCCAGGCTGGCGGGGGCCTGGGCGCCACAATCACTGCATTCGAACCTTATTTCCGGACGGGCCACTGCTGTGCTGGCCTCAGATCATCGGTACGAGCCGGGTGAACACGATGCTGTCACCCTGCACCTGAACCTCGATGGGCTCGTTCGTACCGTGATCCATCAGTTCGCGCGACAGTGGGTCCTCGATGAACTCCCGGAGGATGCCGCGCAGTGGACGGGCGCTTTCGCCCTTCGGCAGGCGCTCGACCAGGAACGGTGCAACGTCACGCGAGAAGGTCACGGTCGTGTCCCGGGTCGCCAGTTCTGCGCTGATCTCCAGCAGCATGCTCTCAGCGATCGAGACGACACCGGAGTGGTCGAAGGCGTCGAACGGTATGACCTCGTCGAGCCGGTCCAGGAACTCCGGGCTGAATATCGTGCGCAGCGGCGCATGGACGTCACGACGGGTTCCGGTGTCCTGGAAGCCGACGCGCGTGCCCTGGTTGAAGCCGGTGTTGGAAGTCATGATCAGGATCACGCGGCGGAAGTCCACCTGGCGGCCGAGGCTGTCAGTGAGCCGGCCGTCATCAAGCACCTGCAGGAAGGTGTTGTAGATGTCAGGGTGTGCCTTCTCGATCTCGTCGAGCAGCACGACGCTGAACGGCTGACGCCGTACCGATTCGGTCAGGCGGCCACCCTGTTCATGGCCGACGTAGCCGGGTGGGGCACCGATGAGCTTCGAGATGCTGTGGGGCTCCTGGAACTCCGACATGTCAAGCCGTACGAGCGAACGCTCGCTGCCGAACAGTTCGGAAGCCAGCTGCTTGGCCAGGAAGGTCTTGCCGACCCCGGACGGTCCTACGAACAGGAACGAAGCCGACACCCGGGTGCTGCCACCCAGGCCGACACGGGCCCGCCTCAGGGCGGACATCAGCGCAGTGATGGCACGGTCCTGGCCGACGACGAGCTTCTTGAGGCGCTCCTCGATCTCCGACAGCCGCTCCGAGTCCTGGTCATCGACGTACACGCCGCCCCAAGAGTTCACTACCGCCTCGATGTCCTCGCGGCTGACGACCGGCGTGCCGCTCTCGTCCTCGAGAACCGGGAAGCCCAGCGATTTGTTCAGCCGGGTACGCGAGGCCGCTTCATCGATCAGGTCGATGGCCTTGTCCGGGAAGTTGCGGCCCGGCAGGCTGCGTTCACCGAACCGTACTGACAGCTCCAGGATCTCCTGAGGGATCTTCACGTTGTGGTGAGCCTCGTACTTCTCGCGCAGCCCCTGCAGTATCTCGAGCGATTCACCGGGGGTCGGCTCCAGCACGATGACAGGCTGGAAACGGCGCTCCAGGGCGGCGTCACGCTCGATGTAACGGTGGTACTCACCCGTGGTGGTGGCACCGACGACCTGCACCTCGCCACGTGAGAGCGGTGGTTTCAGGATGTTGGCAGCGTCGAGCGTTCCTTCAGCACCACCGGCGCCGACGAGCGTGTGAAGCTCGTCGATGAACGCGATCACCCGGGAGCTGCGCAGCTCCTCGATGATCTGGCGCAGCCGCTCCTCGAACTCGCCCCGGTACTTGGTACCGGCGACGATGTTGCTCAGGTCGATCGACAGTACCCGCACGCCTTCAAGGTTGGGTGGTACCTGCCCGGCGATGATCGCCTGGGCCAGGCCCTCGACGATGGCGGTCTTGCCGACGCCGGGTTCGCCGATGAGCACGGGGTTGTTCTTGGTACGGCGTGAGAGGATCTGCACGACCCGGCGGATCTCCTCGGTACGGCCGATGACCGGATCGAGCTTGCCTTCACGGGCTTCCTCGGTCAGGTCGCGGGCGTACTCGTCCAGGAACGGGGTGTTGGCAGCCTCCGGCTGCTCCTGTTTCGGATCCGCTGCAGCCAGGATGCGCCAGCGCACGGTATCGACGTCACGGGTCAGCTGCTGCATGATCCGGTAGGCGACGCCGTCACCCTCGCGGATGATGCCCAGCAGTATGTGTTCGGTGGCGATCACGTTCGAGCCGAGGCTGCGGGCCTCACTTCCGGCAAGTTCCATGACCCGCCTGGCGCGGGGCGTGATGGCTGCGGTCTCGTTACGGGCGAGGCCGTCGCCCCGGCCGACCATGTCTTCGACCTGACCGCGGAAGCCTTCCAGCGTCGCGCCGAACTCGGCCAGCACGCGGCTGGCGGTGCCGCCTTCACGCATCAGACCCAGCAGCAGATGCTCCGGCCCGATCATCGAATGCCCCAGCTTGGATCCTTCTTCCCGCGCGTAGTGGAAGACCATTCTTGCCCTGTCGTCGTATCTGTTCATGCAGGACTTCCTCCGGATCCGTGAACGTGCAGCCTCAGTCCTCAGGTGCGGGACGCTGCAGGAACGTGCCAATGCTCCACGGTGTTATAGTACGCGCTCTGTATGAGACCGTGCCTGGTCCGGGGACACGCACAGCCGGGAACGGCCTTGAAACAGCGTTAACCCATCGCACACACAAGGGGAGCTTCATGCGATTCCAAGATATCACAATGCGGCTGGACCGCTTCTGGAGCGAGAACGGCTGTGTCATCGCTGTTCCGCACGACACGGAAGTGGGTGCCGGCACCTTCTACCCGACCACCTTCCTGCGGTCGCTGGGACCCGCCCCCTGGAACGTGGCCGGTATCGCCCCCAGCCGCCGGCCCGTCGACGGCCGCTACGGCGAGAATCCCTACCGCTTCCAGTACTTCTTCCAGTACCAGGTGATCCTGAAGCCTTCTCCGGCCAACGTGCAGGACCTGTACCTGGCTTCGCTCGAGGCGCTCGGTATCGACCCTGCCGCCCACGACATCCGTTTCGTCGAGGACAACTGGGAATCACCGAGCCTGGGTGCCTGGGGGCTGGGCTGGGAAGTGTGGATGGACGGGATGGAGATAACCCAGTTCACCTACTTCCAGCAGGTCGGCGGCGTCGACTGCCGGCCGGTCCCGGTCGAACTCACCTACGGCCTCGAGCGTATCGCCATGTACCTGCAGGACAAGGCCCACGGCTTCGACATCGATTACGGCCCTGGTGCCAGCATGGGCGACCTGCGCGCAGCGTTCGAAGTGCAGCACTCCCACTACAACTTCAAGGCTGCCAACGTCGACCTGCAGCGGCAGCTGTTCGATTCGTTCGAAGCCGAGGCGCGCCGGCTGCTCGGCGAGGAACTGGTCTATCCCGGCTACGAGATGGTGATGAAAGCGTCGCACGCCTTCAACCTGCTCGACGCCCGTGGTGTGCTGTCCCACATGGAACGGCAGGATTACGTCCAGCGGCTGCGGCGCCTCAGTGAGACGACCGCGCGCAGTTACCTGAACATGCTCGATGCTGACGGCCGCGAGCTGGTACGCACGGAGGTCAGCGATGACTGACCTGCTGTTCGAGATCGGTACCGAGGAACTGCCCAGCTGGTACCCCGCCCAGGCCAGTGCCGACCTGGAGTCACTGCTTACCCAGGCCCTGGAAAGCGCCGGCATCAGCCACGGCCACGTAACGACGTTCAGCACCCCGCGGCGCCTGGCGCTTCTCGTACGTGACCTGGCTGACTCGAGTGAGCGGCGCAGCGAGAAGCGCCGTGGACCGCCCGTCTCAGCCGCGTTTGATGCCGACGGCAGACACACCCGCGCCGCGCTCGGCTTCGCAGCCGCCAACGGTGTGACCGTCGAAGCGCTGACGGTGGAGGAGAGCGGCCGCGGCGAGTACCTGTATGCCACGGTCGAGACCGGTGGCGAGGCCACGAAGGACCTGCTGCCGGCGCTACTGAGCCGCCTGGTTGCAGCTGTGCCGGCTCCGCGCAAGATGCGCTGGGGCGCCGTCGAAGAGCCGTTCGTCAGGCCGGTAGCGTGGCTGCTGGCACTGTACGGAACTGAGGTGCTCACCTTCAGCGCCGCCGGCCAGACCGCCGGGCGCAGCACCCGCGGTCACCGGTTCCTGAGCCCAGGTGAACTGCAGTTGACCAGTCCGGACGAGTACCTGCAGGCACTCGAGAACGCCTCGGTAAGTGCCCGTCCCGACGAGCGCCGTGAACTGACCCGCAAGGCCGTGGCAGCCGCTGCTGCTGAACGCGGCCTGGTGATGGAAGAGGATGACGAGCTGCTGGACGAAGTGACCGGCCTGGTCGAGTACCCCTTCCCGATCCTGGGCACCTTCGCTGAACACTACCTGGAACTGCCCGAAGAAGTGCTTACCACCGTGCTGATCACCCACCAGCGTTTCTTCCCGCTGCGCCGCCCGGACGGCAGCCTGGCTCCGGCCTTCATCGGTGTCTCCAACAACCGGGTGACGGACGAAGCAGTCGTGCGTAAAGGTTACGAACAGGTGCTCGATGGCCGGCTGTACGACGCACGATTCTTCTGGGACAGCGACCGCAGCCGCAGCCTGGCCCAGCACGCCTGGGGCCTGTCGGGCGTCGGTTACCAGCGGGAGCTGGGCAGCATGGCCGACAAGGTGGCCCGCACCGGTGTCGCGGCCCGTGCCCTCGCTGAGCTGACCGGACTCACCGGCAGCGACCTCGACGACCTGAACGCAGCCGTACCCCTGTTCCGCGCCGACCTCGTTACCGGCATGGTGTACGAGTTCCCCGAACTCGAAGGCGTCATGGCCCGTGCCTACGCGCTGGCTGAGGGCCAGCCCGCCGGAGTGGCAGCGGCACTCGGTGACGGAGTACTCCCGAAAGGACCCGGCAGCCCCCTGCCGGCGACCGCAGCCGGTACCGTTCTCGCCGCGGCAGACAAGCTCGAGAAGATACTCGGCTTCATCGCCATCGGTCGCCGGCCGACCGGATCTGCTGACCCGTTCGCACTGCGCCGTGACGGCATAAGCCTGGCCCGGCTGCTGGCCGGCGCCGGCTGGCAGGTAACTGCCCGGCAGCTGCTCGAGGCGGTTGCACCTGCGTTCGAGGGCAGTGGTGTGAACATCGACGAAGCGGTACTGGAGTCAGCCAGCCAGTTCATCGCTGAACGCGTCCATGCACTGCTGCAGGAAGAAGGCATCCAGGTGCAGGTGATCCGGGCAGCCACAGCCGGCCAGGTGCCGGTGATCGCAGCGGCCCGCTCTGCCCACCTGCTGGCGGCGCTGCTCAGGGATCCGCATTTCGGTGAGCTGGGCGGACTGTACCGGCGTGCAGCCAACATCGCTGCAGACGTCATGCCAGGCGCCCTCATCGACGGCACGGCCTTCACTGCACCCGAGGAAGAAGCCCTGTACCGGGCCCTGCCCGCAGCTGACGCCGGTGTGGACCGGCTGTTGGCACTGGCTGAGGAACACCTGCAGCCGTGGGACCTGGGCGCAGGCCCGGGCGCCGGCCTCACTGAAGCCGCAGACGTCCTCGGCACTGCACTGGCCGGGGTGCTGGAACTGAAGCAGCCGCTCGATGATTTCCTGGACAACCTGCACGTGATGGTCGACGACCGTGCCGTGCGCACGAACCGCCTGGCGCTGCTCGGCCGGGTGCGGGACATCCTGCTGCGCCTCGGCGCCCTCGAGGAGCTGGCCGGGCTCTGAACGTACCCGCAGCCAGTTGACAGTAAAGCGCCCCGGATGAGTGATCATCCGGGGCGCTTCTCTGGTGCCGAAGGTGGGACTTGAACCCACACAGCCTTGCGGCCACACGACCCTGAATCGTGCGCGTCTACCAATTCCGCCACTTCGGCGCGCACCCCCGGTTTTCCCGGGCGCCGGGCCCGACACTGTCGAACCCCGGCAGAAAGAAATATTAACACGTTGCGCCAGGAATGCAAGTGCCTGGGCGGGCAATCCACCCAGGCACCCGCCACGGTTCAGATGACGAAGCGGCCGTTCTCCTGGAACAGCTCACCGTCGAGGTAGATGGCGCCGCCACTGCGCAGGTCAGTGATCATGTCCCAGTGGATGCTGGACGTGTTGGTACCACCGGTGCTGGCGTAAGACTGGCCGAGCGCCAGGTGGACGGTGCCACCGATCTTCTCGTCGTAGAGGATGCTCTTGATGGGCCGCTGGATGCGGTAGTTGGTGCCGATGCCGAGCTCACCCAGGAAGCGGGCACCCGGGTCGCTGGCCAGCTGGGCCTGCAGCAGGTCGTTGCCGTGTTCCGCTTCGGCCTCGACGACCCGGCCCTGTTCGAAACGCAGGCGTACGTTGCGCACCTCCACGCCGTTCACGCTGCTGGGCACGTCGTAAGTGATGACACCTTCAGCGCTGTCCTCGATGGGGCCGGTGAACACTTCGCCGCACGGCATGTTGCGCAGGCCGGCCGAGTTTACCCACGTGCGGCCCTTCACGCTCAGGCGCAGGTCAGTGCCGTTGCCGGTGATCCTCACCTCGTCAGCCTCACTCAGCCGGGCCACGAGCCTCTCCTGCTCCTCAGACTGGCGGCGCCAGGCGGCAGCCGGATCGTCCTCGAACAGGAACATCGCCTCGAACGCGAACCGTTCGAACTCCTCCGTACTCATACCTGCGTCCTGGGCGCCCGCGGGAGTCGGCCAGATGGTGCCGAGCCAGCGCGTTTCGTTGACACGGATGTTCTGCACGGCCCGGCCGCGTTTCATCAGCCGGTTCAGACGGACCTTGTCAGCGTTCTGCAGCTGCCGGGCGTTCTCTGGGGCGCTCACGCGGATCCAGGCGTCGATCTGCTTTATCTCGTTGAGCGCGAACTCCGGTTCACGGTCGAGCCACTCGTCAGAAGCAAGCTCCAGCAGGTCAGAGGTGAACTCCGGGTACGTGACGCGCAGGAGCGGTTCGGCGCCTGCACGGACGACCTCACGGGTCAGGGCCCGGGCCAGCGGCAGTGCACCGCTGTCGACGTTGATGAGCACGTTGTCACCGGGCTGCACCCGGGTCGAGTAGCCGGTCAGCAGCTTCGCGAACTTTTCAAGCAGTGGATCAAGCATGCGGCCATGTTAACGCTGAGTGTCCGCCAGCCGCCTGTTCAGCGCCCGGGCCGACAGCCGTACCGTACCGCCGAAACCGTTGATCAGCTCAGGCAGTTCAGCCGGATCGACCCGTTCACCGGTGACGGCATCGAAAGTGGTCCAGACGGCGTCACCCGCATGCAGGTCAACGACGGTGACGGTTGACCGCACCGGTGCGTCACCACTTATGAGCCGCCGGCCGCCGATACCACCTGACATGAGCAGCTGCAGGCCGTTCAGCTCGCCCGGGTACCAGGCGCCCTGGTGGCCACTGACGTAGGTGTCCAGGCCGGCAGCAGCCAGGCGGGCGGCCAGCTCAGCACCACCGGCCAGCACTTCACCCGCGCGGTCGCGGCGCTCGGCCACACCGACCAGCGGCAGGTGTCCGACGAGCCAGCGCCAGCGGGCAGCCTGCGCCTCCGGACCGGCCAGCTGAGCCAGCAGCCACTCCTCCTGCTCCGCAGTCACCATCGCGCTGGAAGCGTCCCAGACGATCACGAACAGGTCGCCTGTACTGAACGACCAGTTGAACGGGAAGCCCGCTGCCGTCTCCGCTTCGCTGAACTCCAGGGCAGGCGGCCGGGACCGCCAGTAACGCTCCGCAGCAGCACGCTCACGCCCGTACGTGAAACTGCCGCCACTCCGCAGGCTCGAAGCGTCGTGGTTGCCCATCGCCGCGGCGAACGGGATGCCGGCCGCACGCAGCACCGAGGCGACCTCGAGGTCGAAACCAGCCCACATGGCTGCGAACCGCTCGTCCGGCAGTGAGGAATCCTGGCCTGCTATCAGGTCACCGGGCATCAGCACCAGGTCAGGCTGCCAGTCGGGGAGTCGGGCCAGCAGCGACCTGAGCACCTGACCGTAGCCGACCGTGCCGTAGGAGCCGTTGAAATCACCAAGCACCACGACCCGCAGGCCCGGCCCGGCTGCAGGCAGGCTGAAGCCCTGAGCGATGGTGCTGCCGGCAGTCAGCAGGAGCACGGTCAGCATGAAGCGCAGCATGCGTTCAGGTTAGCAGTCGGCAGGGTACAGTTGGCGCGTGCAGGATGAACGCATTCAGAAGGTCCTGGCCGCCGCCGGCATCGCCAGCAGACGCAAGGCTGAAGACCTGATCAGGGCAGGCCGGGTAACCGTGAACGGGCGCATCGCGTCGCTTGGGGACAGGACAGGTCCGGCCGATGAACTGCGGGTCGACGGCAAACCGGTGACCCGCAACACGAGCCGCGTCACCTTCATGCTGTACAAGCCCCCCGGTGTCCTCTCAGCAGTCAGTGATGACCGCGGCCGGCCCACCGTCATCGACCTGGTTCCGGCGACTGACGGCCTGCATCCGGTCGGCCGGCTCGACCTGGAGTCTGAAGGACTGCTGCTGCTCACCAACGACGGTGCACTGACGCTGCGGCTGACGCATCCCCGTTACGGTAAGGACAAGGAGTACCGCGTCTGGTGCGAGGAAGGTGCCCTGTCCGCCGCTGCACTGCGGCAGCTCACTGAAGGGGTCGAACTCGAGGACGGGCCGGCCCGCGTCGTCAGTGCAGCACGGGCTCCCGGCGGAGCGCGCCTGGTGATCAGGGAAGGCCGCAAACGGCAGGTCAGGCGCATGCTGGCCGCAGTCGGCTACCGGGTCGAACGGCTCCTGCGGCTGCGCGTCGGTGACCTGCGCCTGGGTGACATGCAGCCGGGCCAGTGGCGCCGGCTGAGCGGATCCGAGACCGACGCGCTCCGGCGCTGACCACCTCCGGCTGAAACGGCCGGTATACTCCCGGAAGTCACGGGAGGACCTTGAACAATGGCAGACAACCAATCGATATTCGTTGAAGGCGGCGGTCAGGTCGGCCTGAGCCGCGAGCAGATCGCCCAGCGCATCAGTGAGCTCGGTGCTGAGATAACCCGTGACTTCAAGGGCAAGGAACTGCACCTGATCTGCGTACTCAACGGGGCGTTCATGTTCATGGCCGACCTCGTGCGTGAGATCGACCTGCCCATAACGATGGACTTCCTGGCCGTCTCCAGTTACGGCGAGGGCACCTCAACGAGCGGTGAGGTCCGCCTGGTGAAGGACCTGTCCCACAGCCTGCACGGCCGGCACGTGCTGCTCGTTGAAGACATCGTCGACACCGGCCTCACCATGCGCTACCTGCTCAGTTACCTGGAAGGGCACGGACCTGAATCGGTGCGTGTTGCCTCGCTGCTGTCCAAACCGTCACGGCGGCGTGTGGAAGTACCGGTCGACTACCTGGGCTTCGAGATCGACGACGCCTACATATACGGCTACGGCCTCGACGTCGCCCACCGTTTCCGCAACCTGCCGTTCATCACAAGCCAGCCCTCATGAGGCTGGTGGCGCTGCTGGCCCTGCTGCTGCCGGCACTGGCGTCAGCGCAACAGGTGCCGCTGCAGGTGACCTGGCCCGACCAGGTGACGGCCGGCGACCCGATCGGCATCAGCATCCTGAGCTGGCTTGACGGTCCCGTCACTGCCAGCCTGAACGGCGAACCACTCGATCTCGTCAGCTTCGGTGGCGGCCTGGCTGCCTTCAGCCTGGCGCCGCTGGGCAGTGAGACCGCCAGCTGGCAGCTGCACGTCCAGGCTGAAGATGGGACCGGCAGCGTCCATGACTTCTTCGCCACGGTTCAGGTAAGCGCCGACCCGCGGCCGGTGGAGGAACTGTCCATCCCCGCCTCGGTGCTGAGCCTGTCGACCGACGCTGCCCGGGACACCGAGGCCCGCATGCGTGAACGGGTCATGGCCGCGCCGCTTGCCGATCCCCAGTGGACCGAAGCGTTCATACTGCCCGTCGAAGGTGCGCGACCCACGAGCGTGTACGGCGACCCGCGCCGCTACGCCCCGGGCGGCCGGGTCAGCTTCCACGAAGGCAGTGACATGGCTGTGCCGCAGGGCACCCCTGTGCTGGCCACGAACAGCGGACTGGTGCTGGTGGCGGCGGAGTTCCCGACCTATCCGATCAAAGGCGGCCTGGTCGTCATCGACCATGGCGCTGGCGTCATGAGCTGGTACCTGCACCTGAGCCGGGTGCACGTGCAGGAAGGGCAGACCATCGGCCGCGGCGAACTGATCGGGGAGGTCGGTTCCACCGGCCTGTCGACAGGACCGCACCTCCACTGGGAAGTGCGCATCCACGACCGCGCCACCAACCCGCTTGCCTGGACGGGGAAGACCGTTCCACACTGAACCTGGCCGCGCGTTGCACCTGAGTTAAGATTGGCGGATGCAGGCAAGCAACGTTGTCAACAGCAGCAGCAGTGACCGTCCCCGTGTGTTCTCCGGCGTGCAGCCGACCGGCAGCCTCCACCTGGGCAACTACCTGGGTGCCATCCGGCAATGGGTCGCACGGCAGGACGAGCGTGAGAACATCTTCTGCATCGTCGACCTGCATGCCCTGACCATCCCGGAGGACGTCGATCCAGTCCAGCTGCGGCAGCGCACCCGGGCTCTGGCCGCCGTCTACCTGGCCGCCGGCATCGACCCGGGGAAGAGCATCATCTTCGTGCAGTCGCACGTACCAGAGCACACGGAACTGACCTGGCTGCTCAACTGCGTGACGCCACTCGGCTGGCTGTACCGCATGACCCAGTTCAAGTCCAAGAGCGAGGCGCGTGACAGCGTCGGCGCCGGCCTCCTCAACTACCCGGTTCTCATGGCGGCTGACATACTTGCGTACGACACCCAGCTGGTGCCCGTCGGGGAAGACCAGATGCAGCACATCGAACTGACGCGTGACCTGGCCATCAGGTTCAACAACCTGTTCGGTGAGACGTTCGTCATCCCCAAGGGTGAGATCCCCGAGGCGGGCGCGCGCGTGATGGGACTGGACGACCCGGAAGCCAAGATGAGCAAGTCGCTTGCCCATCGCCCCGGCCACGCCCTGGAACTCATGGCCGACGACAGCGTGCTGCGCAAGGCGGTCATGTCAGCGGTGACTGATTCCGGCCGCGAACTGCGTTACGCGCACGCCTCGCGCGGGGTGCGCAACCTGCTGGAACTGTACTCGATCCTGAGCGGTCAGGGTATGGCTGAGGTTGAGGCAGAGTTCGAAGGCGGCGGTTACGGCAACCTGAAGAAGGCGCTGGCCGGAGCGGTCATCGACACCATCGCACCACTGCGTGACCGGGCACGTGAGCTGCTCAGGGACGAAGGCGCTCTCGATGAGCTGCTGGCCCAGGGTGCCCAGCGGGCGCGGTCGATCGCCGCGGACGTGACGGCCCGGGCCCGTTCTGCGATGGGGGTCGGTTGACCAGCGGCGACGGACGGGTACTGTTCGTCTTCCTGGACGGTGTCGGACTGGCAGCTCCTGAAGCGCCTGACAACCCGTTCCATACGACAGGCACGCCCGCCCTGCGGAGTCTGCTGGGCGCCAGTCTCGACGCGGACCTGCCGGTACGCACTGGTACGGACCTGACGGTACGGCAGCTGGACGCCACTCTGGGGGTGCCCGGACTGCCCCAGTCCGCCACCGGGCAGACGGCGCTGCTCACCGGGCGCAACGCCGCTCTGTACATGGGCGGTCACTACGGACCATGGCCCGGTCCTACGCTGCGTACGCTGCTGTCCGAAGGCAACCTGTTCAGTGAAGTCCGTAACGCCGGCCTGCCGGCTGCCATCGCGAACCTGTACCCGCCCGGCTACTTCCGTGCCCTGGAGCGCACCCGGCTGCGTGTGAACGCGCCGGTACACTCTGCGCTTGAGGCGGGCGTGCCGCTCCGCACTGTCACGGAGTTCGAGCGGGCCGAGGCGGTCTCAGCCGACCTGACCGGCAACTACGTGCGCTCCATCGTCCCGCTGAGCCGCAGTGTTGACGCGGCCACTTCAGCCCGTGACCTGCGCCGCATCGCCACAGGCAGTGCCTTCACCTTCTTCGACTTCTGGCTGTCCGATCAGGTCGGTCACCGGGGCAGTTTCGAAGACGCCGAGAACCTGGTGCGGGACCTGGACGTGTTCCTGGCCGCGGTGCTGGAACCGGCTGCTGACGGCGTGACCGTACTGGTCACGTCCGATCACGGCAACCTCGAGAACAAGTCGGTCCGTACCCACACCCGGAACATGGTGCCGCTGCTCGCCAGCGGACCGGGTGCAGCCCGGTTCGCGGATGTGAACGACCTGACCGGTATCGCTCCGGCCGTTCGCAGCATACTGGGACTGTGACTTACGGCAGGCCGATGAGCAGCCAGGCTTCGTACCAGGCGCCGGCGATGAGCAGTACGGCGGCTACCGGCAGCATCAGCAGCAGTTTGCCGACCGCTTCCGGCAGGGCGCGCATGCCTTTCTTCACGAGGGTAACGAGCAGGAAGCCGCCACCGGCGATCACGCTGAAGTAGGCGACCAGCTCGAGCAGCAGCAGGATCAGCAGCAGCACGAGCTCTGAGCCACCCGGGTTTATGAGCCCGAACGGAACGGCCTGCAGGTAGAACGACAGCCCCCCGAACAGGTAGGCCGGTACTCCGAACAGCAGTGCCAGGCCCGTCAGTGTCGACGCTGACACCACGATGAAGTTCTGGTGGAACGTCACGGCCGCAGCTCGCGGGATGCTGCCGCTGGCGTATGCCTCGGTCGCCCCGACGCTGTCGACAGCGGCCTCGACCGTCTCCATGATGGCGGCAGTGCACTCTTCAGGCAGCTGCCGGCCGGTGAGGGTGCCGGCGGCGAAGGCGCTGCCGAGCAGCACCAGCGTGAACACGTACGTCCGGCGGTGCTGCCTGATCACGTTCAGGGAGCGGAGCAGCAGCCGGCGCAGCGGGCCGGGCACCACGAGCATCACCAGCAGTGCGATGCTCAGCAGGCTGAACACCCAGGCGGCCTGACTGGTCTGCACCCAGGCACGCAGTCCGCTGGCAGCAGGCTGGCGGAAACCGACCTGACGTACCCGCCAGTCCGGGCCGTCCTGCTCCAGTACGACCTGCACCACCGCCAGCTGCCCGGACGGTCCGGCAGCGCTGTACGAGAACACGCGCTGGTCGGCTGCCTCGGCCGGCAGCTCGAGCCGGTCATCCAGGTTGACGCGGGTGCCCGCGGGCGGGGCCGGGTTGACGAGCAGGGCCGGGATGTAGCGGCACAGTTCAGCCGGCTCCAGGGCAGCGAGCTCCTGGAACGGAGGTACGGACTGTTCCAGCCAGTCGGTGACGGCAGCGTCAGCCGTGGCGGCCGGATCAGCCTGGGCAGGGGCGAGACCCGTAAGGCCCAGCAGCAGTAAGAGGGACCAGAAGCTGGCTATTCCGCGCGCGATCACGGAGCCGAGCATAACCCGCTTCTCCCGGCGCACCGGTTTACAATTCAGGCCGATGACAGTCGTGCTGCACAGGCTCATCAACAAGTCCGGACGGACCATCCAGGCGTTCCTGCCGGGCCTGGCCCGCCCGGATGACGCTTTCGCCAGGCAGTGGCTTGACGATGCCGGCTGGCGTCTGTACATGCAGATGGACATCCGTGACCGGTGCCACTGCGTGCTGGTGGCCCGCAGGCTCCTGGCCGGTGGGGTGACTGACCGTGAACTCATAGCTGCCGCCCTGCTGCACGACGTCGGCAAGTCGCTGCTGCCGTTCTCGGCCTGGCAGCGGGTGATCAGTCACCTGTGGCGGCCTGTCGGCCTGCCCCGGACGCCGCTGCAGCCTGGCCTGCAGGGTGCCCTGCAGCTGCGTGAACACCATGAGACGCTCGCGGTGCGGATGCTCACTGAGGCGGGTGTGGACAGCCGGGTGACCGCCATAATCAGCGATCTGGCGGCCGGCGCAGACTCAGGTGCGGTGCAGCAGCTGCGTGAAGCGGACCAGTGGACATGAGCGGACAGCTCGCCTGGCTCATGGGTCTGCAGCGCTTCGGCATGAAACCCGGTCTTGAGCGCATGGAACAGCTGCTCGGGCGGCTCGATCATCCGGGGCGCGACCTGAAGGTGATCCTGGTCGGCGGTACGAACGGCAAAGGCAGCACTGCTGCGCTGCTGGCCGCGGTTCTGAGCGGCGCCGGGCTGCGGACCGGCCTGTTCACCAGCCCGCATCTGACCGACGTCATGGAACGGTTCGTGGTCGACGGCCGGCAGCTGCCCACTGCCAGCCTGGAGGAAGCCGTTGACACGTTGCGGCCCGTCGCAGAGGAGCTGGGTGCCACCTTCTTCGAAGTGATGGTCGCCTGTGCCTGGCTGCTGTTCCGCGCTGCGGGCTGTACGCACGCCGTCATGGAGGTCGGTCTGGGTGGCCGCTTCGATGCCACGAACGCCAGCGAGCCGGTGCTGTCAGTCATAAGCAACGTCGAACTCGACCACACCGCGGTGCTGGGCGGTACCCGCGAACTGATCGCGGCAGACAAGGCCCACCTGATGCGGCCCGGCATGACGACGGTCACGGCCGCCGCCGGCGGGCCGTTGCGGGTCCTGCGTGAACACGCTGCGAGAACCGGGGCGCGGCTGCTGGCACTGTCCGACGAGTTCAGCGTCTCGGTGCTGCAGTCCGGCTGGGAAGGGTCACGGCTGGCCGTGCACGCGGCTGACTGGTCACTCGAAGTCGACACGCCGCTGCCGGGCAGCTTCCAGGCGCTGAACACGGCTGTGGCCACGGTAGCGGCACACGAACTCGGTGTGAGTGACGCTCATATCGTAAGTGGCCTGCGCCTGGCCGGCTGGCCGGGCCGGCTGGAGCGGCTGCAGGACCGCGGTCGCACCTGGCTGCTGGATGGTGCCCACAACCCCGCGGGAGCAGTGGCGCTGCGCTCGGCCCTGGAAGAGCTCGGTGCCCGGCCGGCGCTGCTCGTACTCGGCCTGACCGATGACAAAGACTCAAGCGGCATCGTGGGAGCGCTGGCAGGGCTGGCCCCGCAGGTGCTGGCCACCCGTTCGCTGCTCAGCCCGCGGGCCGTGCCGCCAGAGCAGCTCCTGCCGCAGTTGCCACCGCTCAGCCAGGCCGCCCGGTCACCGGAAGAAGCGCTTGACCTGGCTGTGAGCCGCACTCAGCCCGGAGAGCTGATAGTAGTTGCCGGCAGCCTTTACCTGCTTGGTGAAGTGAGGCCCCTGCTCAGCGGTCAGACACCAGGGGGTTTCGAGCGCTGGCAGTGACCGGCAGGTGTTTCCAGACGATCAGTCCGGCGAGCAGCAGCACGCCGACTCCGCGGACCAGCCCGCCCGGCTCACCACCCTGCACTTCCAGCACCAGCACCGTCACGGCTGCTGCGCTGATCGCCAGTATCGAGGCGAGGTTGACGTTGCGCGTCAGTGCGACCAGCAGTGCTATGAGCACCAGTCCGGCCAGAGCGACCGGCCAGAAGTGCGGCAGCAGGAAGCCGAACGCGACCGCAAGTGCCTTGCCGCCACGGAAACCGGTGAACACCGAGAACATGTGCCCGGCACCGGCGGCGGGCGCGGCTGCCGCCAGCGCCCAGCTCACTGCCGCCGGGCTGTCCGGTGCCACGAGACCGGCAAGCAGCGGAGCCAGCAGGGCGGCTGCTGAACCTTTCAGAACGTCGATGACGAAAGTGAGCACCCCGAACAGCGGTCCGAGGTTGCGCAGGGCGTTCATCGTGCCCATGTTGCCCGAACCGGTACGGAATATGTCCCGGCCGGCCAGGCGTGCTGACAGCTGGGCTCCGGGTATCGAACCGAGCAGCCAGGCAGCCACGAAAGACAGAAGAGCTGCGAGAAGTTCAGGCACCTGCGTGGTACTCCTTCGTTCCGAACGCCTGGCTGCTGTGCAGCCGGGTGACATGCAGGTCGAGCCAGCGGTTCAGGACCTGCCAGTGGAGGCTGCGGTCAGTCAGCCCGAGTTCGAGGGCCGCGCGCAGCCGGCCCGAGCTGAGGACGGTGAGTTCGGCCGCGGCAGCCGGACTGAGCTGCCGGCCGGTGTTGCAGCCGGCGCAGGTGAACATTCCGGCGCGTACATCGATGCCGGTCACCGGCGCGTCCGTGGCACATACTCCGCAGCGCACTGAGCCTGGCGCCAGGCCGGCGACCCGCAGCATGCCCCAGGCGTAGGCGATCGCCACCTTCTCAGGGTCCGGGTGCAGACACAGGCCGCGCAGGCCGCTCGTCAGGTAACCGTAGAGCGGCTCACCGTAATCGACGTCGACGGTCAGTGCATCACTCAGTTCAGCCAGGAAGTGGGCGAGCGGGTACAGACCGGGCTCGCTGAGGCGCGGAAGCATGCCGTTCAGCACCACCTGGGTGATCACCGGCAGGTCACCTTCGGTGCGGCGCCAGTACTGGACGCTGACGTCGTTGAACAGGCTCAGCCGGCCGGCGTTGCCGTTGCCACTCTTGCCGGCCCGGGCCACGGCCCGCCACTTGCCGCTGGGGCTGAGCAGCGTCACCAGGGCATCGCCGTTGGGGCTTATCCGCCTGCGGAGGACGATGCCATCTGTCGTGACGTAGCGGGAACGCACAGGCTGATTGTAGCGCCCGGTCAGTCCGTACGGGCCTTTCCGAACGCCATACGCAGCCGGAACATGCCACTCTTATGCAGCCTGCGGGCTTCGTCCTCGCTGATGCCCAGTTCCGCAGCGACGGCGGGGAAGTCCTGCTGAGCCCGGCCCATGCCTTCGACACGGGTCACGACTGCCGCAGCGTCTTCAGGCAGCACATCGAGGTGCTCCTGCAGCTGCTCCGTGGTCGCCTTCGGGCGCTTCGGAGCGGCCGGCTTCTTCTTCGCGGCGGTCTTCCTGCGGCCGGCGGCAGGGGCTTTCGCAGCCTGCTTCTTCGCGCCGGCCCGCTTCTTCACGGGCTTGCCCCGTTCAGCCAGCAGCGTCACTGCCGACTGCAGGTCGAGCTGTTCAGGTTCCTGGTCTTTCGGCAGCGAGGCGTTGTGATCGCCGTCGGTGACGTAAGGGCCGTAGCGGCCACTGCGGATCTCCACCTGGTTGCCCGAGCGGGGATGTTCGCCCAGCACGCGCAGCGGCCGGTTGCGGTCTTCCTTGCGGCGGATGAGCTCGAGAGCGGTGTCGAAGCCGACGGTGAGCACGTCCTGGTCCTTGGGCAGTGAAGCGTACAGGCTGCCGTGTTTCACGAACGGGCCGAAGCGGCCTATGCCGGCTTCGATCTGCTTGCCGCTGTCCGGGTGTTCGCCCAGCTGTCGCGGCAGTGACAGCAGCGCAGCTGCGACCTCGGCGTTCACGTCAGCCGGAGTTACACCGGCAGGCAGGCTGGTGCGGCGCGGCTTCGGTCCTTCCACGGCGTCCTCGCCGAGCTGCAGATACGGGCCGTAAGGGCCACGCTTGAGCAGCATGGGCAGGCCGGTCTCCGGGTGGTTGCCGACGACCTGGTTGCCCTGGCCACCTTCACGCAGCTGCTCCTCGATGTACTCACGGGTCACGTCTGCCGGAGCCATCTCCTGCGGGATGTTGATGTTCACCTTGCGGCCGTTCGATTCACCTTCGACGTATGGTCCCCAGCGGCCCACATGCACTTCGTACGGATCCCACTTCGGTGAGCGGATGGTCGATATCTCCCGGGCGTCGATCGCTCCCAGGCCTTCCTCGACCAGTGCTTCGATGCCGCTTTCACCCGAGTAGAACTCGCGCAGGTACGGCACCGCGTCAAGTGACCCTTCCGCGATGTCGTCCAGCGCCTGCTCCATGTTGGCGGTGAACTCGGTGTCGACGAGCTGGCGGAACTGGTGTTCAAGCAGGTTGTTCGTGGCGAATGCAGTGAAGGTCGGCACCAGCTGCGAACCGTTCTTGCGGGCGTAGCCGCGGTTGATGACGGTATCGATGATGCTGGCGTACGTGCTGGGCCGGCCGATGCCTTCGCTCTCCAGCAGTTTCACCAGCGACGCTTCCGTGAAGCGGGCGGGCGGCTTCGTCTCGTGACCGACGGTCTCCACACCGAGCTGACGCACCTGCTCGCCTTCGGTCAGTTCCGGCAGCGGCTGCTCCTGGCCGTCGAGGGCGGCATCCGGATCGTCACTGCCTTCGACGTAGGCACGGAGGAAACCGGGGAAGACCGTGGTACGGCCGCTGGCGCGGAAGGTGGCCTCGGTCGCTTCGAGGCTGCCGGCAGTGAACCGCTGCGGCAGGTCCGTCCTGACGTGCGCGGTCACGTACTTCAGGCGGGCGTTGGCCATCTGACTGGCGACGGTGCGCTTCCAGATGAGGTCGTAAAGCTGGCCCTCGCGGCCGTCCAGACCGAGCTCCTCGCGGGTCCGCATGAGGGCGCCGGCCGGGCGGATCGCCTCGTGGGCCTCCTGGGCGTTGCGTGAGCGCGTCGCGTACTGCCGGGGTTCAGGATGCAGGTACTCACTGCCGTAGCGACGCTCGATGGCTTCGCGGCTGCCCTGGATCGCTTCCTGGGCCAGGTTGGTCGAGTCGGTACGCATGTAGGTGAT
>CAYPKV010000031.1:0-20395 GCA_964411415.1 uncultured bacterium
GGATGATCGTGCGGTTGCTGAGCTCCTCACGGGCCGAGAAGTCGAATATGGGCAGCAGTGAGGGGTCTGTGGCAGCCTCGGCCTTCACGTCAGTGCGGGGGCGGGCCAGGACGAGTTCTATGCCGCGGCAGTGGTCCAGAACGTGCAGCCAGTCGCGTTTCTGCTCACCGTCGCCGTACAGGGGTACACGGCGGCCCCGCATGATGTTGGTGATGGCGAGCGGGATCAGCTTCTCCGGGAACTGCCACGGTCCGTAGTTGTTGGCGCAATGGGTCATGGCCAGGTCCAGGTGCGGGTACGTCTGCATGTGGGACCGGACGAGCAGGTCAGCGGCTGCTTTCGAGGCCGAGTAGGGCGTCTTGGCGTTCAGGGGGCTTGCTTCAGTGAAGAACGGCACCGTGGCAGCCTGCTCACCGTAAACCTCGATCGTGCTTATGTGGACGAGCCGGCCGGCGGGGTTGTGGAGCCGGGTGGCTTCAAGCAGGTTGAACGCGCCAACGACGTTGCTGTACACGAACGGGCGGGAATCGAGGATGGCCCGGTCGTTGTGGCTCTCGGCAGCGAAGTTGACGGTGAAGTCCGGCTGTTCACTGCTGATGAGGTCGTAAACACTGTCTGTGTCGCTCAGGTCGAGCCTGATGAAGTGCGCGCGTCCTGTGTCAATCAGCTCCTGGATGGGGCCCATGCTGGAGTAGGCACTCAGCTTGTCCAGGAGGAGAAGTTCCACTGCCGGATGACGGTCTGCCAGGAACCGGCTGAAGTTGCCGCCGATGAAACCGGCCGCGCCGGTTATGAGGATTTTACCGCTCAGGGGCGGCCTGTTCGCCATGCCTGATTGTAGGCTGTTCAGCGGCGTCTTGGTCGCCTGCCCCGCCGGCGCTCGCTCTCTTTCAGCCACTGGCCCACCTGCTCGGCTTCAGCCCGCCGCTCCAGCCATGCTGTCAGGCGTTCCTGGCTGACTGTGCCGTCTGCAACGGCAGCCCTGACTGCGCAGTTCGGTTCGGTGTCATGGGTGCAGCCCCGGAACTGGCACTGCAGCGCGAGCTGTTCGAGGTCGTCGAACGTCTCGAGGGCGCCGCCGGTATAAACACCCACCTCACGCAGGCCGGGGTTGTCGATGAGTACACCCTGGTTGTCCGGCAGCAGGAACATCTCACGCCACGTTGTGGTGTGGCGGCCTTTCCCGTCGCCTTCACGCGTCTCGCCGGTCAGGGCAGCTTCTTCGCCCAGCAGGCTGTTCACCAGAGTGGATTTGCCCACTCCGGAGGAGCCGATCAGTGCGATGGTACGGCCCGGCCCCAGGTACTGCTGCAGCTGTCCGACGCCGTCGTCCGTCTCCAGGCTGAGGGTGTGGACTGGCACGCCGGGCAGGGCGGCCGCGGTCTCCCTGGCGCGTTCCCCGCTAAGCTCCTCGCCAGCCAGGTCGGCTTTGTTGAGGAGGATGACCGGTTCAGCCCGGCCGTCCCGGACGGCTGCAACGTAGCGTTCGATGCGCGGCAGGCTGTAATCGTCATCGAGGCCCGTGACGATGAACACTGTGCTGATGTTGCTGGACAGTACCTGCTCCTCAGGGCGGCCGCCGATCGCGCCGTCCGGGTTGCGGCGGGAGCTGGCCAGGCGACTCAGTTCACTGCGACGGGTGAGGATGCGCCGCAGGTTCAGGCGCTCGTCACCACTTATCGGTTGCAGTACGAGCCAGTCGCCAACAACCGGCCGGTCACGGCCCCGGCCACGCCGGAAACGCGCCCCGGCCGTGACGAAACGTTCACCCTCCGGAGTGATCACCCGCAGGCTGGTGCGTTCATGCCCCAGGATCCGGCCGGGCAGGTCACCAGGGTCGGCTGCTTCCCTGAACTCACTGGCGAACTGCTCGTCCCAGCCGTACGCTTCCAGAAGCTCCGTGTTCATCGGCTTACGCTACCACGGTGGCGGGCGGGTTTTCTGGTAGGTTGGGCTGCGATGTCCAAGACCACTCCCCCGCTCACAGTCCAGGAGGTCACCGTCAGACTCGGTGGCGTACCGATCGTGAGTGATGCCGATTTCCAGCTGGGTACAGGTGAACTGGCCCTGCTGACCGGACCTAACGGTGCCGGTAAGAGCACGTTGCTGCGCGCCCTCGTCAACCTGCTGCCTGCCAGCGGTGAGATATTCATCGACGGGCTGCGGCCCTCCAGTCCGGAGGCCCGTTCCCGTTTCGTGTTCGTGCCGGATGAGGCGGCCCTGTACGAAGACCTCACCCTGGCTGAGCACATGCGGTTCGTCGCACTGATCTACGCTCAGCCGCAGGCTGAAGAGCGGATGAGGCTGTGGCTCGACCGGTTCGGCCTGGCAGCACGTGAGGGTGAGTTCCCGTCGACGCACTCGCGGGGCATGCGGCAGAAGCTTTCGCTCGCCCTTGCACTTGGTCTGGAGACGCCGCTGCTGTTGCTGGATGAGCCTTACAACGGCCTGGACGCTGAGGCTCAGGTGCTGCTGAACCAGGCGTTGCAGGAGCGCAGCCGTGCCGGTGGTGCGGTGCTTCTTACCGGTCACCAGGGCGAACTGCTCGGGGCGCTGGGTGCCCGGCAGCTGCAGCTCGCTGACGGGACGCTCAGGGCGTGACGCAGCCGGAGGCGCTGGCTGGCGCCGGGGTTACGTACTTAAGGAACCTCACGCTGCGACGGGCTGCACGCGGTTACGCCGAGTGGGTCGGGCGCGCCGTGGGCTGGTGGACGATCGTGTACCTGCTGTTCTGGCTGGTCGTGTTCACGATCTCAGGCGTAGAGCTGCTGGGCCGTACTGAAGAGCCGCTGCCCATACCGCTCGCCCCGGCTTTCGCGACGACGCTGACGATGATCTTCGGTTCGCTCGTGTACCGCGCTCGCAGTGCACCTGTGTTCGTCAACCGGCGTGACGTGTACCGGCTCGTCCTGTCCGGCGCGCAGCCGTTCACGGTGCTGCGCTGGCCGTTCATCAGGCAGTGGGCGCTGCTCGGCTTCATCGGGATGGTCATCGGCTCTGCCTATGCGGTGGTGGCACCGTTCTGGCTGCATCACCAGGCGTGGTTGGCCGGGCCGGCACTCGCTCTGGTGCTGGTCAGCCACCTGAACCTGAGCTGGATCCGCTACTGGCAGTGGGACAACCCTGAGGCGGACCTCCGCTACCTGCTGCTCCTGCCGGTCGCTTCCGGTTTCGCGCTGCTGGGCATATTCGTGCCCGGCCTCGGCCTGACCGGTGCGTTCGCGAGTGCGAGTCCGTGGTCACTGCTGTTTCCGCTGCTGCTGGCCGGCGCCAGCGCATACGTCGTACACCGTACGCTTGAGCGGAGTTACCCGCCGCGATTCGCAGCGCAGAGCTTCGTGCTGAGCGAACTGCAGGCCATGCGGACCAGCAACCTGCTGGCGGGAATCAGCGGTGTTCCCGGTAACGACGACCCTGCCTACCGGGCCCGACTGCTGGCCAGCCTCCATGACAAGCCAGGTGTCACCCGACCCACCCGCAGCCTGCGGCCCCCGCCTGCCGGCGCAAGCCAGTGGCAGGCCATCGGCTGGCGGACCCTGTCGATGCTGTGGCGACGGCCGCTCCTCTCCCAGGTTCGGCTGCTGCTCGAGTTCCTGCTCGTCACTGCCGTAGTCGTCTTCGCACCGCTGGCGGGCTCGTTCGGCCTGCTGGCCGCTGCCGCAGTGATGTCTGGCCTGGCAGCGTTCAGCATGGGTGTCGGCAACTACGCCCGCGACCTGCCGATCAGCGCCTGGCACCGCACCATAGGCCGGGCCCTTCCTGCGGCCGTCCTGGCCGTGCTGGCGGCGTTCGCGGGAGACTTCATCGGCCTGAATCTGCAGGCGGTACCGTCGTCCGCCAGCAACCTCATGCTGACCACCACCGTGCTGCTCAGCACTGTGCTGTGGCTGGAGAAGTACAGCACCTGGACGTCAGCTCCCGCCCGGCGCTTCGAACCGCGTATGGTCGCTGCCCTGCTGGCCAGCGCGCCGGCTCTGCTGCTGACGGCCTTCGGTGCGCCGGGGCTTGTTATGCCCGTGCAGCTCGCGGTACTTGCGGTGCTCGTGTTCCTTGATGTGTGACCAGGAAGCACTGCTTCCGGGCACGTCCGGTGCCGGCCTGAATTGCACAATTGCATGGAACGTGCCGAAAGCTGCTATAGTCCGCGTGTGCTAAATACTTTGATCTCGGCTGAGGCCGAGCCGGAGCCGCGAAGTCCCAGAAGCTGCAAGCCGAAAGATGAATCGGGGGAGCCTCCGGGTTCTCTCATCAGCAACAGTCTGTCGTGGCGATTGACCCTGGTGGGCCCGGGATGCTGAACGCGTTCCTCATCACCACCGTCGTGGTCGTCATCCTTACGGTCATCAACGCGGTCTACGTGGCTGCGGAGTTCGCTCTTGTCGGTGCGCGCAAGACCCGTATAAGCGAACTGGCTGCAGCGGGTTCAGGCGGTGCGAAGCTGATCCTCGGCATCCTTGAGGACCATCACCGCCTTGACCGTGCCATCGCTGCCGCGCAGATCGGCATCACCCTGACCAGCCTGATCGCCGGTTACGTCGGCCAGGGGCTGCTCTCCCCCGTGCTCGTGCCGTGGCTGGCCCGCATCGGCATCGTCGGCGAAGCGGCCGCAGCGGGCATCGCCGCAGTAGTGATCCTTCTGGGCATCACCGGCTTCCAGGTTGTCTTCGGTGAGCTGCTGCCCAAGTCCGTGGCGCTGCGCTTCCCGGAACAGGTCGCCATGGCCTGTGCCCGGCCCCTGCAATGGTCACTCATCCTGCTCAGCCCGTTCATAACGTTCTTCAACGGTTCAGCCTTCGCGCTCATGCGGCTGTTCCGGCTGCCCTACGGCGGAGCGAGCGTTCACGTCCATTCACCCCAGGAACTCGAAGGCCTGTTCAAGCAGAGCGCGCGTGGTGGCGTCATCGACGCTGGCGAACGCGAGATGCTCCACAACGTCTTCCTGCTCGATGAACGAGTGGTCCGTCAGATCATGATCCCGCGCGTGCGCGTCTCCGCGATCGACGTGGACACGCCGGTCGGCGAAGCCCTCAAGCGCCTCTCCAGTGAACCGCACACCCGTTTCCCGGTGTTCGAAGGGACCATCGACAACGTCGTCGGGACCCTGCACATAAGGGACCTGTTCGTGTCGAACCTGACGAAACCTGAGGGCAGTCTCCGTGAGATCATGCGGCCCGCCAAGCTCAGCCCGGAGAGCATGACCGTTTACGAGCTGTGGCAGGAGTTCAAACAGGAACGCTCCACCATGGCGGTCATCTTCGATGAGTACGGCGGGATGGCCGGCATCGTCACGCTGGAAGACATCCTTGAGGAGATATTCGGTGAACTGCAGGACGAGTTCGACCTGGAACCCGACCTGTACCGTGAAGACCGCGAAGGCCGCATCCACGTCCGCGGCGACATGCTGGTCAGTGAAGCGAACGCCCGCCTGCTGCTCACTTTCCCGGAAGACGGGCCCGAGACCGTCGGCGGCTTCGTGATGGACCTGCTGGAGCGGTCCCCGCGTGTCGGCGATGAGGTCATGTCGCAGCAGGTCGTGCTGCGTGTCGAGGCTGTCGAGGAGTACGCGATCACTGAAGTGAGCATCACCCCGCCCGCCGAGACCGTCACTGACCCTGATGAGATGGCCGCTGGCACTGAGGGTTCAGAACCCGCCGGAGCTGAGACATGAGCACGTACGTCGTTCCCCTGCTTATTCTTGCCGCGCTGATACTGGCCAACGCCATCTTCGTGGCAGCTGAGTTTGCGATTGTCGCGTCACGCGGCATCAAGCTCGAGCAGATGGCGGAAAAGTCCGCCGCTGCGCGCGCTGCGCTGAACATCGTCCGCAACACCAGGCTGCAGGACCGTTTCATCGCGGTCGCCCAGCTGGGCATCACCCTGGTGACGGTCGCCCTCGGTATGTACGCCGAACCGACCATCGCCGGCTGGTTCTACGGCCCGCTGCAGGAATGGTTCGGCCTGAGCGAGAGTGTCGCCCACACGCTTGCCACGGTCGTCATCCTGGCTGTCATCACGTACCTGCACGTCGTCATCGGTGAGATGATCCCCAAGGCGATGGCCCTCCACGCACCGGAACAGGTCGCTGTCGGTGTGCTGCCAAGCATGCGTTTCCTGAACCTGCTGTTCCTGCCCGGGGTGTGGGTGCTCAACGCCATCGCCGGCTGGTTCCTGCGGGTCATGAAGATACCGCTGCATGGCGGCAGTCACCGTCTGTACACGGCCAACGAGCTGGAGATGCTGGTCCGTGAGAGCAGCGAGAGCGGTGCGATCGAGACTGAGCAGAGCGACCTGATCGAAGCGATCTTCGACTTCGGTGAGCGTGAGGTTTACCAGTGCATGACCCCGCGTACCCGCGTCCGCGGCCTGCCCATCGATGCCGCTGAGGACGAAGTGATCGAGTTCATCGTCAACTCCAAGCACAGCCGTTTCCCTGTTTACGAGGGTGACCTGGACCACATCCGCGGCATCCTGCACGTAAAGGACCTGATCCGCTGGCGGGCGAACAGCGACGGTGAACCGTTCGACCTGCGGCCGTTGCTGCGGCGGGCACCCCGTGTACCGCTGCACATGAGCTCGGCGCGTCTGCTCGCCTCGTTCAAGCGGCTGCGGGTGCACATGGCGGTCGTCATGGACGAGTACGGTGGTACGGAAGGCATCGTGACGCTCGAGGACCTCATCGAAGAAGTCGTCGGTGAGGTGTACGACGAGTTCGATCAGCAGCCACTGCCGGAGATCCATGAACTGCCTGACGGTGGGCTCATGGTCGAGGGTGAAGTGCTGCTCGAAGACTTCAGTGAGGAGTACCCTGACGTGCTGGAATCAGACGATGCCAACACGGTGGGTGGCCTGGTTGTCGAGGAACTGGGCCGCGCTCCGGCAGTTGGTGATTCGGTCACCGTCGGTGGCGCCGAACTGACAGTCCAGGAGATCGATGGCCTGGCAGTCACCCGGGTGCTGATCAGGCTGCCTGAAGAGCCTGAAACCGGTGACGAAGAAGAGTAATCGGAATCATTCCGGATAATGGTACTGTCGGTCATGGACCCGTTCGACGCAGAAGCTCTGCGTGCAGACTTCCCCATCCTGCAGCGGCAGGTGCACGGCCGGCCGCTCATCTACCTTGACCACGCCGCGAGTTCCCAGAAACCTGAGGCAGTGCTGCAGGCGATGGACCGGCATTACCGCACGGCCAACGCCAACGTGCACCGGGGTGCATATCAGCTGGCCGCAGAATCTACTCAGGCTGACGAGCAGGCCCGCAGCCGGGTCGCTTCTTTCCTTGGGGCGCCAGGTGCCTGCTCGCTGGTGTTCGTCCGTAACGCCACTGAGGGCATCAACCTGCTGGCGCGCACCTGGGCTGACCAGGAGCTCAGGCCGGGTGATGAGATCATCGTCACCGTCGCTGAACACCACGCCAACCTGGTGCCGTGGCAACTGGCGGCTGCGCGCACCGGTGCGGTCATCCGTGCCGTACCGCTGACGGCTGAGCAGCGGCTGGACCTCGATGCGTTCCGCAGCCTGCTCAATGGGCGGACCAGGCTGGTGGCGCTGGCTCACATGTCGAACGTCCTCGGAGTCGTGCACCCGGTAGCGGAGCTGACCGAACTCGCTCACGAGGCCGGAGCGCTGGTGTTCGTCGATGGTGCCCAGGCAGCCCCGCACTTACCGGTGGATGTTGCTGCGCTCGGTGTCGATGCCTACGCGGTGTCGGGGCACAAGATGCTCGGCCCCACCGGCATAGGTGCACTGTGGGTCCGTGAGGAGCTGCTTGAATCACTGCCACCGTTCCTCGGTGGTGGTGAGATGATCAGGACGGTGAGCATCGAGCGGTCGACGTTCGCTGACATACCGATGCGCTTCGAAGCTGGCACGCCAGCGGTCGCAGAGGCGGTCGGTCTGGCTGCTGCGGTCGATTGGCTGCAGGCAGTCGGCATGCAGCGTGTCTGGGAGCATGACCGGTACATCGCTGACTTCGCGATCGACGCGCTCAGTGAGGTGCCGGGCCTGGAACTGTACGGGCCCCGCGGTGACGACCGTGGGGCGATCCTGCCTTTCAACCTCCGTGGGGTGCACCCGCATGACGTGGCGACCGCACTGGACGCTGAAGGCATCGCGATACGGGCAGGGCATCACTGCGCGCAGCCGCTCATGACGGCACTGGGCGTACAGTCGACTGCCCGTGCCAGCGCCTGGCTGACGACGACGGAGGCAGAGATCGAAGCGCTGGCCGCGGCACTGCGCTCGGCCGCTGAGTTCTTCGGGAGCTTCAACTGATGTCACTGCTCGAGCAGGTGTACCGCGAAGTTATCATGGAGCGCAGCCGCCGACCCCGCTTCCGCGGCGAGGCTGAGCCGGTCACCCACCGCCAGGAAGGCCTAAACCCGTCATGCGGCGATGAGCTGACACTGACGCTGTCGGTGGCAGATGGCCGGATCAGGCAGGCGCGCTTCACCGGGCAGGGCTGTGCGATCAGCCAGGCTTCAGCTGACCTGATGAGCGAGGCGGTGACCGACCTGAGCCCGACTGAGGCCCTGGCGCTGTCAGAACGGTTCCGGGCGTTCATCCGTGGCGAGGACGACGGTGAGGGACTTGGCGACCTGCAGGCTCTGGCCGGAGTGCGTCAGCTGCATGCACGTGTCAAGTGCGCCACGCTGGCCTGGACAACACTCGACGGCACACTCGTGACTGAACGATAGTAACTAAGGTACTCTGTAGTTGTGCGGAAGATACTGCACATCGATGCTGATGCGTTCTTCGCAGCCGTTGAACAGCGTGACAACCCGAAGCTGCGCGGCAAGCCGATCGCAGTCGGCAGCGACTCACCCCGCGGCGTAGTCGCCACCGCCAGCTACGAAGCCCGGCGTTTCGGCGTAGGCAGCGCCATGCCATCACGGATGGCCCGTGAACTGTGCCCCGGCCTCATCTTCGTCCCGCCCCGCTTCGAGGTTTACCGGGCGGTCAGCGTGCAGATGCGCGAGATCTTCAGCTCGTACACGGAACTGGTCGAGCCGCTCAGCATCGACGAAGCTTACCTGGACGTGACTGAACCACTGAAAGGCCCACCATCCGCGACGCTCATCGCCCGGGCCATCCGGGCTGACATAAGGCGCGAGACAGGCCTCACCGTCACGGCCGGGGTCAGTTACTGCAAGTTCCTCGCGAAGCTCGCCAGCGGCATGCGCAAACCCGATGCACTCAACGTGATCCTGAAAGAAGACGCAGCTGAACTGCTTGACCGGCTGCCCGTGGACAGGATCCACGGGGTCGGCCCCCGGACCGCTGAGAAGATGCACGCGCTCGGCATAAGGACCGGCGCTGACCTCCGGCAACTCAGCAGTGAACAGCTCGAGAGACACTTCGGCAAGGTCGGTCAGCACTATTGGAACCTGGTGCGGGGCATCGACGACAGGCCCGTCGATCCATCGGGTGTACGCAAGTCCGTGAGCAGCGAGGAGACGTTCGACACTGACCGGGAAACGCTCGAGGAGCTGGAGCTTGAAGTTCCGGCCATCGCTGAAGGTGTGGCGCGCCGGCTGGCCCGTGCCGGAGCCCTGGGCCGTGGGGTCAGCGTGAAAGTGAAGTATGCCGACCACACCATCCAGACACGGCAGCTGCTGCTCCCGCTGCCCGTCAGTTCGGCCCGGCAGCTGGAGGCTGTTGCGCGGCACATACTGCGGGAGCGGTTCGGGACCCTTGCCCAGCCGGTACGGCTCCTGGGCATCGGTGTGTACGAACTGCTCGAGGCGCCCCTGCAGCTGCCGCTTTTCCCCGACTGGCAGCCAGCGGTGGGCCACAACCTTAAGACTGTCTGAGGCAGCACTCAGCCACGCGGGTACCGCATGGTCTATCATGCCGGCATGCACCGTCCCGGCCTGATCCGCGTAACCGTGCTCCTGCTCCTGCTGCTGGGAGCCGGGGCTGCCCGGAATGACCTCGACAGCACCGGCAGTGGCTTCCCGGACGCGATACTGATCCGCTCACCAGCGGAGCAGCGGGCTTTCCGGCTGTGGTTCGCTGCGATCGCCGAAGCTCAGTACACTGCGCAATCCCCGACCTGGGAGCACCTGGATTGTTCCGGACTGCTGCGTTTCGCGTTCGTGCAGGCGCTCGCCCCGAAGACCGCAGCCTGGTTCGCGCAGTTCCCGTACATCCAGGTTCCTGAAGTTCCGGCCCCGGTCTCCCCCGGTTACCCGATGCCGCTCATAAGCCGCAGTGTGTTCCGGATCGCTCCGGGCAGTTACACAAGCAGCGATGTGGAAGAGGGGCGGCTGGTAGGCATGGCTGATTCGTTCGAACTTATGCGCTATAACAGTGTCTACCTTGGACACGATCCGCGGGCGGCTGAACGCGGTGACCTGATGTTCTTCGCCCACCCGCTGGCTGACGGCTCGGGTTATCACAGCATGGTCTACCTGGGTGACGGCATGGTCGTTTATCACACCGGTGCTTCGCCCGAGGAAGGCGGCGAGGTCAGGCTGCTCAGCCTGCAGACACTCGCCCGGCATCCTGACCCGAGCTGGCACCCGCGGCCGGACAACCCGCACTTCCTGGGCTTCTACCGTTGGAGGTTGATCGCATGAGAACGCTGCTGACCCTGTTGCTCGTGATGGCTGGCCTGACTGCCGCCGCGCAGGACACCCGCTACTACCTGTACGGTGGCGGCGTGTACGCGCCGGCCGAGCCGGTAGTGCTGGGCACCTGGCTGGACGGCCGGCCCGCCACCGACCTGATCCTCTACCGGGTCGCCAACCCCGGCGACATCATGAGCTCAGGCGGTCCGGACCAGTTCGACATCACGCGTGACCTGGAACTGCATGAGCACCTGAGCCGTGAAGTCATCGAGATCAGCTCCGGCCGTAACACCGAGATCGACCTGGGTCAGCTGCCCATCGGCGTCTATGTCGCCCAGCTCGGCCCGGCTGATACAGGTTCGGCAGTCGTCGTGGTCGTCACTGACCTGGCACTCGTAACGAAACGTGATGCTGACACGCTCCTGCTGTACACCAGCAGCCTGACGACCGGTGAACCGCTGGCAGCGGAGCTCAGCGTGCTGACCGGCGACGGACTGACTGCATTGAACACCGACGCTGACGGACTTGCGACCTTCCCCGCTGACGAACCCGGCACGCTGCCGGTGGGCGCGCACAACGGTGATTCATGGGCGTTCAGCAACGCCTGGTGGAGCAGCTGGAACGGTGACGTACCCAGCACCTACCTGGTCACCGACCGGCCCGTTTACCAGCCCGGGCAGCAGGTGGAGCTGAAAGGCACGACCCGCCTGGCACGCAGTGTCGCTCCTGTCAGCGGAGCGCTGGTGACCGTCACTATCGACAACGCTGATTACGAAGAGATCTTCTCAGCCGAAGTGACCACCGATGCGTTCGGCAGCTTCACCGTCAGCGTCCCGCTGCCCGAGTCGGCTCCGCTCGGTTACTACAGCATCCGGGCCGAAGTACACGGCAGCAGCAGCTGGGGCTCGTTCTGGGTCGAAGAGTACGTACTGCCGGAGTTCGAAGTGCAGGTTGAAGCCGCCGAGGAGTACTCTATTCATGGGCAGTCGACGACCTTCACCGTCAGCGCCGGTTACCTGTTCGGCGGGCCGGTCGCTGGCGGCACGGTCTCCTACGTCGTACTGAGCGAGCCGTACAGCCGCTGGGCCTGGCGTTCCCCGTACGGTTTCTACGACACCGCCAGCAGCACCTACGGTGGTTCGGTCATCGCACGCGGTGAGGCGGTGATCGGCCCTGATGGCACGGTGGCGCTGCCGGTTACCCTGCAGCCCCAGGACAGCGATTACCGACTGACCCTGGAAGCCAGCGTCACCGATGAGAGCGGGCGGGCCGTCACGGCCCGGGCGTCGATGATCGCCTACCGAGCTGACCTGGTGCTCGGCCTGAGCAGCGGCCGCTACTCACATCCAGTCGATGAACCGCTCAGCCTGACGGTTACCGCGCAGGACCTGGAAGGCAACCCGCTCAGTACCGGTTTCACGGTCAGTACTGAGCGTTCGTACTGGGTCGACGGTGCGGGCGTTCAGTTCGAGGCCGGCCCGACCTACGCCGGGGAGACCGCTGCGGACGGTGAGACCACCATCATGATCGACCCTGGCGTCGCCGGCAGCTGGCGGGTCACCGTGACGGCGACTGACGCTGAGGGCCGGCTGACGGACTCGGACATGTTCATGTGGCTGTTCGGTGGTGAAGCGGTCTACTGGGACCATCAGTACCTGGAAGTTCAGGCTGACAAGGAAGAGTACGTCCCGGGTGAAACAGCCCGGTTCGTGATCGAATCACCGGTCGCTGACGGCTGGGCCCTGCTTACCCGTGAAGGTGACCAGGTGAGTGGCTGGGAGCTCGTCCGCTTCGCAGGCAACACTTTCACGTATGAGCTTGAAGTTGACGGCAGTGAGGTGCCGAACAGTTACCTGGGCGTGGTCGTCGTCGGTGACGGCGAGATATACAGCACCAGCACGAGCTTCCGGGTTGATCCGACCCAGCGGTTCCTCAACGTGCAGATCGAAGCTGACTCCGCTGTGTTCGAGCCGGGGACCAGTACTGCGCTGAACGTGCTGGTCACTGACTCGCATGGTCAGCCGGTGCAGGCGCAGCTGACCATCGCCGTCGTGGATGAGGCTGTGTTCATGATCAGGCCTGAGCGCACGCCGGACGTCCGCGGTTTCTTCTACGGCTGGCGCAGCAACGGAGTGAGCACTGAACTGTCGACCTGGATGTACTTCGGGCAGGTCGAGCCAGTCAGTGAAGCGCGGGCTGCCATGGATGAAGCAGTGTTCGCCCAGGCCAAGTCCGACAGTGCTGCGGCGTCGCCTGAACCTGAGGAACCCCGGCTGCGTGAAGACTTCCGGGAGACGATACTGTGGTCAACGGAAACAGTGACCGGAACAGACGGGCGTGCCACAGTGCAGCTTGATTTCAGTGACAACCTGACGCGCTGGCGGGTAACGGCCCGCGCGATCAGCGAAAGGGGGCTCGTCGGTCAGGAACAGCTGCACCTGACCACCACCCTGCCTGTCCTGGCCCGCGTCGCCCTGCCGTCCTACCTGGTGCGTGGTGACGAAGCGCGCGTCAGGGTCATCGGGCAGAGCAACCTGGCGGACACGCTGCAGGCCAGGTGGTCGCTCCGCACTGAAGGCCTGGAACTCATCGACGACAGCGGTGCCCCACGGGCAGCAGAGCTGCCGGCGGGTGGCCGCGCTGTCCAGGACTGGCGGGTGCATGCGGACAACGTTGGAACGACCCAGGTTGAAGCAAGCGTGACCACCACGGAAGCCAGTGATGCGCTGCGTCTGCCGGTGCCAGTCGATCCGCGCGGGGTCCGGGAGGAACTCGTATGGGCCGGCCAGGGTGATGCGAGCTGGGAGTTTGAACTGCCAGAAACCATGACGACCGGCACCCTGCGCGGATCGGTCAGCCTGGTCCCGGACCTGACGGCGGCGGTTGCGCCGGCGGTTGACTGGCTCACCCGTCAGGAATACGGCTATACCGAAGCGGCACTGAGCCGGCTGCTGACTTTCGTGCTCGCGCAGCAGAGCGGTGTGGAGCTGCCCGATGGACTGCCACCGGCTGACGAGTTCATCGCGGTCGAGGTGAACAGACTGCTGCAGCTGCAGCACCCGGATGGCGGCTTCGGCTACTGGCGCTTCGGTGTGTCCAGTCCGGTCATAAGCGCTTACGTGGCCACTGGCCTGCTTACCGTCCGCGAAGCGGGTTACGCGGTCAACGAATGGCAACTCACGCGAACGCTTGATTACCTGGAGCACGCTGTCAGCCTGGAATCGTTCGAAGTGTACCGTTACATGCGTGACGAAGCCGCCCGGGCTGCCGCGGTGGCGGACGCCCGCGCCTGGGCGTGGTTCGCTCTCGCACGGGCCGGTCGGCACGTTCCGCAGCTGGAAGGACTGCCCGGTGACCCGGCCCTGTCCAACCACGGGCTCGTCCTGAGCATCCTCGCTCTCAGTCACTCAGGCAACGAAACCGAGGCGCAGCTGTACCTGGATGAACTGCTCAGCCGAATCGTCGACAGGGATGCGGTCGCCTACTGGAACCCTGAAGCTCCCCGTTACATATGGTCTGACGACCGGGTGAGTACCACGGCTCTGGCGTTGCAGGCACTCGCTGAACTCAGGCCGGACGCTGAGGTGATCCCCCGGATCGTCAACTGGCTGCTGCTGGAGCGTTCCGGAAGTCACTGGTACTCAAGCCGGGACACCGCTGCAGTAGTCCAGGCTGCCCTCCTGCTTGAAGGCGCCGCTGGCGACAGCGGGGAAATGCCGGTACCGGTTACCGTCCGGCTCAACAACGTCATCGTTGCAGAGTTCGAACTCGGGAGCGACCAGGTCGAAGCTGACCTGAGCGGCCTGCCTGCCCGTGGCCGCAACGTATTGAGTATCAGCGTGCCGGCTGAAGCGCGCGTGTACTCCAGCGCGGCTCTCAGCTTCATGGTGGAAGAAGCGTTCACTGAACCGGTCGATGCCGGTATGAACGTCAGCCGCACCTACTCGCTGCTCACGCCGGTCTGGAATGAAGAAGCGCAGCACTTCATCTACGGGCACGAGGAAGCGGACTCCTTCACGGCAGGTGATTTCGTGCTGGTCACGCTTACGGTTGAACCACAGGGTGAACTCCGCTTCGTTTCGGTGCTGGAGCCGCTGCCTGCGGGCTTCACAGTCGTCGAAGAGGACCGCAGTTTCCGGCTGGCCGGCATCCCCCGCCGTTACGGTGAGGATTACTGGGGCTGGAACTACTGGTTCGACAGCCGGGAGCTCAGTGAACGCAGCATCGACTTCTACTTCACTGAACTGACCGAACCGGTCACTTTCACATACGTCCTGCGTGCTGAGCACCCGGGCCGGTTCACTGCACTGCCGGCCCAGGCGCGGCTGCTGTACGAACGTGACATCACCGGCCGTACGGCGGCTGATCTGCTTGAGGTGGTGCCAGCCGGCGAGTGAGAACGCTGCTCTGCACCGCTGCCCTGCTGCTGGCTCAGCTGGTGTGTGCCCAGGCCGGCAGCTGGGCCAGTCATCAGGTGGCCGGGGTCACCGTTCACGTGGCCTCAGCCGCTGATGGCCGGCTCCTGCCGTCGGCAGCAGCGGTGATAACCCGCGCACTGCGTGACCTGAGCGTCCGGACGGAGCTCAGCATGTGTGAGGACCCACAGCTGTACGTCCATCCCGACCTGGCTTCGTACACGGACGCAACGGGTCTGCCCTGGTTCAGCCTGGCGGCAGCTGACCGGGATGCCTGCCGGATCGACGTGCAGCGCCTCGCAGTAGTAGTCGAGCGGTCAGGCCTGGAGCTGACGCTTCGGCATGAGCTTTTCCATCTGTCTCAGCCCGCTGGGTGGGCGCGGTGGCGGGCTGAAGGCGAGGCGCTTCTGTTCTCAGGTGAGGAGCCGCGGGCCGCGCCGCTCACGGGACTGCAGCCGGGTCAGCTGGATGCGTTGCTGCTCGCCCCGCCGGATCAGGAGACCATGCTGAGGGCTGCGGCGACTGCAAGGGCGTGGGTGCTGCAGGGACGCTGATCAGGAAACGAGTTTCAGGCCGACGATGCAGCCGATCAGGCCGAGGATCAGGGCGATCTTTATCGGTGATGCTGGTTCACTGCCGGTGAACATCGCCCAGGCGACGGCGATGCTGGCGCCGATGCCAACCCAGATGGCGTAGGAAGTTCCGGTAGGCAGGGTCTTCATCGCCCATGCCAGGCCGCCCATGCTGATCGCCAGTGCGACGAAGAACACGACGGACGGGCCGAGTTTCGTCAGACCGTCTGATCTGCCGAGGGCGGTTGCCCACACTGCTTCGAAGACGCCGGATGCGATAAGGACGAACCAAGCCATCAAATACCTCCTACGCGCCGTCTTGTCTTGACCGGGTACGGCGCACTCGTCCGAGGCTCAGTGGCCAGGAGGCGATTTTAACCGCCTACGTGCAGGGGGAGCGTCAAGTAGACTCGGGCTGAAAGGTGGTGCAGCGGTGAATCGATTCAGAAAGTTCAGGCTGATCGGCCTGGTCCTCGTCCTGGCCGCAGTTCTGGCAGCCTGTGTTCCCGGTCAGGGGCCGCAGCTGAGGATGCTGCATGGTCAGGTGTGGGGCAGTAACTTCATCGTTCAGGTTCAGCCGTTCGGGCGGACAACTATCGACCTGCCCGTGCGGCTGGAGCTGGCTTTCAGTCAGAGGCTCACGCAGGTCAGTGCGGATGCCAGCCTGGCGTACGACCTGGCCATCTTCCGGCTCAACACAGGCGAGCTTGAGCTCAGCGGGCGCCTGGGCCTCGACGACTCGCTCGACCTGAGCAACAGCGATGGCCTCATGCAGTTCGACGGCCGTTTCTCCGGAGACCAGCTGCGTGGGACGGTGTCGATCGCCGGCCTCGTGCCAGTCGGAGACATCGTCTTCACCAGGGTGCGCTGAGGATTCAGCCTGCACGGTGTGCCAGGAGCAGGCGGGCTGCAACAGGCTCGCCTGCTCCTTTTGTTGATGGATTGTCTTGTGTTTGCGTTCTGTGCATTGAGGGGGTTTCCGGCTTAATAAGCAGATGATATGCTGGCCGCATGGCTGAAGCGGAATCAACCAGCAAGACGATCGAACGGGCTTACGCCCACTTCCACCGTGTCCTGGCTGAGCTCCTCAGCCGGCTCACTGCTGAGGCTGACGTAACCTGGCTGGCCGAGACAGGCCACGAGCTTACCGGCGATCACAGCAGCAACACTTACAACCCGGCCGTATACGTTACGCCCAGCCTCGGACCGTACCTGGACAGCCTGCGGGAGCTGGACGAGGTGCAGGCAGGCATCCTCGACCTCACAGGCCGTGAACAGCCGGGCCGGAACCTGCTCCCTCCCCTGGTGCGCGACAACGTGAGTCACGTGCGACTGAGCCGCTACACAGGCCAGACCGGCCGGACCATCAGCATCGCTGCTGCACTGCGCCGCATGGAACAGCTGGAAGAGACCGTGCAGAACAACCTGCGTGAGTTCGAGCACTACGCGAGCCGGCACGATCCCGCCAGGAAAGCCATCGAAGACGAACTCAGGCAGCTGCAACTTGGGATGAAGCTGCTTGAGAAATCCGGTGTTCAGCAGCTGCGCGAGGTGTACCTTCAGACGGTCATCCGTCCATACGTCTACTTCACGGATGGAGGCAGCGAGCAGCTGCACATGCGCAACAGCGGACTGCTCGTCGCGGGGCCGGCCGTCAGTGTCGACTGGCGTCAGGGCCCCAGACGGACCCGCAGTGACAAGATCAGCATCGAACCACTGGTAAGTGCCGGAGCGCTGCGTTTCTACGATCAGCAGGCCTGGGACGCCGCGCGCGCACGATAGAGTGACTGATGCTCAGAATCAGTTATCCGGTCACCGAGAAGGGCCGGGACAGCGATGATTACTTCGGCACCCGGGTCGCAGATCCGTACCGCTGGCTGGAACAGAGTGCCGACACAGAACGGGTCGCCAGCTGGATCGAAGCGCAGAACAGGGTCACGCGCAACTGGCTTGCCGGCAACGAAGACCGCGAGACGATCCGGCAGCGGTTGACGGAACTGTGGAACTACCCGAAGCGTTACCAGCCGGTTCGCCGTGGCAGCCGCTGGTTCCAGCTGCGCAACAGCGGCCTGCAGAACCAGGACGTCCTGTGGGTGATGGAGCACGAGTCCGCTGAAGGCCGCGTCCTGCTCGACCCGAACACCCTGGCAGAAGACGGCAGCACCTCACTCTCCTCTGCTCAGGTCAGCCCGGACGGCCGTTTCCTGGCGTTCGGCCTGAACCGTGGTGGCTCAGACTGGATCACCTGGCACGTGCTGGACATCGACACCGGCGCAATGCTGCCCGATGAACTCCACTGGAGCCGCTTCTCCACCGCCACGTGGCTGCCAGACTCCAGCGGCTTTCTCTACAACCGCTACGAACAGCCTGCCACTGGCCAGGAACTGCTGCAGGAGGCCGGTCCGCCCGAGTACTGCCTCCATCTGTTGGGCCGGAAACAGGCTGAAGACCAGGTGGTCTACAGCCGGCCGGACGATCCCCGACTGTCGTTCCACGGTCAGGTAAGTCACGACGGCCGTTACCTGCTGCTCAGCATCACCCGGGGAACTGACCCGCAGAACCAGCTGTGGTACCGCGATCTGTCAGCTGGCCCAGTCGGTGAGTTCACGCCACTGTTCAGCGACTTCAGCGCGGAGTACCGGTGGCTCGGCAACGACGGCAGCCGGTTCTGGCTGCAGACGGACGCCGGGGCTGAGCGTTCACGGATCGTGGCAGTCGATGTTGATCAGCCCGACCGGCTGCTGGAAGTGGTACCGGAACAGGAACTGGCGCTAGAGCATTCCCTGCTGCTGCGGGACCGCCTCGTGACGGTGCACCTGAGGCACGCCAGTCACGTGCTGACCAGCTGGAGCCTCACCGGCGAGCGGCTTGGTGAGATCGGTCTGCCCGGCATCGGCTCAGTGTTCCTCGGATCAGCCGAGCGGGACAGCGACCACGCTTACTTCCTGTTCACTTCGTTCCTGCAGCCGCCGAGCGTGTACCGCACAGACGGGAACCCTGGCGAAACTGAACTGCTGTTCAGGCCCGGGTTGCCGTTCGATGCCAGCAGGTTCGAGACCGTTCAGGAGTTCGCAGTGAGCCGGGACGGTACCCGGGTGCCGATGTTCATCACGCGCCGGCGGGACATGGCGCGTGACGGGAGCAACCGAACGCTGCTGTACGGCTACGGTGGTTTCAACATCAACATGACTCCGCAGTTCAGCGTCAGCCGGCTGGCCTGGCTGGAACAGGGCGGTGTTCTGGTCACTGCCAACCTGCGGGGTGGCGCCGAGTACGGCAGGTCCTGGCATGAAGACGGAATCCTGGACCGCAAACAGAACGTGTTCGATGACTTCATCGCGTGCGCGGAGTACCTGATCGCCAGCGGCGTAACCACCCGCTCGAGGCTGGCCATCCAGGGTGGATCCAACGGAGGACTGCTTGTCGGAGCCTGCCTGACGCAGCGGCCCGACCTGTTTGGTGCGGCCCACGCCGCAGTCGGTGTGCTCGACATGCTCCGTTACCACCTGTTCACGATCGGCTGGGCCTGGGCCGGTGACTACGGCCGCAGTGACGACCCCCAGCAGTTCAGCTTCCTGTACGCCTACTCACCGCTGCACAACCTGCGGCAGGGAGCCTGTTACCCGGCGACGCTGATAACGACCGGCGACCGTGATGACCGGGTGGTGCCCGGTCACTCGTTCAAGTTCACTGCGGCACTGCAGGAAGCCCAGGGTTGCGCCAACCCGGTTCTGTTGCGGGTTCAGACCAACACTGGTCACGGCCATGGCAAGCCTACTGACCTGCTCATCCAGGAGCAGGCTGACATCTGGGCGTTCCTGCTGGGCAACCTGGCCTGACCGGTTCAGGCCAGCAGGCCGGTCAGCACCTCAAGCGAGTTGACCACGGCCTCACGGCCTTTAACTTCGAGCAGCAACGGACCAGTGAACCTGACGTCCCTGAGTGCCTCGACGATCCTGGTGGGGTCAACCAGCCCGGGCAGCTCAAGCGAGTTGTGGTCGATGCGTTTCGGCTCGCCTTCGAACGTCTGGTGGATGTGAACCTCGGCGAGGCGGTCAGCCCAGCTGCCGATGAACTCAAACGGATCTTCGAAGCTGCGCAGCCAGTGGCCGATGTCGAGGCACACGCTCAGGTCGTACTCGCGGATGATGCCTTCGAACGCGCTGAAAGGCACGCCAGCGAGCTTCTAGACCGCGATGCTGCGTGGTTTCAGTCCGGCTGCGAGCAGGCTCTCGACGGTCTCGCGCAGGCCGTTCACTGCGTAGTTCAGGTGCAGCTGGCGCTCAGCGTCGCTGTCGGCGGCGGCGAGCAGCGAGGCGGTCTTGAGGCCGTGCGGGTGGAAGATGTACACCTCCGGCTGCAGCGCCTGTGCGGTCAGGGCGTCGCGGCGGATGATGTTGATCGAGGCGCGCCGGAAATCGGCGTCGTGATGTGAGGTGTCCACCGAGGCGTAGGGCAGGTGGACGGTGTAACGGCAGGGCAGCTCCCACAGGCTGGCGATGGTGGGTGCCGTGAGCAGGCCCAGGGCGGCGGGGTCAGGTGCCAGCTCGACGTAATGGGCGCCGTGGTCGGTTAGCAGCCTGACGTTGTCCAGCAGGACGTTGGGGTCGTGCCTGGCCTGGTCGTTCAGGCACAGGTTCGTTCCGAACAGGTTGGATCCGGGTTTCATCTGATCGTCTCCAGCCGGGCTCAGGCCCGGCAGTTTCACTTGGTCCTGGCGTTGCGTTTCTGTTCGATGATCGCGTTGGTGAGCTCTAAGTGCTCGCGGCTCCTGGCCGGGTCTTCCTCGGCGAGTGCGGTGTACAGGGCGTCGATGATCGTCAGGTGCGCGATGCGCGAC
>CAYPKV010000032.1:0-19320 GCA_964411415.1 uncultured bacterium
GGTCGCTGATCTTCAGCACCTGTGAGACGTTCTGTTCGACGAGCAGGATGGGCAGACCGGTCTCGGACACGGTCCTGATCACCTGCATGACTTCACGGACGAGCAGTGGCGCGAGGCCGAGGCTGGGCTCGTCCATGATGAGCATCTTCGGGTGCAGCATCAGGGCCCGTCCGATCGCGACCATCTGCTGCTGCCCGCCGCTGAGCGAGCCGGCCATGGCGCTGCGTTTGGACTGCAGGTCCGGGAACAGCGAGTAGACGCGGTCGAGCCCTTCCTGGCGGCGTACCCGGGCCTGTCTGATGTGGGCGCCGAGCAGCAGGTTCTCGTGGACGCTCATGTCGGCGAACAGCTGCCGGCCCATCGGTACGTGGGCCAGGCCGCGCAGTGCCATCTGGTGTGGGGTGAGTCCGCCGACGTCCTCGCCATCGAACGTGATGGTGCCTGCACGTGGCCGGATCATGCCTGACACTGCGCGCAGGATAGTGGACTTGCCACTGCCGTTGCCACCGACCAGGCCGACGAGTTCGTGACTGCCGACATGAATGCTGACGCCGAACACGACCTGCACCTCTCCGTACCCGAGGTCGACACTGTCCAGTCTGAGCAGTGCGTCCTCAGGCATCTGTGTCCTCCGGATCGGCTCCCAGGTAGGCTTCGATCACCTGTGGGTTGCTGGTCACTTCGCGGGGTGTGCCTTCGGCGATCTTCTCGCCGAAGGCGAGGACGATGACGTGGTCACACAGTTCGACTATGGCGCGCATGATGTGTTCGACCATGACGATGCTGACGCCCTGCCGGGTCAGGTCACGGACGAGTTCGATCATCTCGCTCAGCGCCGGTGGGTTGAGCCCGGCCATGAGTTCATCCAGGAACAGGACTTTGGGCTGGACGGCGAGTGCGCGGGCCAGCTCCAGGCGGCGGCGCCGGGCCAGGTTCAGGTCACTGGCCGGCTGGGGGGCCCGGTCGGCGAGACCGACCAGCTCGAGCTTCTCCATGGCGACGCGTTCGGCCTCGCTGCGTGAGGCCGTGTGCATGAACGCGCCGATGAGCACGTTCTCGAGCACTGTCAGGTCCTCGAAAGGCCGTTCTATCTGGAAGGTCCGGCCCATGCCGAGCCGCGCCCGCCGGTAAGCGGGGGCTCGGCTGACGTCTTCACCGAACAGCCTGATGGTGCCGCGCCGCAGTCTCTCGAAGCCGGTGATGCCGTTGAACAGCGTGGACTTGCCGGCGCCGTTGGGGCCGATGAGGCCCAGGATGCCGCCTTCTTCCAGTCGCAGAGACACATCACGTACGGCGACGAGCCCGCCGAACTGGATGGTGACGCCTTCAGCTTCGAGTGCTGGCATAGCGCCTCCTTACGATGCGGCGGTGGATCTCACCCATCACTCCGCGCGGCATGAAGATGATGACGAAGACGATCATCGCTCCGTAGATGAGCAGGTTAGCGTCGGCGAACACGTTGCGGAACACCTCTGAAGCGACGGTGATGAGGATGGCTCCTACGAGGGGGCCGAAGACGGTGCCGCGGCCACCGATGATGGCGACCAGGGCGATGCGGACGGACAGTGGCAGTTCAAACATCGGCTGGGGTTGCAGTGCGCTGAGGAACAGGCCGTAGATGACGCCGCCAGCCGCAGTGAGCGCTGCGGACAGCATGAACGCCTTGACCTTGACGCTGCTCGGGCTTATGCCGGCTGCCATGGCGGAGTTCTCGTCCTCGCGGACGGCACGCATCTGGTAACCGAAGCGGCCGCGGGTGACGATAATGACGACGGCCAGCACTATGAGCAGGTAGACGAGCGAGACGTGGAACTCCACATGCCGGCTGAACAGGTCAAGGCCGAACGGCCTGTCCATGTTGAAGATGAATATGCCGACCGCTCCGCCGGTGAGTTGCCGTTCGTTGATCGCGACCAGGCGGAGAATCTCGGCTATGGCGATGGTCGAGAGGGTGAAGTAGGAGCCGCGCAGGCGGAACGTGAGCCTGCCCCACAGGAAAGCGAGGGCTGCGGCGAGCAGCATCGCCAGCAGCAGCGCAGCCCAGGAGTGGGTGCCGTACTTCGTTGAGGTTATGGCGATCGTGTAGGCACCCAGTCCGACGAACGCTGCATGCCCCAGGCTTGCCTGACCCGTCCAGCCACCCAGCAGGTCCCAGGCGGTGGCCCAGCCGGCGAGCAGCATGAGCGCGATACCGATGGACAGGTACTGCGGCAGGAAGAAGTACCAGGCGATGAAGCCCGCTGCGACGAGCAGCAGTCTGAACCATGGTGATTGCAGTACCGTCATACGCGCCTGACCGAGCGGCCGAACAGGCCCTGGGGCCGGAACAGCAGTATGAGCAGGAACGCCACAAGGCCGTAAGCATCACGGTAGCCACTGGAGAAGTACGAGGCGCCCAGGAACTCGACTACGCCCAGCAGCAGGCCACCGGCTATGGCACCGGGGATGCTGCCCATTCCACCGAGGACGATCACGACGAAAGCTTTGAGCGTGTAGGTGTGGCCGATGGTCGGAATGGCGAAGAGCAGTGGGCTGAGCACCATGCCTGCAGCCATGGCGAGGACGACGCCGAGGCCGAACACGAGTGCGTGGATGCGGTGGGTGTTGACGCCGACTATCTCAGCACCGATGCGGTTCTGGGCGGTGGCTCTGATGGCCCGGCCGAGTTCAGTGCGGTTGAGGAAGAACCAGAGAATTACCATCACCGTCAGCGTCACGGCGGCCGCCATCAGCTGCGCTATCGGCAGGCGGACTCCGGCGACGGTGAACGAGGTGGTGGCGTACGGGAGATAGATGCTTTCAGGTTCGGCTCCGAAGATAAGGAACAGCGCGTTAGACAGGACGAGACCAAGTCCGAGCGTGGCGAGCAGCGTGCTGTCGCCCGGGATGTCCACCAGGCGGCTGAGCACGAGCCGTTCGAGCAGCACTCCCAGCAGGAAACCCGCCGGGAGTGCTATCAGCATCGAGACGTAAGGGTCGAGTCCGTAAACCTGGAACAGGAAGATGGCTGCGTACATGCCGACTGCAACGAACTCGCCGTGGGCGAAGTTGATGATGCGCATGACGCCGAAGATCAGGGCCAGGCCCACGCCCATCAGGGCGTAGATGCCGCCGATCAGCAGGCCACCTGAGAGGTTCTGCAGGAAGGACGTGAACGGATCCAAGGGTCAGCGCCCGTCCCACCCCGGGGTTGGGAAGTTGATGTCACCGACGACGTCGCCGTTGACGAACACGGTGACGAACTCGCCGCCCTGGATCTGCTGGACGACCATCGGCAGCGGGTTCTGGTTGCGGTAGCCCTGGTAGTCAGTGAAGTGGATGGGCCCGTAGGGGTTGTCCTGCAGGTCGGTCCCGAGGAACGCCTGCTGCACGTCTGCAGGTGCGAACGAGGCCGCGCGGTTCAGGACGTCAACGGCGGTCACGAGGGCGATGTAACCCTGGGCGGCGTGGTAGCTGGGGGTACGGCCGAGCAGTTCGGTAAGGCGCTCGTTCAGTTCAGCTGCGCCGGGGAACGGTACGTCGCCCGTCCAGCTGGTGGCGGTGAACACGTGTTCGGCTGCGGGGCCGGAGCCTTCGATGAAGCCGGGCAGTGCGAAGCCGGCGGCGCCGCCTGCGTACACCTTGGCGTTCAGGCCGACTTCCTGGATCTGGCGCATGAGGGCCACTGAGTCGACCGCGTAAGAGACCATGAAGACGATGTCGGGGTTGGCTGCGGCGAAGCGGTTGAGGATCGGCCGGAAGTCGGCGCCGCTCTGGTCGTACTCCTGGCGTTCGATTACACGGAAACCGAGTTCCGGAGCCAGCTCCATGACCGCGTCAGCGACGGCGCTTTCGAAGGCACCGTTGCCGTGAATCAGCGCGACCGTTTCGAGCGATCCTTCACCGTGTTCGGCGTTGATGGCCTGGAAGAGCTGGAACAGTACGTCAGCGTACGCGAAGGAGGGCTGGCTGAGCCTGAAGATCCACTCGCTGCCGGGTCGGGTGATGGAGTCGTCCGCGCTGGTGAACACCAGGAACGGCCGGCCCTGGCGGGTGAAGTACTGGGCGAGCGGGTTGGTGATGCTGGAAGAGTAGGCGCCCATGACGATGGGTACGCCCTGGTTGATGAGTTTCTCACCGGCGGCCAGTGCCGCGTTCACCTCGGAGATGTCGTCTTCGTAGACGATCTCAACGGGTACGCCGTTGACACCGCCAGCCGCGTTGACGTCCTCGAGGGCTGCTGTGAGGCCCGCGCGGTGCTGTTCACCGAACTCAGCGAAACGACCGGTGATGCTGGTTACGACGCCGATCTGGACCGTCTCCTGGGCAAGGGCAGCTGGTGCTCCGAGCAGTAATGCTGCTCCTGCTGCAACGAGGAATCGTTTCATCTATGAACCTCCCTGGTTTTTACTACAGGGGGAGTATAACGTCAGGCTGAGCACCGGTTTCAAGGCCGGCGCAGGCTGGCAGTACGTTGTTGCCGGCCTTCAGTGGGTACAATCACGTCAACTTATGAGCCTTCTGGATGTCATCGGTCCCGTGATGGTCGGCCCCTCGAGTTCGCATACGGCTGGCGCCTGCCGACTGGCCCTGCTGGCCCGCAACCTGCTCGTGTCGAAGGTGGAATCGGTCCGGTTCGTCCTGCATGGGTCGTTCGCGAAGACCGCCCGGGGGCACGGTACTGACCTTGCGCTGGTCGCAGGGATACTCGGTTTTGCTCCGGATGACGGCCGTATCCGTGACGCGTTCACCGAGGCGGAGGCAGCTGGCCTGGAGTTCAGCTTCGCTGAAGAAGACCTGGGTGACGTGCACCCGAACAGTGTGCGGATCGAGATGCGTGGCGCTGATGAAGAGGCTGTCATGACGGGTTCATCGCTCGGGGCTGGTCTGGTGAAGGTGTTCATGGTGAACGGTTTCGAAACGAACTTCTCGGGTTCGTATCACACGCTGCTGGTGCTGCACGAGGACCAGCCGGGTGTGATCGCGCGGGTTGCCCGGGTAATCGCGGATGATGACGGAAACATCGCGACGATCTACTCGATGCGCGAACGCCGTGGTGGCATGGCACTGATGGCTGTCGAGGTTGACCGCCGACTGGACCAGTACGTGCTTGATTACCTGACGCACGTACCGTACGCAACGTGGGTGCGCATGCTGCCGGTCGTGATGGAGGACCGTGCGAAGGCGAGTTCGATACTGGAGCGGAACGCGAAGGAAGGGCATTGAACCTCAACAGTCTGCTTGAGTTCGATGGTCTTGCGTCTGAGGCGGTACTGCTTGACGAGGTCGGCACCGATGAGGCTGCTCGTGTCCGGCTGTCGGAACAGATGCTGTCGCGGCTTCATGAGATGCGGGACTCGATCCGGCGGGGCCTGGAATCGGCTGCGCCTAGCCGTACCGGCATGGTCGGCTGGAACGCCAGGACGCTGTGGGAAGCAGCTGATCCGCTGCAGTCGCCGCTTCTGAAGCGGGTTCAGGCGTACGCGATGGCCGTGAACGAGGAGAACGCGCGGATGGGCCGGATCGTGGCGGCGCCGACTGCCGGAAGTGCGGGTACGCTGCCGGGGGCGCTTATCGGTGTTGCTGATGAACTTGGTATCCAAGACGAGCAATTGGTAGCGCCGCTCATCCTGAGTGCCGGTATCGGTCAGATAATCGGTAAGACGATGTTCATCGCCGGTTCTACCGGTGGCTGTCAGGCTGAGATCGGTTCATCGGCGGCGATGGCTGCTGCTGCGGTAACGGAGCTGCTGGGCGGTAACGCCAGGCAGTCGGTTCATGCTGCTGCTCAGGCGCTCATGAACACGATCGGTCTCGTCTGTGATCCGGTGGGTGGTTATGTGGAAGTGCCGTGTGTGAGCCGGAACGCGTTCTACAGTGTGCATGCGGTTGCGGCTGCCCAGCTGGCTCTGGCCGGAGTCGAGTCGTTCATTCCGCCTGATGAGGTCGTGAGTGCCATGGCTTCTGTCGGCCGGATGCTGCCCCCGGAACTGCGTGAGACGGGCGAGGGCGGTGTGGCTGATACGCCGACCGGCCGGGCTGTCGCCCTGCGCATGTCGCGCTGAGCTGGGGCCCGGCCGGTCCTGACTGTCAGTCTTCGATGCCCGTGTTGTGGTGGTCGAAGTTGTCGACGCCTTTCTGCCAGTAACCGCTTACCATGACGCGTTCTTTCGGCAGCCCTCTGTCGATGCGGAACCAGTCGCGGACGGGTTTCAGGTCGCCGACCTCTCCGGCAGCGAACACGAACCAGTCATCGCCTTCCGGCAGGGTCAGGTCCTGCACGGCTGCAACCAGGCTGCTCGTGCCGGCTTTGCTGCGGTCGAGCCAGGTGACGTTCAGACCTGGGCGGCCGCCCAGGTACTGGATCTCTGCGGCGTTGGCTGCCTGGACGAGGACGTCGATGGTTGCTTCTGCCGGGAGTTCCTCGATGAAACGCTGGATGGAAGGCAGTGCGGTCTCGTCCCCGACGAGCACGTAGTGTGCGTAGTTCTCCGGGAAGATGACGTTGCCGCGTGGCCCGAGTACGCCCAGCTGGTCACCGACCTGGGCCTGCCTGGCCCAGCGGCCGGCCACTCCGTGATCGTGTACGACGAAGTCGAAGACGACTTCGCGGGTGTCAGGCAGCCAGCGGCGGACGGTGTAGTCGCGCATGACGGGCGGCGGCGTTCCTTCAGGCAGGATCCAGCCGTTCGGTCCGCGTTCCGGGATGCTCACTTCGCGGCTGCCGGCGGGTGGGAACAGTACCTTGACGTGGTCCGATACCGCCAGGTGGACGTAAGGGAAACCTTCATTCAGGTCTTCCCCGCTCAGGTATATGCGCCGGTAACCGGGCGTGATGTCTTCGATCCGGCTGACGGTGAGTACCCGCCGGTTCAACTTCGTGACCCGGTTCACCTGGGTCCGGCCTGTGCGGTTGGGGCCCGACCAGGTCCTTGGTGCCTGTTCGCTCATTCGTTTCTGCTCCCTCTGTATGGTCATGGCGGTGCTGATCACCGGCGCCGACCACCATACCCTAGCAGCATACTCGGGATTAGTTCAGGTGCTCAAGCGGGCTGGCAGTCGCGGCCTGCACGGCGGGAATGAGCGCAACCAGCAGCGTGAGCGGAATCAGGCCGGTAACCGCAAGCAGCCAGGCTGGCTCGAGGACAGGCGCCGGCAACGTGAAGCCGAGCATGTTGGTCAGCACCCCACTGAGCACGCTGCCGGTCAGGAAGGTGATGCCGATCGCGATGGCGACACCGAGCACAGCGGCAACGACAGTTTCCAGCATGATCACTCCGAACACCATGCCGCGACCGGCACCGAGGGCGCGCAGCAGCGACACCTGACGGCGACGCGTGAGGGCCCCGGCGTAAATGTACAGGCTGATGGTCATGGCAGCCAGCAGCAGTACGAGGATCGAGATCAGCTGGTAAACGGTCTCACCCTGCTGCACCACGCCGCGCAGCTGGCCGAAGACACTGCCGATGAACACGGCCTGCGCGTCACTGCCGTCGTTGATCTCAGCCGCGATCGCGTAGTAGTGGTTCACCTGCCGGGCCGTGACGAACATGGCCGTCACCTCCTGAGCGTCCGCAGCCGCCTGGCCATGCAGCAGCCAGGTGCTCTCCAGGTCGGTGAACACCGCCCGGTCGAACGGTCCGCCAGTCGCATGCAGGACACCGGTGACCACGTACTCCTCATCGTGATCATGATCGGCATGCTCGTGCTCGTGGCTGCCGGTAGCGGGCAACACCCTGCCACCCGTAGCGTCGAAGCCGTGGGCAGTCGTGAAGTGGTCGCCTGGTTCCAGTCCGAGCTGGCGGGCGACTGTCGCGCCGAGCACGGCCTGGAACGGCTCCTGGAACAGTTCACCTTCGCGCAGTTCGAAGTAGTTGCCGCTGCCACTCACGGCGCGCACGTCGAACATGCTCAGGTCGGTACCGACGAGCGGGAATCCCTGCACCGTGTCGCCCAGGCCGAGCGGAATGACCCTGGTCGTGCGCTCATCGGCCTGAAGCTCTTCATACAGGCTCCAGGGCACGTTGGCGATCGGTGCTTCGAGCAGGAACACGGTCGAGGTGACGGCCTGAACCTCACCACCCGGGGCGGTCACGAGCAGGTCGAACACCTGGGCTGCGTCACTGGCCCCACGGTCGACCTGACTGAGCAGCATGGGCACAACCAGCGCGATGCTGCCGGCCAGTGCGATGGCAAGCACGGTGAGCAGGGTGGCGGGCCAGCGTCCCCGCAGGTTCCGGAGTGCGGTCCACCACGTCATGAAGCGACCTCGATCCGGTGGGTGAAAGCGTCCATCACGAGCGGGTCGTGGGTGGCGACGAGCAGACTGACGTTGAGCCGCCTGGCAGTGTCTTTCAGCAGGCTGAGGGCAGCCTCGGCACGGCTGCGGTCAAGGTGGGCGGTCGGTTCGTCAGCCAGGAGCAGTCCGGGTGAGTGGGCTACGGCCCGGGCCAGAGCAACGCGCTGCCGTTCGCCTGTTGACATGCGCCGTACCGGACGGCCTGCGTGCCCTGCGAGGTCGACCGCTGCCAGTGCACTTCCGGCCCGGTCGGGACGTTCACTGGCTGGTACGCCCGCCAGGCCAAGTCCGAGGATCACGTTCTCAGCCGCTGTGAAGTCAGGCTGCAGGTGGAAGTCCTGGAACAGGTAACCGATGGTCCTGGCGCGGTAACGGTCACGGGCCCGTTCGGACATGCGGTCAAGCTGGTGTGTCCCAACCCGGATACTGCCGCTGGCAGGCGTGATCAGGCCGGCCAGCAGGTGCAGCAGCGTGGTCTTGCCGGAGCCGGACGGGCCGAGCACCACGGCATGATCGCCAGCTGCGAGGCTGAAGTCACGGTAGTTGAGGGTGAGCCGTTCCCGGCCGGCCCGGAACTTTACTGTTACACCGCTGACCTGAACGTCGGCCGGCTCAGCGGACACGCTGTACCCGGACGTCGATCAGCCGGATGAGGCTGAGGCCCTCCTCCTCTGTCTGGTCGATGCCGAGTTCGAGTCTGCCGGTCACCTCGATGAGTGTGTTGTGCGCCTCGGTGTTGGCCGTGCGGCCACTTGGCAGCCTCACGAACACAACGTCAGCAGGCCACTCAGCGGCATCACTGCAGTACGGGCACGTGGCCAGCGGTTCACGGGTCAGGACGAACCATTCGACCCGCGGTTTCAGTGGCGGTGCCATGTAGCCGACCATGCGGATGGTCTCTCCTTCCAGTTCGAGCAGGTTCGGTGTGAACTCAATACCGCCACGGACCACATCGGCACTGAAGGTACCGAACTCGAGGTTCGTCTCGGCTGTCGCGGTGAGGGGCAGCAGCAGGGTGAGCAGGAGGACGGCGAATCGCATGGTTCTGTGCATCAGGGTTCACTCCGTTCAGTTACGAAACTGGCAAGGCTTTCCGGGCTGAAAGCTCCGGGATGGGTGGCCGTCACTTCGCCTGCAGGGTTGAGCAGCAGGCTGGTTGGCATTCCGAATATCGGCAGGCCCCTGGCCTGTCTGGCACTGAGAAAATAGTTGGGCAGGTCTTCGATGCTGTTCTGACTCAGATAAGTTTCCGTCTTGGTGACGGGATCGCCCAGGTTGATGGTTATGAGGGTGTAGTCACCGGCAACGTGGCCGTTCATCAGCAGCGGCAGTTCTTCGCGGCACGGCGGGCACCAGGTGGCCCAGAAGTTGATGAGGGTGGGTCCTTCCGAGGCGAGCAGCTGCTGCAGTACCCAGGTGTTGCCGCCGGCATCGCGCACTTCGATCATTGCCACGTCCCGGGCGTAGCCCAGGCTGAAGATGGTCAGCAGCAGTGTCAGCAGTTGGAGTCTCACGGACGGCTCCTCCTTGCCTCGTGGATGAAGGGGAGCAACCATTCAGACGGTTGCTCCCCTGATTCTGCCTCAGTTACTGACTTATGTCAGTACTGCGGGTTGCGTTACTCGGCGGCCCAGCGGGGGGTGACGAGGTTGGCGAAGATGCGGTACGCGCCAGGGACGTTGTTGTCGATCTGGGTGTGCAGCACCAGGCTGGTGTAGGTGTAGCGGCCGCTGCCGATGTCGGCGGTGAGCATGACGCCGGTGAACGGGGTCTCTTCGCCGGTGTCGGGCCACTGGGTGTCGGTGATGGAGAACAGCGGGGTGTAGATCTCATCCCACTCGTTCGGGAAGTACAGGCCGCGCTCCTTGACCCAGTTGTCGAAGTCTGCATCGGTCAGCTGGTTGGGCGTGGTGACGATGGGGTGATCCGGAGCCAGGAACTCGACTGGGGCATCAGCAGCCGTGACGCGGTTCAGGATCGACACGCGGCCGAGCGACAGGTAGGCCGGGGGCACGTTGTTGGCGTCCCAGGCGTCTGCCGGGCGGTGGTAGGTGACGATCAGGTTGCCGCCGTTCTCGACCCAGTTGAGCAGGCGGGCGTTGGAGGCCATCAGGTCAGGACGGGTGCGGTAGGCGTAGATGCCGACGATGATGGTGTCGAAGTTGTTCAGGTCACCGGTGGTGAGGTCGTCCTCGCTGAGCAGCTGGACGTTCATGCCGATGCGGCGCAGGCCTTCGAACACCAGGTCAGAGCCACCATCGACGTAGCCGACGCGGAGGTTCGGATCGAAGTCGACTTCCAGGCTCTTGAGGTTGGCCTGGGCCGGGGTGACGAGGTAGGTCTTGCCGACGTGCTGGTACTCGATGACACGGATGTAGTCGCTCGAGTTGAGGTCGCCTTCGGCGCGGACGCTGAAGTCGTAGCTGCCTTCGGGCAGGCCTTCGGGCGGGTACAGCGTGAAGGTTGCGCCGGCGGCGTCACCCTTGCGGGCGAAGCTGACATCGACGGACTCGGGCTCAACGACCCAGCCTTCGGGGGCGTCTACGTAGATGGTGGTGCTGGCAGCGTCGACGCTGTAGCTGGTGGCTGCGACGCTGACGGTGAGGCTGTCGGTGTCGGTGAGGGTGTTGAGGACGAGGTTCTCGGGGCTGACGCGCAGTGAAACGTCGGGCAGCACGCCGATGATCTCGGGCGAGTCAACGGTGACTTCGAACGGAACGCCGTCGACTTCGTAGCTGATCACGCCGTACACGTCGCCGTTGGCGAGGAACGGGTGAACGTTGCGGCGGTAGGGGTTGTAGAACGGTGCGTCTTCAGGAGCGGTGATCAGCCAGGTTGCGCTGACGGTCTCGCCGTTGGTGAGCGTGGTCTCGGGGGCGTCTTCGTCGAGGCTTTCGACGGTCCAGCCTTCCGGGACTACGATGCTGAGCGCGAGGTTGTCGACGTCAGTCTGGCCGCCGAGGTAGGCGCTTACGGTGATCTCGCTGCTGCCACCACGGATCAGTTCCGGGGTGCCGGCGGCGACACGGCCGACGAGCGACAGTGCTGCGCGGCTGGCGTACTGGAGCTCAGCCTCCTTGGTAGCGAGGCGGAAGTCGATGTCACTGCGGACGGCGTCGTCGACGTCGCTGAGGCCAGCGAGGGTCTCACGGGCCGCGCGGGTGCTGACGAGTGCGTCGCTGACGGCGACCTGAACTTCGGCGAAGTTCGGGTAGGCGTCGAATGCAGCGTCGATGCTGGCCTGGATGTCGTTGAGCTGGCTGATGAGGGTTGCGTCGGCAACGTTGTCAGCGAGGTCAGCGACAGTGAAGGGCAGGCCGGCGAAGAGTGCATCGTCGGTCTCGGCGGTGGTCACGAACGACTCGAGCAGGTGCAGATTGGAGCTGCCCGGGCCTTCTACGCGCCACGAGCCCATGTCCTGGCTGCGGTGGTAAGCGCGGGACTGCTGGCCGAGCTGTTCGTAGGTAGCGCCGAAGATCTCGTTGAACTCACCGGTTGAGAGGGTAAGGGTAGCGGGCAGTTCGACAGGGTCGGACTGGGCGCCGCCGGTGCCGGAAGGCAGGTACAGCTTCTTGGGCTGCCACGGCTCGAGGCCTGCTTCGAGGTGCTCGGGGAACACTTCGGGGTCGCCGGCCATGCTGAAGGCCTGGACAGTGGCGTAGGCCATGGCGCGGTGGTTACCGTGCTGACCGAAGACGTCCTGGAAGTTGGTGAAGAGGATGTCGGGGCGGCTCTGGCGGATGGCGCGAACGAGCTTCTCCATCATGACTTCTTCGCCCCAGATCTGCAGGGTCTCGACCGCAGACTTGGAGAAGCGGAAGTCGAAGATCGGGTCATCGAAACTCTCGCTGAGGAAGAACAGTTCGACGTTGAAGGCTGCCGAGGACTGTTCCATCTCACGGCTGCGGAGCACGCCGAGTGCCTGGAGGTACTCGGTGCCAATGGAGTTCTGGCCACCTTCACCGCGGTTGGCAGTGACGGTGATGCTGCGTACGCCCATGCCGCGCGAAAGCAGTGCGATCTGGCTGGAGCGTTCGTCGTCCGGGTGGGCGCCCACGGTCATGAAGCTGCCGACTGAGCGGAGCGGGGTCAGGGCTTCGTAAAGTTCAACGATGCCGCGGTGGCGTTCCTGTTCGACCACACGCATGTCGGTGCGGCTCTGAGCCGATCCGATCGCGAAGGCCCCCAGCAACAGGCTGGCGGTCAGGGTGTTTGCAAGCAGCTTGCCTGCACGGTTACGGGTTTTTTTCTGCATTTACTTCCCCCAAAAAAGAAGTCAGCTTAGAGCGATAGGATTACTGCCGTCTGCGCCTGTACCTATGAGCGGTCCTGACTCCCCTTTCTCTGCCCTGCTTTCGCTGGCAGGGTGCATCATCAGCAGGGCAAGGACCCTTTTGATACACCTTTTCCAAACTTCCTACATAAGCAAGTTTAGTCAGCTGCCACACGTAAGTCAATCGCATGTCAGGGGTGTCAGTAGACTCAGCAGACGTGTTCTGGAGCGGCACTTCCGTACTTCAGCCAGAGGTACAACGCCTGCAGGCGGTTTCGTCGCCCGGCATGTGCGCTCATCTCATGCAGCCGTGGCAAACTTGAACGTGTGTGGAAGAACCGGCTGGTCACAGCCCGCATCATCCTGTTAATCGGAACACTGACTGCCTTCACCGGACTGGCAGGCTACTGGCTCTGGCCCAGGCCGGACACGACGGAACTGAGTACCGTTCACGCCCAGCTGCTGGGCGTATCGGCAGAAGATTTCCACCTGAGCGCGGTCATCGCCGGCCGTGACACCCTCTACAGCTACTCCTCCGCTGAGCCGGTCTACGCCCAGAACGGTCAGATCATCTGCTGGCGCCCCAACGGGACCCGCAGCGTGCAGGGTGTGAACACTGACACGATGATCTACGCAGGCCTGCGCAACAACGAGCTGACGCTGATCTCCATACCGCGCGACCTGTTCATCAGCGAAGGTTCAGTCCGCAAGCTCAACACCCGCATCGCAGCCGGCCCTGAGGCACTGAAGAACGAGATCGCCAACATCCTGGGCGTTCCGGTCGATCATTACGTGATCGTCAACCTGGAGATAATGAAGAACCTCGTCGACGCCCTGGACGGTGTTGAGATCGACGTACCCCAGCGCATGTACTACAGCGACTGCACGGGCGGCCTCACCGTCGACCTGCAGCCCGGGCTGCAGGTCCTCAACGGCGAGCAGGCCGCCGGTTTCGCCCGTTTCCGGCAGCTGCCGCGCGGCGACATCGACCGGATCGAGAACATCAAGCTCCTGGCGATCTCCACCCTGCGGCGCGTACAGGAGCTGAACGTCGCTGCTGTCACCAGGCTGCCCGCCATCATCAGCACGTTCATGGCCGACGTCGAGACGGACCTCGTACCGTCTGACATAACCGCGCTGCTGCCGCGGGTGACTGACGTGCGCATCGGTACCCTCGCCACCCTGCCCACGCAGCAGGAGTTCCGGGAGAGCGACAGCGGACTGGTCGTGGACGGCCTGATCACTGACCCGCTTGCGACGGAGCGGTTCCTGGCGACGGTGTTCGGCGGTCAGGCCCGTGAGTTCGCGAGCCTGCCTGAAGGTGAGCTGGTAGTCACCGACCGCAGTGGCATGGACGGGGTCCTGGACTGGTACCTGGGGCGCCTGCTGGCGTTCGGTGTCAGCGAGGAGCAACTGGTAGTCCGTGAGGCGGAGCCTGACCTGACCCCGACCAGGCTGATAGCCACCATCGAAGGATTCGATGAGGCGTCGTTCTTCGCCGACCTGCTCAACACCGGGGTGCAGCAGGTGAACCGGATCGGCCCGGTCGAAGGGGCCGTACGCCAGTTCGAGCTGGTGCTGGGCGCTGATGCGCTCGGCCGCACTGCCCTGCCCGGACCCGCACTGACTGACCTGCCGCCCGCACCTACGGGTACGGCAGACACCGGAACCGGCACAGCAAACTGACCGGTTTCACACATGTACACTGGTGAAACCAGTCCGGTACCATCTGGAGACGTGATGCTTACTCACCTTGGAACGAAACTGACTGCTCTTCTGGCTGCACTGTGCCTCGCGGCAGCCCCTGCCGCCTGGGCACAGGTGTTCGACGTCATCGTCATCGGGAGTGAACCCGAAGGGGTCTCGGCTGCCGTGGCCGCCGCTCAGGAAGGCGCCCGGACGCTGCTGCTGACCCAGGACGGCAGGATCGGCGGTCTGTTCGTGACAGGTGAGATGAACAGCCTCGACGTACGCACCACCCCGGTCAACTACCAGCGTGGCCTCTTCCTCGACTGGTGGCAGCGCGTCGGTACCGGACATTCTTTCGACGTCCTCCGGGCGGAAGCGGCCTTCGAAGCGATGCTGGCGGAGGCAGGCGTCACGGTCATCCGCTCCGTGCAGGAGTACATCCCGCTGTTCGCGCTGGACGCGGCCGGCCAGGCCGACCTCAGCGGCCCCGTCGGCGTGCAGGCCGACGGCATCAATTACTACAGCCGGCAACTGATCGATGCCACTGCTGAGGCTGACTTCGCAGCTGCTGCAGGTGCTGATTTCACGTTCGGCTTCGAGTCAACAGGGCTGGACGAGCGCATGGCCGACACGCTCGTGTTCCGCATCGACGGAGTCGACTGGCCGGCCCTGCAGGCAGGCATCCGGGCACGCGGCAACGCTTACGCGACGGTGGATACACACGTCGCCTGGGGCCATTTCGGTGGTTATCCGGCGAACTACAGGGCGGTGGAGCCAGGCATCCGCCTGCGCGGCCTGAACATGGGCCGGCAGGATGACGGTACCCTGCTGGTCAACGCGCTGCTCATCCACGGCATAGATCCGTTCGACCCTGCGAGCGTGCGCGCGGGCAGGGCCCGGGCTGAGCGTGAGGCACCCCGCATCGTCGAGTACCTGAGCCGGGAACTGCCGGGCTTCGGCAACGCCGTTTACGCCGGGGCAGCTGAGACGCTGTACGTCAGGGAGACGCGGCACCTGCAGGCCCGCTGCATCCTGACTGTTGATGACGTCCTGGACAACCGGGTCACGGCTCAGGCGATCGCTGCGGGCGGCTACCCGCTCGACGTGCAGGTGCTCACCGAGAACGACAACGGTTACGTGTTCGGCACCCCCGACATATACGGTGCTGAGCTGTGCGTCACCGTGCCAGCGCAGCTCGACAACGTTTGGGTGGTCGGCAAGGCCGCCGGCTACGACCCCATCGCCCACTCGAGCGCCCGGGTCGTACCTTTCGGCATCGTCGTCGCAGAGGCTGCGGGTGTCGCGGCCGCCCGGGCGGCCCGGCTCAGCCTGCTGCCGGCTGAGTTCGCCGGTGATTCAGCCCAGATCAACTGGCTGCGGGACCGGCTGCTGCAGCGCGGCGCGTACCTGCCACCGGTGCAGGAGCGCGACCCGGTCGGACCGCACCAGCATCCGCACTACGACGAGTACCGGCTGCTGCTGAGCCGGGGCCTGGCCCTCGGTGGCTACAACAACGAGCCGGACCTGGACGGCCCCATCACCGCACTCAGTTACGTGTACATGCTCAGCAACGTCGGCAAGCGCTTCCTTGGTGATGAGCAGCTCGGACCGCGGCTGCTTGCCAACTTCCAGTACTCTGCTGAGCCGCTGACCACGGACATCGCCCTGAAGATCACGGCGTACGCCACCTGCCGTATCAACCGTTGCGTTGACGGTGACTGGGACGCCCTGCGGGCGGCCGGACTGGCACCTGCTGACCTCCAGCCGGCCGACGCACTCACCCGCGGTCAGATGTACGCACTGGCAGCCGGATTCGTGCACCATGCACTCGCCGGGAACCGCTGAAAACCGCTCCGTTACCAGTAAACGCAGGTGCTGTGTACCGCAGCCGGTATAAAACCGTGAGGATGTTTGTCCGTTTGGACGGCCGCGACGGTTGTGCGACAATCCAGTCAGTATGAAAGTTTTCGCGTGCAGGGAACCAGAATGGGAAAGCCGGACCGTACTGACACCGGCGGCCGCCCGCAAACTGGTGGGGCTCGGTTTCGACGTGAGCACCGAGACCGGCCTGGGCCAGAGCCTCTCCGTCAGTGACGAGGCTTACACCGCGGTCGGCGCCAGGGTCGTAACGGACAGCGAGGCGGCACTTGCCGAAGCCGATGTTGTCCTAAGGCTCAACCCACCTACCCCTTACTTCGTCAGGAGCATGAGGCCAGGCAGTCTGCTCGTTTCGTTCCTGGATCCCTTCCTGAAACCCGAACTGGTCCGGGCACTGGCTGAGACCGGCGTCGACAGCCTGTGCATGGAGCTGATCCCAAGGAGCACCTACGCCCAGAAGATGGACGCTCTGTCCAGTCAGGCGAGTCTGGCTGGCTACGCGGCGGTCATCGTCGCAGCGGACCGCATCGACAAGGCTCTGCCCATGATGAGCACGCCCGCGGGTACCATCGTGCCTGCCCGCGTGTTCGTCGTTGGCGTCGGTGTCGCCGGCCTGCAGGCGATCGCGACGGCGAAACGCCTCGGCGCCCGGGTGAGCGCGTACGACACCCGGCCGGTGGTTGAAGAGCAGGTGCTGTCACTCGGTGCCCGCTTCGTGAAGATCGACGTCGGTGCGAGCGGTCAGACCGAGCAGGGTTACGCCCGGGAGCTCACCGAGGAGCAGCTTGAGCAGCAGCGCCGGCAGATGCAGCAGGTGTGCGCGGAGAGCGACATCGTGATCACCACGGCTCAGGTGTTCGGCCGGCCCGCACCGAAGATCATCAGCGCTGAGATGGTTGCGGCCATGCGGCCCGGCAGCGTCATCGTTGACCTGGCAGCCAGCAGCGGCGGCAACGTCGAAGGCACAGTTGCGGGTAAGGAAACGACCGTGAACGGCGTGAAGATCATCGGGCACAACAGCTTCCCCGGCCTGGTGGCGCGTGACGCCAGCCAGATGTACGCAAGCAACATATACAACCTGCTTGAGCACGCCCTGGACCGCGAAACCGGCAGCCTGAGACTGGATGACACCGAGGATGAAGTCATCAGCTCTGCCCTGCTTACCCGCGGTGGCGAGGTGCGGCATGAAGGCGTGAGGAAGGCCCTGGAGGCGAGCGCATGACACTGTACCTTTTCATCTTCGTCCTGGCGGTGTTCCTCGGCTTCGAGCTCATCAACAAGGTCCCCTCGCAGCTGCATACACCGCTCATGTCAGGCACGAACGCGATCTCAGGCATCGTCGTGGTCGGCGCCATCGCCGGCACTGCAGCTGGCGGTACGTTCGGCACCGTCCTCGGGGTCATCGCCCTGGTGCTGGCCACAGTCAACATCGTTGGCGGTTATGTCGTGACTGACCGCATGCTTGGCATGTTCTCATCCGGAAAGAAGAAGCAGAAGTGAACAGCATCGGCATCGAACTGCTTTACATCGTCGCTTCGATCCTGTTCATCCTGGGGATCCGCATGCTCGGGCGCGTCAACACTGCCCGCCAGGGCAACCTGGTGTCTGCAGTCGGCATGCTCATCGCGGTCATCGCGACGCTCATCCAGGGTGGCGTGAACTTCAACTGGATAGTAATCGGCCTCGCCGCCGGTTCTGTGATCGGCCTCGTATCAGCCCGGCTGGTCAAGATGACCGCGATGCCGGAGATGGTGGCGCTGCTCAACGGTACCGGTGGTGGCGCGAGTCTGCTGGTGGCCTGGATCGAGTACCACAACAACCCTGCGATGGACGTCTTCACCGGCATCTCCACCTTCCTTGCCGTGCTGATCGGCGGGATCGCTTTTACGGGCAGTGGCATCGCCTTCGCGAAGCTGAGTGAACGCATCCCCGGCCGGCCGGTGCTGTTCCCGAACCAGCATCTCTACAACGCCGGCATCGCAGTCGCTGCCCTGGCCGTCGGCGCGGTCCTGATCGCGTGGCCGGTCAGCTCGTACTGGGCGCTCATCGTCCTGATCCTCCTTGCTTTCGCGCTCGGCGTGCTGGGAGTTCTGCCGATCGGTGGCGCGGACATGCCCATCGTCGTGTCGCTCATCAACAGTTCGACCGGCCTCGCAGCCGCGGCTGCAGGGTTCATCATCGGCAACACCCTCCTCATCGTGGCCGGCGCCCTGGTGGGAGCCAGCGGCCTGATCCTGACGATGATCATGAGCAAGAGCATGAACCGCACCCTGGCCAACGTACTGTTCAGCGGTTTCGGCGCCACGGCCGGCGATGCGGCAGCCGGGCCGCAGGGCGATCCGACACCAATCACTGCACAGGACGCTTACTACATGCTCGAGGCGGCCTCGAACGTGCTCGTCGTACCGGGTTACGGCATGGCGGTAGCCCAGGCGCAGCACGTGGTGAGGGAACTTGCCGACCTGCTTCAGGAGAACGGCACCGAGGTCCGCTACGCGATTCATCCCGTCGCAGGCCGCATGCCCGGACACATGAACGTCCTGCTGGCCGAAGCGAACGTGCCGTATGAGGCCCTCGTCGAACCTGGCGACGTCAACCCGACGATGGAGCTGGTGGACGTGGCGATCGTCATCGGAGCGAACGACGTAGTGAACCCGGCTGCCCGCGAAGACGAGTCCAGCCCGCTCTACGGCATGCCCATAATCAACGTGGACGAAGCCCGGTCGGTTTTCGTGCTCAAGCGCTCGATGAAGCCCGGTTTCGCCGGAGTTGAGAACCCGCTGTTCATCCGCAGCAACACCCGCATGCTGTTCGGTGACGCCAAAGACACGATCAGCAACCTCATCGCTGAGTTCAAGGACGCTGCCAGCTGAGCAGACCGTCCAGCTGAGCCGGGGCGCACCAGCACTGTGGCTGGTGCGCCCTGATTCTCTTTCAGTCGTCCCGTACTGCGGCCCGGCGTTTCTTCATCTCGGTGCCGGTTTCACGTTCCAGCTGGTCATCGCTCGACTGCAGGTGGCTGGCGATCCGGTCCTGTTCGGCAGCAGTTCTGTTCTGACTCAGTTTGGCGGCAGCCTCGATCCTGCTCACTGCGACCTCAAAACCAACGATTCCGGCAAGCATGCCCTCTCTGTACCTGTCGGACAGAGCTTCCCACTGTTCCCGGTAAGTAGCGTCGTTCTGTTCGAACAGGTCCAGCAGC
>CAYPKV010000033.1:0-739 GCA_964411415.1 uncultured bacterium
GCGGTCGCCTATCACCAGGCGGTGTGAGCCGGGGCGGCTGCTGCTGCCCGCCAGGGTGACGTGTTCACCGATCAGGCTCTCGCGGATCCTGGTGGGGATGCCCTCGACGCGGGTGTGGTTGCCAATGACCGAGTACTCGACCTCGCTGCCGTGCAGCGTGCACGCGCGGCCGATGGTCGTGAACGGGCCGACGTACGAGTCTTCGACCACGGTGCCGGCACCGATGATGGCGGGTCCGAACACGGTCGAGTTCCGTACGGTGGCGCCTTCCTCCACGATCACGTCCCCCCGCAGGTCGGAGTCTTCGACCGTGCCTGCTAAGTTGCGGCCGATCTTCATGAGCAGCAGGCGGTTGGCATCCAGGATGTCTTCAGCCTTGCCGGTGTCCTTCCACCAGCCGGTCACCTCGACGGGTTTGACGAAGCCGCCCTGGCGGATCAGCTCGAAGATGGCGTCGGTTATCTGGTACTCGTTCTTGGCGCCGGGCTTCAGGTCCTCGATGACGGCGTGGATCGAGCTGTCGAACACGTAAACGCCAGCGACGGCCAGGTTGCTGGGCGGCACTTCCGGCTTCTCGACCAGCTGGGTGATGCGGCCGTTCTCGACGACGGCGACACCCAGCTGCCGCGGGTCTTCGACCGGGACGAGTGCCAGTACGGCGTTGACGCCTTCGTCCGGGCGGAACGCCGCGCGGAAGTGGCTGATGCCGTGCTCGAACAGGTTGTCGCCCAGGTACATC
>CAYPKV010000033.1:749-19223 GCA_964411415.1 uncultured bacterium
ACTGTCGCCAAGGAAGTCCCGGGACACCTTCACCGCGTGGGCCAGGCCGCGGGGCGGGTCCTGGATGATGAAGGTGAAGCGCGCCCCGGGGAAACCGTCCAGGCTGGCTTTCAGGTGCTCGATGGTGTCGTGGCTGACGACGATGCCGATATCTTCGATGCCGGCGTCGACCAGGTTCTGCACCGCGTAATGGATGAGCGGCCGGTTGGCCACTGCGATCGTCGGTTTGGGCCGCAGGCTCGTGATGGGCCGCAGGCGCGTACCCAGGCCCGCTGCGAGAATCAGGCCCTTCATGAAAGGATAACTCGGTAGGTCATTTCCCTGATTGTAGGCCAGCCGGAGCCGGGAACGGGTCCATTCCCAGCTTCAGGCGCCGTTCACACCAGGGGCAGGTCGGCAGGCTGGCGGAGTAAGTGTGGAGCGGGTTCACCCGGCACGTCTTCAGCGACTGTTCGAACCGGTCCAGTTCCCGTTGCCAGTCGCGCGCGCTGGGCCGGGCGAAAGCCGGGGCGAGCAGGCTGCGTGAGAACAGGCGCCGCAGCCGCGGCCCCAGTACCCGCGCGGGTGGCGCTGCCGGCGGCACGCTGAGCTGCCGGCTGCCGAACCAGGGCGAGCGGCGGGCACGGATGTTGTCCTCCAGCCCGGGCGGCTCGGTGTCGCCCTGCCAGACGCCTGAGAACGGGTGCGAACCTTCCATGAGCAGCTGGAAGCTGAGGACCGCCAGGCTGAACACGTCATGACCTGGCCGGCGGTCCACCTCGCGGAACGAGCGGCCCAGCAGTTCCGGTGCCGTGTACTCGAGTTTGCCGACCGGGCAGCGCCACACCGTGGCACCGTCGCGAACCTGGATCGAGTCGAGGTCGATGAGCGTGACGAGGGCGCGGTCGCTCACCAGGACGTTGCTCTCGTTCAGGTCGCCCACAACGTAGCCCGCCGCGTGCAGTGAAGCGAGGGTGGCGCTTAAGTTGCGGGCCACGCGCAGAAGCCAGTGCCAGCCGAGGCCGGGCGCGGCCGTGCGGCGGCTGCCCGGGTGATAGATCTGATGCAGCGCCCGGTAGCTGCCGGTCGCGAGTCGAGGCATGACGAAGCCCATGACCTGCCCGCCAGCGTCGACCACGGTGCCCTGCGGCCAGGCGAGCGAGATGTGGCTGCCGCTGCCGGCCGGGTCCTGTGGCACGGTCCGCAGCATCGCCAGCAGCTTGGCGCGCTGCACCTGGTCAGGCTCCAGCCACAGTTTGGCGGCCAGGGCGGGCTGGTCAGCCACGGCGTACACGTTAGCTTCACCACCGCGGCCCAGCTGGCTGCCCAGCACGAGCGGCTGGCGGTTGCCGGGGCGTTCGATGAACAGCTGTTTCACCGGGAAGACCTCACGGCCAGCAGCAGCGTCGTGTCGTCGTGGGTGCGGCTGCGGACGCGCTCTGAACCGAGCAGCTCTTCAAGCTGCCGGTTGCGCAGCGCCTGGTCCGCGGCCGAGCCCGTGAAGCTGAACAGCGGCGTGAAGAAAGGTGCGAACGGTTCACCGCTCTGCAGGTCGGTAGCGACCGGCTCCAGGCCATCGGTCAGGAGCGCCAGGGCGCTCAGGTCCTCAGCCGGGGCGTTCACGGTCACCGCCTGCTGACGTGCACCGGGTGAGGTGATGAACATCGTCTCGCCCACGTAGTCCGAACGCCAGACGGGCGTGAGCCGGCGCAGGCTGCCGCCCTGTTCGGCGATGACGGCACCGTCTCCCAGCTGCAGGGCAGCGACCTCGTCGGCTGTCACCAGTACGAGCAGCAGGGTGCAGGCGAACTCGCGGGGCTGGCTGCCTGAGCGGCGTGCCAGCGCAGTGACCGCAGTCACGGCCTGGCTGAAGGCAAGGTCGAGCGCCGCCCGCGCCGTCAGTGACGAGGCGGCCGCCAGGGCTGCTATGGCTGTTTCGGTGGCGGTGCGGGCGCCCTCGTCCGAGCGGCTGGCCGAGCCGGCACCGTCAGCGACAGCGAGGCACAGCCGGCCGTCGGCGGTGGTGGCCGCGGCCAGCGCGTCCTGATTGCCGGTGCCCCGCTCCAGGTGGGCCTGACCGGTGACGCTCGCACCCAGCAACTGCCAGTAGCGGGACGTTTCCGGCAAATCCCGGCTCAGCTTCTGACTTCGGACCAGCCGACAGGGGGCAGCGCCAGCTGGTCACCGACGCGCGAGTGCGAGATGCGCTGCTGGCTCTGGGACAGCCACAGGAACAGCTCGGCGAACTGCAGGCCCTTCAGCTTCAGGGGTGGACGGGATGGCGGGGCGATCTCGCCCAGCTTCTCGAGGTTGGCGCGCTCGACCCCGACGACGAAGAAGGCCAGGCCGTTACCGGCGTCCTCCTGGCGGGCGGCCCGGGCGGCCTCATCGATCTGGTCGGTCGGTTCCCCGTCGCTGATCAGGAACACCCACGGCCGGAAGTACTGCAGGCCGGCACTCCTGTACATGTCCTTGCGCTCCCGCAGCAGCTCCAGGCCGCGGCGCAGCGCTTCACCCATCGGGGTGGAGCCGCCAGCGCTCAGCTGCGGCGGGTTCCACTGCTCGGCCGTCACGAAGTTCTGGATCTCCCGCACACCCCCGGAGCCGAACGTCATCACCGCTATCTCCACACGGCGCCTGGCCAGTTGGTCGGTCATCAGGTCCCGCTTGAACACCTGCAGGCCCTCGTTCAGCGCAGCGATCGGTTCGCCGCCCATCGAGGCGGAGGTGTCGAGCAGGAGCAGGCACGGTGCCCGCGGATCGGGGTTCTCCGCCAGTTGCACTAGATCCAGCTCACTCATGCCGCCCAGTGTAGCGCACCGCCCCGCCGCTCAAGACCGTCGAAAAGTACGGGGCCCGGGCTGTCCCGGACCCCGTAAGACTGGCGGCTTGAGTCTGCAGACCGCTCAGGGCACGCTGCGACGCAGGAGCCGGATGACCAGCATCACCGCTGCGACGACGAGAAGAACGTAGATGAAGCCTCCCAGGGTCGTACCGGTTATGAGTCCGAGCAGCCACAGAACCAGCAGTATGATCGCGATGGTTTCCAGCATGTCCTGTCTCCTTCCGGCCTGAACAGGCCCTGGGAGGATGATGCGGGTGACGGCTCTCATTTTCTGTAGCTCGTCACCAGATTCGTGCTGAACCCGGGTATGACAGCCGGGCGGCTACAATCGGGGCATGAAGACTTCAACGATCACGCTCAAGGTCGACCAGTCCGACGACACGGTCCAGCGCATCCGCTGGGCGGCCGACGATTCCGGCACAGCGGGGGAGCAGGAAGCCCGGGGCATGATCCTGGCCCTGTGGGACCATCAGGCCCGGAACTCCCTGCGCATCGACCTGTGGACCCATGACATGAGCGTCGACGACATGAACGACTTCGTCTTCCAGACCCTCGCCTCGCTCGCTGACACGTACGGGCGGGCCACCAACAACCAGTCGCTCATGGCAGAGATGAAGATATTCGCCCAGCGTTTCGGCGAGCAGGCCTCGCAGATGGAGCAGAACCGCACCCAGCCGCGGACCTGAGCTTCAGCTCAGTCGCCGGAAGGCCCGCGGTTGCGGCCGTCCAGGGTCAGCAGCGGACCGTACAGTTCGGGCCTGCGGTCGCGGAAGAAGCCCCAGCCGGCCCGGAACTGCCTGGCCCAGGCGAAGTCCAGCTCGGCGGTAAGGATGACCTCGCCGTTGCGGCCGGCGTCCGCCAGGTAATCACCCTTCGGACTCGAGATGAACGAGCTGCCGTAGAAAGTCATGTCGCCTTCGGGTCCGAAGCGGTTGGCTGCGCCGACGTAGACGATGTTGGACACGGCGTGGCCGATCATCGCGCGGCGCCACATGGCCTGGGTGTCGATCGCACCGGCTTCAGCAGGTTCTGAGCCGATCGCGGTCGGGTACAGCAGCAGGTCGGCACCCTTCAGCGCCATGATGCGGGCGGCTTCCGGGAACCACTGGTCCCAGCAGATGCCCACGCCGATGCGGCCGAAGCGGGTATCCCAGGTGATGAAACCGGTATCGCCGACGTTGAAGTAGTACTTCTCCTCGTAGGACGGGCCGTCGGGTATGTGGCTCTTGCGGTAAGTGCCGAGGCGGCTCCCGTCAGCGTCGAACATCATCAGGCTGTTGAAGTACGCCTGACCGGCCCGCTCGAAGAACGAGACCGGCAGTACGACGCCCAGCTCGGCGGCGAGTGACTGGAAGCGGTCCAGGAACGGGTGGCTGTCGATCTCGTGAGCCAGGGAGAACAGTTCCTCGCGCTCCAGCTGCGGGAAGTACAGGCTCTCGAACAGCTCGGGCAGCAGGATGACCTGCGCACCCTTGCCGGCGGCCTCACGGACGAGGCGTTCGGCGGTTTCGACGTTGCGGTTCAGGTCGTCGGTGCACTGCATCTGCACGACTGCGAGGCTGGCGCCGTCAGCGTTCATGATTCACTCCAGATTGGGCCGGCAGGCTGCTGCTGCGTGACGCAGTGGAAAGCGCCACCGCCGGTGATCAGGCCGGTGGCGTTGCTGCCGATGACCTGGTGGTCGGGGAACAGGCCGCTGAGGATGGCGAGTGCCTGTTCGTCGTTGCGGTCCTGGTACGTCGGTACGACGACGAAGCCGTTGCCGATGTAGAAGTTGGCGTAAGTGAGCGGCAGGCGCACGCCGAGCAGTTCCATGCGCCGCTCGGGCAGTGGCAGCTCCACGACGCGGTACGGTTCGCCGCGCGGGTCGCGCAGGCTGTGCAGCCGCTCCAGGTTGAGCTGCATCGTCCGGTGGTTCGGGTCGTCCTCATCAGCTTCGACCGAGGTGACGATCGTCCGGTCGTCAACCCAGCGGGTGATCGTGTCGATGTGACCGTCAGTGTGGTCGCCTTCCAGGCCCTCTTCGAGCCAGACGACGCTGCGCACACCCAGATTGTCAGCAAGCAGCTTCTCGATGGCCTTCTCGTCCAGCTCGGGGTTGCGCTCCTGGCTGAGCAGGCAGGAACGGGTCGTCAGGCACACGCCTTCACCGTTGATCTCCAGAGCGCCGCCTTCCATGACCGCGGGCACGGGGAAGCGTTTCATGCCCAGCTGGCGGGCCAGACGGCGCGGGGCTTCATCGTCCTGATCCCACGGCTCGTACTTGCCGCCCCAGGCGTTGAACACCCAGTCGGTCAGTGCAACGCGGCCGTCTTCGTGGCGCACGAACAGCGGACCGTTGTCGCGGAACCAGATGTCGTTCAGCGGCAGGCGGTTGAAGGTGATGTTGCTGAGGTCAGCGCCGGCAGCCGCGAGGCGCTGGCGGGCGTCGGCTTCGGTGTCTTCGTCACGTACGTTCAGGATCACGGGTTCGAAGCGGGCGATCACAGCGATCAGCCCCGCCATGTCCTGGCGGGCGACCTCAAGTTTGCCCTCCCACAGCTGATCGTCGAACGGCCAGGAGGTCCAGGTAGCCTCGTGTTCGACCCATTCGGGTGGCATCGCCAGGCCGAGGCCGGCGGGGGTGTTGGCGGGGTTGTTCATGGCTGCCTCCTGCAGGCGACCGAAGGTCGCATCCGGGCCGCTTCGGCGGCACCATACTATGCTACATTGACGCAGTTTGTCTGGGATGTTCCGGCCTTTCACCGGCGGCGCAGACCAGACAGAGTTTTGTGGGCAGGTCGTGCCCGGACGGGTGGCTTGAGGTTGTCAGACAAGATTCCATGGGCCAGGTTCACCGCAGCAGACGCTGACGAGATCTACGGCATCAGCAACTGGAGTGCCGGTTTCTTCCGGGCTGCAGACAACGGTGAGCTGGAAGTGACCCTCGGCTCCAACGTCGCCCTCTCTGAGATCGTCGACGGGCTCGTCGCCAGGGGCCATAACCTGCCGCTGCTGCTGCGCTTCCCGCAGATCATCGAAGACCGCCTCGACCGGCTCAACGGTGTCTTCGCCAACGCGATAAAAGAAGCCGGCTACCAGAACACCTACCAGGGCGTCTTCCCGATCAAGGTGAACCAGCGCCGCATGGTCGTTGAGACGATCGCCGAGTATGGCGCGAAGTACCGCACCGGCCTCGAGGCTGGCTCGAAGGCTGAACTGGCGCTGATCCTGGTTCAGGACATCCACCCTGAGGCGCTTATCCAGTGCAACGGTTTCAAGGACGACGATTTCGTCAGGCTGGCGCTGTGGGGCCGCAAGATCGGCAAGAACGTCATCATCACCCTCGAGAAGTACGCGGAGCTGGAACGCGTCCTGCGCGTCAGCCGCGAGATGGGTGTCACTCCGGCGATCGGTGCCCGCTTCAAGCTGCACGCCCGCGGGGCCGGCAAGTGGGAGGAATCCGGCGGCGATGACGCCAAGTTCGGCCTGACCGCGGCCGAACTCGTCGATGTCGCCCTGCGGCTGAAGCAGGAAGGCCTCGAGGACTCACTCGTCATGATGCACTGCCACGTCGGCAGTCAGCTGACTGACATCCGCCGCATCCGCGTCGCCGTGCGCGAGGCGACCCAGGCTTACGTCGACCTGCAGGACCTGGGTGCCGGCCTGAAGTACCTCAACGTCGGTGGCGGCCTGGCCGTCGACTACGACGGTTCCAAGACCACTTTCTACGCCTCGGGCAACTACGGCCTGCAGGAGTACGCCGACACGGTCGTCTACACGGTCCAGGAGGTGTGCGATGACAACGGTTCGCCGCACCCGGTTCTGGTCACCGAAAGCGGCCGGGCGCTGACGGCCCACCACTCGGTCGCGGTCATCCCCGTCATCGATGCGGTCGGCCCGACCCGCTCCAAGGTGAGCCTGCCGCCGCTCGAGGGCGAGATACACAACCTGGTGCAGGACATGTGGGACCTGGGCAAGGACATCACCCTCAAGAACTACCGCGAGGTTTACAACGAGGCGGTCTCCAACAAGGAGACGATGCACAGCCTGTTCGAGCTGGGTTACCTGACCCTGCTGGAGCGCGCCCACATCGAGAACGCCTACTACGCGATCCTCATGCGGGTCGAGAAGGTCATCCGCAGCCTGGATTACGTGCCCGATGAGTTCGAAACGCTGCCACAGCAGCTGGCGGACATGTACGTCTGCAACTTCAGTCTGTTCCAGACGCTGCCGGACAACTGGGCGATCCAGTCGCTGTTCCCGATCGCGCCGCTCAGCCGCCTGAACGAGAAGCCCGAGCGCGAGACGACCCTGGTCGACATCACCTGCGACTCCGACGGCCGCATCAACAGGTTCATCGACCTGCGTGACATAAAGGCGACCCTGCCGCTGCATGACCTGCGCGACGGTGAGCCGTACTGGCTGGGCATATTCCTCACCGGTGCCTACCAGGACACCCTCGGCATGGCCCACAACCTGTTCGGCCGTGTCAACGAGGCGCACATCCGGGTCGATGAGGACGGCTGGAAGCTCGAGCTGTTCGTGAACGGCCAGAAGGCCCGGCGCGTGATCGAGAACATGGGTTACGAAGCGCCACAGCTGCACACGTGGCTGGAAGAGACCATCGCCGAGGCAACGGGCGACAACCGCCTGTCTGCGAGCGAAGCCAGCGAGATGCTCGCGCTGTACGACAACGAACTGGTCGGTTACACCTACCTGGAACAGGTGTAGGGCCCCGCGGAGTTGACCAGACCGGTTGGCATAGCGCTGCTGCTGCTCGTCACCCTCATCTGGGGGACGACGTTCGTCATCATCAAGGACACGCTGGACAGCATCCCGCCGTCGCTGTTCCTGGCGCTGCGTTTCAGCCTGGCGGCCCTGTCACTCATCTGGGTGCGGCCGGCGCCGGGCATCTGGCGCTGGGGCCTGATCCTCGGTGCCGTCATGTTCGTCTCTTACGGCAGTCAGACGGTCGGCCTGCTCTACACGTCGGCCTCGAAGGGGGCTTTCATCACCGCCCTGAGCGTGGTGCTCGTGCCGATACTGACCGGCATCATCAACCGGCGCTGGCTGCCGGTGCGCGTGTGGATCGCGGCCGGCCTCGCCCTGGCCGGTCTGGCGCTTATGACGCTTACCGACGTCGGCGGTGTCAACATCGGCGACCTGATCATCCTGGGGACGGCCCTCGCGTACGCGGTGCACATCCTGCTGATCGACCGCGCCGTCAGGGAACAGCCGCCGCTGCAGCTCGCTGCCGCCCAGATATGGCCGGTAGCGGTGCTGTCGTGGCTGTGGGCGATGCCGCATGCAGGCCAGATCGGCCAGCTGTCCGGGCAGGTGTGGCTCGCCATCGGCTTCCTGGCGGTGGTCGCGACCGCGCTGGTGCTGGTGCTGCAGAACACGGCCCAGAAAGTGGTCAGCCCGCATACGGCTGCGCTCATATTCGTGCTGGAACCGGTGTTCGCTGCCGTGTTCGGCTGGCTGCTGCTTGGTGAGCAGCTGGGGCTGTTCGGCTGGCTGGGCGGACTGCTCGTGCTGCTCGGCATGCTGGTGAGTGAGCTGCGGCCCGTACGGCGAAGCGTGGCTGACTCCTGAGGGCCGCGGCCGTCACGTATGTTGGTAAGCAAGATGGCTGAATCCGGCTCACGTTCGGAACGGGGTTTCCTGGCGCGGCTCCGCGGCAGGTCAGGCCGGCTGTCCGGCCGGACAGTCACCCGGCTGTCGATGCGCGCTGCCCTGGAAGCCCAGGACGACATCGCCACGACGCTGCTGAGCGTGCGCAGTGAGACCCGCGGCCTCACCCAGGAACAGGCGAACCGCCGGCTCGTCCGGCGCGGCTACAACCGCATGACGGTGCCGGGACTCAGGCGCCGCCGCTCGGTTCTCCGGGCCGCTTTCACTGACCTGCAGTCACTCAGCCTGCTGTTCCTGACGGTCGTGGCGTTCCTGGCCGATCCGGCCAGCCTGCCTGGTGTGCTGATCGCGGTCATACTCATCCTGCTTACAGTGCTGGGCGCGCTGGTCCGCAACCAGCAGAACCGGCAGACGATACTGGCCCTGAACGAGATGGCCGGCACGGGCAGCTCCGTACTGCGGCGTGAGACGACCGACGCCGAACCGGTCTGGAGCACCGTGCCGTCAGCGGAGCTGGTCACCGGTGACATCGTGCAGCTCGGTGCCGGCTACCGGGTGCCGGCGGACGTGCGGCTGATCGAATCGCATGAACTGTACCTGGATCAGTCGCTGATCACCGGTAACAGCGAGCCGGAACGGAAGTTCGCCAGCGGCCGTGACGCCAGTCCGGCTCCCGTCCGCAGCGACCGTTTCGACCCGCCCAGCCTGCCCAACATCTGCCTGACCGGCAGTTTCGTGCTCGGTGGCAGCGGCACCGGCGTCGTCGTCGCAACCGGCGAGCAGACCTGGTACGGCTCCCTGGCCCGGGCGCTCCTGCACGACAACGGGCTCGCCTGGGAGGTGCAGTTCGGTGCGCAGCACTACCTGCCCCGGCTGCTGCTGCTCCTGCCGGTCGCGTTCCTGCTGCGGGCGGGGTTCGCAGCCGGACAGCCGTGGCAGCTGGCCACGCTGGCCGCTGCAGCAGCGTTCTACCTGCTGCCGGAACTGTTGCCGGGCCTGTTCCTGCCGCGTGCAGTGCGGTCCGAGCAGGAGAGCGGCGCCATCAGCGCCATGGCCGGCTGGCTGACGAGTCTGCGCGGCCGGGCCGGCGCGCGCAGTGAACGCTTCAGCGACACCGAGGTGGAACTGGTCGACTTCACCGACGGTGCCGGCAGCACCTCACCGAACCTGCTGCGCCGCGCCTGGGTGCTGAGTGACCTGAACACCTCAGCGCTCACGGCCATCGACCGTGCGGTGCTGGACCATGTGGGCCAGGATCCGGACCTGAACGTCCGTGAAGACGTGCAGCTGTTGGATGAGATTCCCTTCGACCTGCGCCGCGGGCGTTATTCTCTGGTGGTTGCCGGAACGCACGGCCAGCACATGCTGCTGAGCCGGGGCGGCCCGGAGGAGATCATCGCCGTCGCAGACAGCGTCCGCGTCGGCGCTGAGGCGGTGCCACTCGCTGGGGAAGCCGCCGAACGGCTGCAGCAGCTGATCCGGGCCCAGGCCCACCGTGGCAACTTCGTGCAGCTCATAGGCTGCCGCTTCATCCCGCCGAACAGCGCCAAGCGGCAGTACGGCCGCGCCGATGAGCGGGGCCTGACGGTAGAAGGCCTGCTCGTACTGCGGGCCCGCGTTGACAGCCGCAGCACTGACGGCGACGCCACCTGATTCAACCGGCAGCCCGGCTGCCGTCCCTGGCCGGGAGGGCCAGCATCAACATGAAACTCAAACCCGGCCGCGTCATCCTGGCACTCATCCTGCTCTTCCTGCTCGTCTGGGGAGTCCGCAGCTTCATCAGCTACCGGAGTCCGCCGCGGCTCGACGTCACCGTCGCTGCGCGCGTGCCGGCAGGTCAGCTGTATGGCCTGCACGTGACCTCGTCCAAGGACGTGCTCATGACACTGCAGGCAGGCGGAATCGTGCTTGACAACGCCGGTGCGGACTGGAGCGTGCATCTGCCTGCCGCAGAAGGCGCTCAGCAGCTTGAGCTGACAGTCACTGACCGGGCCGGCAACGTCGTTACGCGCGAGCTGAACGTCACCGGTGTCGCGGCACCGCAGCTGCGCCTGCTGGCGGGCGACAGCCTCATGGCCGGCGACGCCCTGGCTGCCTGGCTGCAGGTCACTGCCGGGGAGGCCGTGGTCGATCGTGCCACCATCAGCCTGGACGGCGAACCGCTGGCGACGGTGGAGTTCCTGGGCGGCCTCGCCGCCTTCGCGGCCGTGCCGTTCGAAGCCGGGGGCCGGACGATGGAACTGACCGCCACGGTCACCGATGAGTTCGGCCAGGACCACAGTGAGAGCCTCAGCTGGACCGTTGCTCCCATCGACCGGGCGGTTGAACTGCTGCAGCTGAGCGCCGACACGCTGGCGCTGCGCTCGGACGACAACCAGGCAGCCCAGGCTGACCGGCTGGCGGAAGCGATGAGCAGCCTGCAGCCCGAACCACTGTGGCGGGAGCCGTTCCTGACCCCGGCGGAAGGCTGGTCCTCAAGCGGTTACGCCGATCCGCGCCAGTACGAGCCCGGCGGAGCCGTCAGCTACCACCTGGGTGCCGACTTCGCGGCGCCGACCGGCACGCCCGTTTACGCCACCAACGACGGCATCGTCCTGCTGGCTGAAGGGCTCGAAGTGGCCGGCAACACCATCGTCATCGACCACGGCGCCGGCATCACCAGCCGCTACTACCACCTCGAGACAGTGGAAGTGGCAGCCGGCCAGCGTGTCGCGCGCGGTGACCGTATCGCCGAGGTCGGCAGCACCGGCCTGTCGACCGGACCGCACCTGCACTGGGAGATGCGCATCGGCACTGAGCCGTCCAACCCGCTGCCCTGGTCGGGAAACCTGCTGCCTGACGTAAGTGAGCTGCGCTGAATTACAGTTTATCTCACAGTTCATAGGTGGCTGACAATGGTAGCTTGACCGCAACCAAAACTTCCGGACCCGGCTGGCCTTCCGGTCAGACCGGCCCGGACAATGGAGGCAAGCATGACCAGCAAACGCAACAGCCTGCGCAGCCTTGTACTCGCTGCGACCACTGCGGCGCTCATCCTGCCCGCGGCCCTCGCTCAGGACGTGCGGCTCGAGCCCGTCGCTGATGGCCTGATCTCGCCGCTGACGCTCCACGCGCCCGCCGGCGACGCCCGCCTGTTCGTCATCGAACAGACCGGCCAGGTGCGCATCATCGAGGACGGCCAGCTGCTCGCGGAGCCGTTCATCGACCTGTCCGGCCGCATGGTCGAACTGAGCGCCAGCTACGACGAGCGCGGCCTGCTCGGCCTGGCTTTCCACCCCGACTACGCAGAGAACGGCCAGTTCTACGTGCACTACAGCGCCCCGCTGCGTGACGGTGCTCCGGAAGGCTGGAACCACACTGCGCACGTCTCGGTGTTCACAGTGTCGGCAGACGACGCCAACCGCGCCGATCCCGACAGCGAGCGTGTCCTGCTCGAGATCGACCAGCCGCAGATGAACCACGACGGCGGCGCCCTGGCGTTCGGACCGGACGGTTACCTGTACATCGCCCTCGGTGACGGTGGCGCTGCCAACGACGTCGCCGACGGCCATCCGCCACTCGGCAACGGTCAGGACGTTTCGACCCTGCTCGGCTCGCTGCTCCGCATCGACGTCAACAGCGGCGACCCCTACGCCATCCCGGCTGACAACCCCCTCATCGGTGTAAGCCTCGACAGTGAAGCCGGCTTCGCCGGACCTGAAGCGCAGCCTGAGATATACCTTTGGGGCCTGCGCAACCCGTACCGCTTCAGCTTCGACCGCGAGACCGGTGACATCTGGATCCCTGACGTGGGCCAGAACCTGTTCGAAGAGGTCAACGTCGTGAGCGGCCCGGGCAACCTCGGCTGGAACCTGAAGGAAGGCTTCCACGCCTTCGATCCGGCGAACCCCGGCGCCGCGCCTGAGTTCGAAGTGCCCACCACCGGTCCGATGGGCGAAGACCTGATCGACCCGGTGTTCGAGTACACCCGCGAAAGCGTCGACCCGGATGACTTCATCGGTATCACCGTGATCGCCGGTTACGTCTACCGCGGCACTGCCTCACCGGCCCTGGCTGGCAAGTACGTGTTCGGCGACTGGGGTCAGAGCTTCAGTGAAGCTTCCGGTACGTTCATCGTTGCCCAGCCGGTCCTGGCTGACGACGGCACCGTCACCGGCCTCGAGCTCGAGCACGTCGAGCGGCTGGACGAGTTCATCATGGGCTTCGGCGAGGGTGCCGACGGCGAGATCTACATGCTCACCTCGGCCATCACCGGTCCGGACGGCACCACCGGCCGCGTTTACCGCGTCGTGATGGACTGAGCTTTCCCACTGACTGAAGCGGTCGGGCCCGCAGGACTGCATGTGTCCTGCGGGCCCGACCTGCGTTGTCCGCTTCCGGGAACTGCCGGCGCTGCGGGGCTATCATTGGGATATGTCGATGGGAACAACTCCGGCTCCGCCCCCGCGCCGCAGCAACACGGGTAAGGACGCACCGCTAAACAACTTCAGCGAGGCCATGAGCGGGTTCATCCCCGCAGTCGTATACGGGAAATGCCCCAACTGCAGGTACGAGTACATGTACGAGAACTGGATCAGAGTGAAAGCCGTCTGCGGTCACTGCGGTGTCCGCTACGAGCGTGATCCCGGCAGCTTCCTCGTCCTCCTCGGCCTCAACTACCTGATCGCCGTCGTGATCGCCGGTGGGACCGCCTGGGCACTGATAGCCAACTACGGACTGTTCAGCGGCCTGACCTGGATCCTGGCCGCGGTCGGCCTGTTCAGTGTCCTGGCCTTTTACCACGTGGCCAAGTCTGCCTACATCTGGCTGCTGTGGGTGTTCGGTTTCGTCTACAACGACTGAAGCCGGTTCAGAAGCTGATGACGGCGCCTTCGTCGCCGATCTCCGTCTGCGGGAACAGCTTCACAGCTGCAGCCATGTCCTCGTCCCGCCACGGTCCGGCCGGGGGCACGTGCACCAGTACGAGCCGGCTGGCACCAGTATCCGCAGCCAGCCGGGCCGCCTGCTCGGCGCTCGAGTGACCGCTGAAGTTGCCGGTTGCTTCATGAACTATCAGCCCGAGGCCGGCCGCTGCCTCCGCCTGACCAGCGGTCGGTTCCGTATCGGCTGAGTAGTAGAGGCCTGTGCCGGTCGTCCGGTCGAGCAGCCGCAGGCCGATGCAGGGCACGGGATGCTCACACGGAACGGCCGTTGCCAGCCAGCCACCCACGTCGAGGACGGTGGCACCGTGCCGGCGTTCGACCTCGTGCCAGACGACCTCGGGAAACTCCGGCCAGTCGGCCGTGTTGAACGCTTCGTGGATCCTGCGGACCTGGGCGATCGCCTCCGGGATGCCATGTACGTGGAACTCGCCGCGCAGCCCCTCCACCCACAGCCGCTCCATCAGCAGCGGGAAACCGGCGCAGTGGTCGGCATGTTCGTGCGTGACGATCAGGTGCTTCAGACGCCTGGGGTCCAGGCCGGCGGCCTTCATGCGGGGTACGACGTCACCGCCGCAGTCGATCAGGAGCAGTTCCTGAGAGTTGTCAACCGCCAGCATCGTCGTGCTGCGGTGTGGGTCGGATACGACCGCCCCTGTTCCCAGCAGGTACAGTTTCGCCACGGCTGATGATAACCGCCCGGAAGCACCTGCGTGCCCCGGCTGACACACGCCCCGCGGCGGCGCGCTAGCATCTTAGTCGGTGCCGGCAACATGCCTGCAGCCACAGGAGGATGTCATGACCAACCGTCTTTCGCTTTCCCGCGGCCTGCTGCGCAGGTTCGCCGCCGTCTCGCTGCTGCTGGCAGGCAGCCTGGCTGCCGCACAGGCGGGCCCGGTCATCTACGCCATCATCAACGAGCAGGACGCTGCGGCGCTTGCCGACCTGTTCGAGGAGCAGACCGGCCTGAAACCGACCGTGCTGCGCGGTTCGACCGGTGAGATAATCGCCCGGGTCATCGCCGAACGCGCCAACCCTCAGGCGGACATCGTCCTGGGTGGCCCCAGCACCCTGCACATCACCCTCAAAGACGAGGGCGTCAGCGAACCACACACGCTGCCCGAAAGACTGGAACTGCCCGCGGGCAGCTTCGACCCTGAAGGTTACTGGACCGGCTGGCACACCACCGCGCTGGGCCTCGGCATAAACACCGACCGCTTCCGCAACCGGTTCGGCGACACGCCGCTGCCCGCCACCTGGGAAGACCTGCTCGACCCGCAGTTCCGTGGTGAGCTCGTCGTGACCGACCCGGTCGCATCGTCCACCGCCTACCTGTTCGTGCAGGTGCAGCTGCAGCGCCTCGGCGAGGCAGCCGGCTGGGACTACCTGGAAGCGCTGATCCCGCAGGTCGGTCAGTTCCCCAGCTCCGGTTCAGCCCCGGCCCAGCTGGTCGGTTCCGGTGAGTACGCCATCGGCGTCTCGTACGTCCACGCCCTTGCCCGCAACGCCGCTGAAGGCCTGCCCATCAGCATCGTCGTGCCACCCGGTACCGGCGGTGAGATCGGTTCCATCTCCGTCGTCAGCGGCGGACCGAACAGCGAGGCGGCCCACAGCTTCGTCGATTTCATCATGTCTGCAGAAGCGCAGCAGCTGTTCACTGACCGCTCGCTGACCGCTCCGATCCATCCGGACGTCGTCCTGCCCGCTGGCGTGGTGACCGCCGCCTCGATCAGCATGATCGACTTCGATTCCGATCTGGCCGCTGCCCAGCGCGATGAGGTGCTGGAACACTGGAGCAGTCTGGTCGATTGACCGGTCGGGCAGCAGCGCTCCGGCGGGTGACCGCCAGTCCGGGACTGGTCGCTGTCGCGCTGCTGACCATGCTGTTCCTGGCGGTGTTCGTGCTGCTGCCGCTGTTCGAAGCGGCGCGTACGCCCGGGGTCGACACCTGGCGTACCGTGCTGGCCAGCAGCCGCTGGCGGTCGGCGACGCTCAACACGTTGTGGCTGTCAGCCCTGTCCGTCTGCAGTGCCGTGCTCCTGGGGCTCATCTACGCGCTGGCGGTAGCCCGCTTCCGCATCCCCGGCTGGCGCTTCTTCGGCTGGGTCCCGCTGGCGGGCCTGTTCTCCCCGCCGTTCGTCGGTGCCCTGGCCCTCATCCTGCTGTTCGGACGCAACGGCCTCATAACACGCGGTCTGCTGGGACTCGAGGTGAGCATATACGGCTGGCACGGCGTCTGGTTCGCCCAGACCCTGGCGTTCTTCCCGCTCGCTTACCTCGTCCTGGTCGGCGTGCTGCAACGGGTCCCCTCGAGCCTGGAGCAGGCAGCGGCCGGCTACGGTGCGGGCAGCCTGGCGGTACTGCGCAGCGTCACGCTGCCACTGGCCCGGCCGGGCATCCTGGCTGCGGGGCTGTTCGTTGGCCTGAGTGTGCTGAGCGATTTCGGCACACCGATGCTGCTCGGGGGCCGCTTCCGGGTGCTGGCCACCGAAGCGTATACGCGGGTGTCCGGCTGGGGTGACCTCCAGGGGGGCGCTGCGCTCGGCCTGGTGCTGCTGGTGCCCGCCCTCCTTCTGTACTTCCTGCAGGTCAGGGCCTCCGCCGGTGACCGTTACGCCACCGTCGGGTCGCGGGCCAGGTTCGATGAGCCGCTGCCCGCCAGTCCGCTGTTGCGCTGGACCCTGTTCGCGATCTGCACGTTCGTCGCGCTCATGCTCGTCCTTAAGCTCGGAGCCGTCGTCCTCGGCGCGTTCGCCAACATCTGGGGCGTCGACCTGAGTCCGAGCCTGCGGCACTTCAGCTGGGTGGGTGCACGCTCCGCAGACCTGCTGAACACGATGAAGCTCGCTCCGCTGGCTGCGGTCCTGTGCACTGCGGTGGCGCTGCTGGCCGGCTTCCTCGTTCACGGCGTGCGCGTCAAAGGACGCACGCTTCTCGACCTGAGCACGCTGCTGCCGGCTGCGATCCCCGGCACGCTGCTCGGCATCGCCTACGTACTCGCTTTCAACGACGGGCCGCTCAGGCTGACCGGGACCGGACTGCTCATCGTCATCTGCATGGCGATCGGCTCGCTGCCAACCGCCTACCGCATCGTGGCAGCCGCCCTCGTGCAGATGCGGCGTTCCCTGTTCGAATCGGCGAGCGACCTGGGTGCCGGCTGGCTGCGTGTGTTCACCGACATGGTTGTGCCGCTGCTGCGCGGGCCCAGCGCCAGTTCGCTGATGCTCGTGTTCATCCACAGCCTTGGTACGCTCAGCGCAGTGATCTTCCTCGTCTCACCCGGCAGCAGTCTGGCCAGCGTCTCGATCCTCAACCTGGCCGAAGAAGGTTACTGGGGCGGAGCTGCCGCACTTGCCACCGTGCTGATGTTCACCGGTGCCGCCGTGCTGCTGATCGCCCGCCTGGTGCTGGGCCGCAGCTTCCGGCCGTTCGGTCAGCTGTGAGCGGTCGGCTGGAGCTCAGGCGGCTGGGCAAACGGTTCGGCGCGGCAACCGCGCTTGATTCGTTCAGCCTCGACATCGAAGCCGGCCGCATAACTACGCTGCTCGGCCCCAGTGGCTGCGGTAAGACAACGGCACTGCGCATCATCGCCGGTTTCCTGGAAGCTGATTCCGGTGATGTTCTGCTCGACGGCCGTTCACTGCGCGGCCTGCCGCCGTTCCGGCGCGACACCGCGATGGTGTTCCAGGACTTCGCGCTGTTCCCGCACATGACCGTGCTCGAGAACGTCAGTTACGGACTGCGTTTCCGCAGGCTGTCCGCACCTGAGATCCGCAGCAGGGTCGACTCCATCCTGGGTTTCCTGCAGCTGGATCACCTGCGCGAGCGGCTGCCGCATGAACTTTCCGGCGGCCAGCAGCAGCGTGTTGCCCTGGGCCGTGCCCTGGCCGTCCGGCCCCGGGTGCTGCTCATGGACGAGCCGCTCTCCAACCTGGACGCCCGCCTGCGGGCCAGCGTTCGCAGCGAGTTCCGCCGCATCCAGCAGGAACTCGGCGTGACGACCGTGTTCGTCACCCACGACCAGGACGAAGCGCTTTCGCTCGGCGACACGGTGGCTGTGATGGACGCCGGCCAGCTGGTCGAGTCCGGTGCGCCGCGCGAGCTGTACCGGCTGCCACAGACCCGCTTCGCAGCGTTCGTGCTCGGTGAAGCGAACTTCCTTGAACCCGGAGCGGTGCACGGCCTTGCTGAGGTGAGCCTGCAGGGCCAGAAACTCACCGTGAGCTCAGCCCTGACTGCCGTGCCGGCCCGGCCGCTGCTCATGCTGCGGCCCCACGACATAAGCGTTGGCGCTGGCGGCGGTACGGAACTGACCGCCCGGTTCGAATCCGCTGAGTTCAGGGGCAGCAGTGAACGCTGCACCTTCCGGCTCGAAGGCCAGGACGGCGTCGTGCAGGCCGACCTGCCCGCCGGCACTGAACTGCCGCAGGCCGGTGACCTGGTGACGCTCAGCATCGCACCGGGTCGCGCTGTGCTGCTGGCCGGCTGAGTCAGAACAGCGCTGCTACTGACACTGTCATGACCGTGCACGTTTACCTTTGGTGAAGAGGGACCACTTGCGCCGGTACGCGGCGCCAGTTACCATCACCCCATCGGAACTGGAAGACCTGTGCCGCGGCAGAGTGCCGCGGGTTGGGTCACGGGAAAAGGAGAACGCATGAAGAAGTTCGCAGCAGCACTCATCGCCGCCCTGTCCATCGGTGCCGTCGCATCGGCTCAGGAGGGCACAGTCAACCTGCTCTGCAGCCCCGACCTCGCCTGGTGCGAGGCTCTCGGCCCGGCCTTCACCGCTGATACCGGTTACGGCCTCGAGTTCATCCGTGTCGGCTCGAACGACGCGCTGGCCCGCCTGCGCGCTGAAGCTGCCAACCCGATCTTCGACGTCTGGTTCGGTGGCACCGGGGACCCTCACCTGGTCGCCGTCCGTGAAGGCATCACCGAGATGTACATCCCGACCGTCTGGGACGACATCATCCCCAGCCTGAAGTCAGTCATCAACGAGGAGTACATCCCGCTGTACGCCGGTGCGCTCGGCTTCTCCATCAACGAAGGCGTCCTGCAGGAAGCCGGCGTGGAGATCCCCACCAGCTGGGCTGACCTGACCGACCCGGCCTA
>CAYPKV010000034.1:0-19208 GCA_964411415.1 uncultured bacterium
GTACCCGTCCAGGCTGCCATCGGCGGCAAGGTGCTGGCCCGCGCGACCGTACGCGCCTACCGCAAGGACGTGACCGCGAAATGCTACGGCGGCGACATCACCCGCAAGAAGAAACTGCTTGAGAAGCAGAAGAAGGGCAAGGCCCGGATGAAGCAGATCGGCAGTGTCGAGGTCCCGCAGGAAGCGTTCCTGGCTGTGCTCAGTACTGAAGAGAACTGACCCCGGGTCAACTGCCCAGAGCTGCATGGTTCGCATCCCGGCAGGCGCTGCAAGCTGATCCGGTTTGCTGCACAGTAGCCTTCACGACTGCAGGTACAGGCCTGCAGCGACATGGAGGCGAACCATGCGAGCACGCACCGGCATCACGATCCCTGAACTGCTGCTGGCGCTGGCGATCCTGGCCGGCGCAGCAGTGCTGGCAGCACTGTGGTGGCCCTCACCACTCGGCCCGGCCAGCAACGCCCTGCGCACTTTCATAAGTCAGGCGCGGCTCGAGGCCGTGACGCTCAACGAACCGATAGCAGTGGTGTTCGATCCCGTCCTCAGTCAGTACCGGCAGCTGCGGGGCACAGGCGGCAGCTTCTCGGCGCCTGAGCTGTGCAGCAGCGGCGAGGTGCTGCGCACGCTGAACCTGAGCGACTACCGTGGCGTCCGGCCCGGCTCAGTCGGCAAAGGCATCGTCTGGCTGCCGACCGGTTACGCACGTACGTGCCTGGGCGGCGGGGCGTCGAACCAGACGCTCACGCTCACGAACCGCGACCTGGAAGCCCGCATCTTCGTGTCCCGGGCAGGCCGGCTGCGCACCGAGGTCGACATCAGATGAGAAGCCCGGCTGCGCTCACCCTCGTTGAGATTCTGGTGGCACTGGCCGTGTTCGCTGTCGGGGCTGCCGCCCTCGCCGGACTCCAGCTGTCAGCGCTGAGGCTGACGGCAGCCAGTAACGCACAGAGCCGACTGCTTTACGCAGCCGAGGCGGAACTGAACCACCGCCTCAGCAGCAGCCAGCCAGGCGGTTCGTGCCTGGCCCTGCCGCCGGCTGAACTGCACGGACTCAGCTGCAGTGCGACTGAAGAACCATGCCGTGCTCAGGTCACAGGCTTCGAGTGTGGCTCAGGCCCGGCACGGCGCATCACCGTAGCTGTCAGCGCCGGGTCAGCCGCGCAGCCACTCGTGCTCAGCACGGTCACGCGACAAGGCAGGGGAGGTCCGCCATGAGACCCGCGCGCGGCTTCACCCTGCCTGAGGTCCTGACCGGCCTGGTGCTCATGGCGCTGCTCCTCCTCGCGGTCTGGCAGCTGCTGAGCGGCAGCCTGCACAGTTACCGGCTGGCGATCGACATGAACGAACGTGTTCACCTGGAAACAGTGGCACGCAACGTGGTCATCCAGGAGCTGTCGTTCGCCGGCTACGGCCTCGGCTTCATCGGTTCGTTCGACGGCCCCACCATCGAGATCGGCCTCGAGCCGGACGAGGACCGAAGCGATACGTTCCGGGTGCACTACCTGGAGGAACGGTGGCTGGAAACACCGGTCCAGCGGCACGTGACCATCGACGTGGCCAGGGATGCAGCCGGCTCGTACAACCTGTACCGCCGTGAGGAAGGCGCTTCCAGACAGCCGGCCGTCCAGGAAGTGACCAACCTGAAGCTGGCGTCCGTGGTCACCGTTGACGGCGAGCTGCTCGGCCGTGACGACGACTGGCCGGCAGAGATCGCAGCGTTCATCGTCAGCATCAGCTTCAGCTGGGACACGAGCCGCATGGCGTACATCAACTTCAGTGCACCCCAGCGGCTGGAGCGGCTGTGAACCCGGTCAGGCACCAGGGCGCGGCACTCGTTATGGTGCTGCTCCTCCTGTCCGTGCTGTTCACGATGGCCGTTGCCGTCCAGTTCAGTGCCTTGCTCGGTGCCCTGAGCGTGCGTAACCAGACCGCCCACGCCCGGGCCCAGGCGGAACTGCAGACCATGCTCACCCAGGCGATGCTGCTGCTTGAGGAGCAGGCGGCCGTCAGCGGCAGCCTGCCGGTTGTGGCCATGCTGCCAGCCGGGGTCACCTGGCTGAAGCTCACTGAAGACCAGGGACTGCTGCGCCTTGAGACCGCTGCACCTCAGCTCGCACTCGAGGTTACCGTGCGTCTCCACGGTGCCCGCCTGGAGGTCATCATGCAGCGCTGAAGCGCAGGAGAACCGTGCTGCCCGGGGTAAACTGGCAGTCGTGTCCGAAGTGGCGAGCAACCTGACCGAGCTGTTCTGCGCGGCACTGCTGGCAGCAGGCCGGCCGCTTACAGCCGCTGAACTGGCAACACTGCTGCCCGACCAGGAGCACAGCGTCGAAGGGGTCATCAGGGAGCTGCAGGGCGTGCTCAGCTCAGCCCGGCTCGGCCTGGCTGTCGATGAGGTCGCTGGTGGTTACCGGCTGGTGGTCGAACCGCGCCTGACGCCGGCTCTGGCTGGCGTGCTTGCGCCGCCACCCCTGCCGCGCCTGTCCAACGCAGCACTGGAGACGCTGGCGCTGATCGCCTACCGGCAGCCGGTCACCAGAGGTGAACTGGAAGCAGCCCGGGGCGCGTCCTGCAGCTCCACGCTTGAGACGCTGCAGGAACGGGACCTCATCAGGTCCGCAGGCCACCGTGACGTGATCGGCAAACCCATCCTCTGGGTAACCACCGAGAAGTTCCTGATCGAGTTCGGCCTTAAGTCCACCGCTGACCTGCCACCACTTGAGGAACTGCAGACTGGTTTCCTCCGCGGCTGAACCGGGCGTTCAGCTGTTGCGGGCGAACATCAGCAGGGCAGCACGGTAAGAGTCGACTCCGAAACCGCTGATCTGCCCCCGGCACACCGGTGCTATCAGGCTGCGGTGCCGGAACTCCTCGCGTGCGTGCACGTTGGACAGGTGCACCTCGATGACCGGCACCGCGATCCCGGCGATCGCATCACGCAGAGCTACCGACGTATGCGTGAACGCCCCGGCGTTCAGGACGACACCCCGGAAGCCGGAGGCGGCTGCCTCATGCAGCCAGTCGATAAGCACACCCTCGTGGTTGCTCTGCCGGCACGTGACCTGCAATCCAAGGTCTGCAGCCCACTTGTCGCACAGGTCTTCAAGTTCCGGCAAGGTGGTCTGTCCGTAAACACCGGGTTCCCGGGTACCGAGCAGGTTCAGGTTCGGGCCGTTCAGCACCAGTATCAATTCGACGCCCCCCAATCCAGGCCTTCGACCAGGCTGCGCAGTTCCAGCCAGGCGGACTCGAGCTCAGCTGCACTGATGTCATCAGCCAGCAGCGGTTCACCAGGGCGGCGCAGCAGCACGAAGCGCTGCACGCCCGCACGGGCTTTCTTGTCACGGGCCATGAAAGGCAGCAGCTCCGGCAGGGCGAGCGGCCCCAGCGGGCCAGGCTGCACGTACCGCAACAGCTGCATCGCCAGTGGCGTCACGTCCTCGAAGCCGCGCGCCCGGCCGATCAGCGCAGCGAACAGAATGCCGTAAGCAACCGCCTCGCCATGCTCCAGCCGGTGTGCACTCGCGCCTTCAAGCGCGTGAGCCAGCGTGTGACCGAAGTTCAGGTAAGCCCGTTCACCGGCTTCGCGCTCATCCGCAGCGACTACCCGGGCCTTGACCGCGATGTTCTCAGCCAGCCAGCCGCTCAGCAGCTCAGCGCCGGCAGCAGGCCCGAAGCTCCGCTGGCCCAGCAGGCTCAGCTGCCCAGGGTTACCGATGAGGGCATGTTTGAAGAACTCGACCGCACCGAGCCGGAACTGCCGCTCCGGCAGGCTGCTCAGGGTGTCGACGTCGATGAGCACGAGTCGCGGCTGCCAGAACGCGCCGACCATGTTCTTGCCAGCCGCCAGGTTCAGGCCGGTCTTGCCACCCACGCCGGCGTCGACCATGCCGAGCAGGCTGGTGGGAACACTGTAGTGATCCACCCCGCGCAGGTAGGAAGCGGCGACGAAACCAGCCAGGTCGGTGACCACTCCGCCGCCCAGGCCGACGATGGCGCAGTCACGGTTGAAAGCTGCTTCAGCGAGCTGCTCCAGCAGGCCCGCCCAGACGGCGGGACTCTTGCTGCCCTCACCCGGCTCGACGACCAGCAGTTCAACACGTTTGCCGGCCTCCTGGAACGCTTCGGGCAGCGAACCAAGCTGGGCAGTGGCCACGTTCTCGTCGCAGATTATGGCCACCTGCGCCGCCGTGACGAGGCGGGGCAGATGCTGCAGCAGGCCCGGGCCGACGAGAACGTCGTACGGCGGGTTCACTGCAACGGGCAGGCGCAACGCCACGTTCAGTTCAGGCATTGCGTTCACGCCATTCGAACAGCCGTTCCACGATCTCCTCGACCACGTGACTGCTGTCACGGCCATCAGTTGACACGATCATGGATGCCGCGTCCCGGTAAGCCTCACTGCGCTGCTCCAGCAGCGTGCGGATACGTTCATGTGGGTCACCCATCTCCAGTACCGGGCGTTTGTTGCGGCGGGTGCGGCGGTATATGGTCTCGGCACTCGCCTGCAGAACGACTATCGGTCCGCGGGACTTCAGCATCAGCCGGTTCTGGGGCCTCAGGACGGTGCCGCCGCCTGTGCTGACGACCACGTTGTCGAGCCGCAGCGACCTTCTGACGACTTCAGTCTCGTAATCCCGGAACGTCTCCTCGCCGAACGTCTCGAAGATGTCTGCGATGCGCATGTTGCTCACGCGCTCGACGACCCGGTCGGTATCGATGAAGGTCAGGCTGAGCCGCCGTGACAGTTCCCAGCCGATCCGGCTCTTGCCGGTGCCCATGAAGCCGGCGAGCGCCACCCAGGTGACGGGCCGCTCGAACTCCATGAAGGCGGGCGGGGACTTGCGCTGCCCGCTTTGGCTCCTGTCTGACATTAATGAAGCCTAGCATCTGCAGCGTGACCACCGACATGAGAAACCGCCGCAGGAGTAACCCCTGCGGCGGCACAATGACGGTCCTCCGTGAACGGTCAGTCGATGACGTCTGCCGTGACGATGATCAGCAGCTCGGTCTCGCTCAGCTCGGCGAGGGTGCTGCGGAACAGGTTGCCGATGATCGGCAGCGCGCCGAGAACGGGCACCTGGTTGACGGTCTCCGTGTACTGGTTCTGCATGAGGCCCGACAGCAGTACGGTCTGGCCGGGATCGAGCGTGATGGTCGAGCTGACCGCGCGGGTGGCGAGCTCCAGCAGCGACGGGTTCTCGAGTGAAGAGAGGACGTCTTCGACCCGGGCGTCGATGGTGAGGGTGATACGGCCGTCAGCAGCGACGCGCGGTGTCACGTCGATCTGCACGCCGTAAGGGATGGTGCGTTCGATGTTCTCGGCCGAACCGGGGATGCTGATCAGGATGGTGCCACCGGCCTGGATGCTGGTGGGGCTGTTGTTGAGGACGGTCAGGCTGCTGTCGTCAACGCGGCGTGACAGGCCCTGGGTCTCAAGAGCGTCCAGCACGGCACCGATGTTGAAGGCGCTGACGGCTGCGTGCGGGTCGAACAGGAAGCTGAGGCCACCATCGAGGATGCTGGCGGTCAGCTGACCGATACCGCCGGCGATGTTGATGCCGAGGCGGTCAGCGGTGCGGGTCTGGATTTCCTGCAGACGCACCTGCACGTTGACCTGCTGCTGCGGGGTGTCGAGCTCCTGGAGCAGTGCGGCCACCTGGGTCTGCACGGCCGCAGGTGCGGTCACGACGAGGCTGTTGGTGCGGTTATCGGCAGTGACGCTGAACAGCGCGCCAGTTTCCTGCTGGCCACCGGCAGCTTCTTCGCCTTCGGCCTGGCTGGCAGCCTGGAACAGCGTCGTCTGGGTGCTGTTGAGCACGGCAGCCAGGTCGGAGGCCAGGGCGTTGGCGAGTCGGTAAGTGCGCAGTTCGATGAGGATCTGGTCTTCAGGCCGGTCGAAACGGCTGAGCAGCTGCATCACCTGGGCATGCTGGGCTGAGGTGCCACGGACGAGCAGCGTCTTGACGTTGCTCAGCACCTCGACGCTGAGGCCGGGCACCGCGCTGCGGAGCAGCTGGGCCATGTCATTGACGTCGCTCTGCACGCCGTAGAACTCCTGCACCAGTGCGCTGCTGTCGTCAGACTCACCGGCTGCACGGATGGCGGCTACGTCCATGTCGCGCAGCTTCTGGATGGAGCTGGCGGGGCCGACGACGACGATGTTCTCGTCACGCATCAGGAACTCGAGATCGTGGAGGGCCAGGACCGTGGTCCAGACCGTACGGAAGGCGGCGTCGATGTTGTAGTAGACAACCGTCTCCGGCACCTCGCTCAGGACAGGCACCAGGCCGACCGAGCGGGCCAGTGCCTCGATGACGACCGGGAGGCTGTCATCGAACTGCAGCGACACCGGAGTGTCGAAACGGTCTTCCTGCGGAAGGACAGAGGGTTGCGCCAGGGCCATGGAGCCAAGCAGCACGAGGAGGGATAGGGCCAGTCTTTTCATGATCACCGCCTGAGGTCCAGGGTAAGGAATTGAGAAGCGTCTGCGAGCTTGAACTCGGCCTGCTGGCCGCGAAGGTCCGTGAGGGTGATCTCCGTGTCAGGCAGTGCCTGGCCAAGACCGATCACCATCGGACGGGGACTGAGGCTGGAGCGGAACACGCCCTGGCTGACCGGGCCGAGAACCATGCCCGTGAAGCTGACGTTGTTGTCCCGCAGGTAACGGCTGAGTGGCGTGATACCGGCGACCAGCGGATCTGCAGCGGAAGGCATCACCCGGGCTGCAGCGGGTTCCAGCGGGTCGGGCGTGACGACACCGCTGTCAGCGATGCGGTCCGTGACGAGCGCGGCCGGTTCACCGATCGGTTCTTCGACAGCGGCGACCTGGGCGAGGTTCGGCTGGGGCACGTCGCTGACTGAACGGCGCTCCTGCAGCACCGACGGCACCGGTGACATCGACGGGCCCGGCAGGGGCCGCGGCAAGGTCTGGGCGATGCTGCCGGCAGCCTGAGCCTGACCGGCCGGAGCCGGAGCAGCGACAGTGGGCACGGGCACCTGGGCCGGCGTGATGACGGGCTCGGCAGCCTGGCCGGCGCTGGTGCCGGGGACGGCAACCGTACCGGTCGGCGGCGCGATGCTCGTTATCGCCTGCTGGTCAGGACCGTCAGGGATGGAGACGTCGATGACCTCAGGTTCGGTCGGGAAAGCAGCCGGTTCGACAGCCTGAGGCACGGTCTGACCTCCCGCCGGCGCAGCCAGCACGACAGGGGAGAACGGGTTCACGCTGACACGGACTGCAGTGGGCCGGGTGGTGCCGTCGCCGGTCTCGTCGGCCAGCTGGTCCTGCGGATCAGCCGGTGACTCGGTCAGCAGGAACGGCAGGTCCAGGACTTCCAGGTCACGGGCCGGCTGCAGGGCAGACTCAGGCAGCGGCAGTACGACTACCGGCGTTGCAGCACCGTTCTGGCCAGGCTGCTGGGCCGTTACGCCAGGCAGCTGATCCCCGGCGACACGTGGTGCGACGGTCGTCACACCGTTGGCAGCGCCGAGGGGTGTGCCGTTGCCACCGACGGTCACCTGCGGCTGAGCAGGCTGGTATATGAAGCTGTACCAGATGTAACCGGCCAGAGCCAGGAGCAGTGCGCCGAGCAGGATGCGGGTGCTGCGTGAGCCGGAGCCGGTCTTTCTGCTGTCTTCCGGCACGGGCGTAGCTTCCGTCGCTTCCAGCGGCTGTTCATGGAAGGTCGAGTCGGTGAGTGTCGCGTCGAGCCATTCCGGGTTGGGAGTGTCGTTATCAGCCACTTACTGAACCTCCCCCGGATCATTACCCGTGTAGACGTAGAACGTCAGCGAGAAATTTCCGCCCAGGTCAGGGTTGTCAGATTCTTCGGTGCCGGACCTGCTCAGGCTGACCTGCCGGATCTTCGTGTAACGCTGCAGTTCTTCAAGCGATTGCAGGAACGTCATCGTCTGGGAGTAGTCGCCGGTCGTTGCGAAATCGAAACCGAGCGGCCTGACATCCTGGATGTTCTCACTGGCGGTACCCTGACTGAGCTGCTCAAGTACGAGCCCGGCAGCTTCGGCGGACAGTCGCACCTGCTCGAGGATTCCGGCTACTTCACTCTCGATCGGCAGCTCCTGGAGGAAGGCGATGCGCTCGAGCTCCAGCAGGGCGACTTCTTCACGGAGGGTGGGCAGGTTGCGTTCAGCAGCCTCGCCGCGCTGGATCTCGACCTGCAGGCGGCTGCGTTCAGCTTCGAGTTCAGCGACGCGGTCCATGGTCGGGCGGTACATGTACAGGTACCAGACACCCGCGGCGACGAGCACGAGGACGAGCACTATGAGCGCGATGTCACGCTGGCGCAGGTTCCTGAGTGAGAAGCCGGTCACTGCTCTGTCCCTTCTATGGCACCGATGGTCAGGTTGTAGGAGTAGAGGTCGCTGTTGTCTTCACCCTGGTTGCGCGAAGCGGACTGGAAGGCCACACCGTAATCAGGTGAATCTTCCAGGGCCCGGATGAACTCCTCGAGGATGGCCGTGCCGGCGACGGTGCCGGAGACGGTCATCTCCGCGATGATCGGCGCGCCCTCGTAACGGTTCGCGTCCGCACGGGCAGGGTAGATGCTCTGCATCTGCAGGCTGCTGAAGTCGATGCCGGGCCTGCCGGCGACGGTGACGGCAGGCAGGTACTCAAGCATGTTGCCGAGCTCGGCGCTCCAGGCGACCGCGCCCTCCCGGACCGAATTGGCCACTGCGATCAGGTCGCGCAGCTGCACCTGGCGCTGCTGCAGCTGCCGCTGTTCGGCGATGGCAGGCTGAAGCAGCAGCAGACGGTTCTGCAGCTGGACGTTCTCCTGCTCCAGGTTGCGTACCGACTGGTTGGCTGTGAACTGGAAGGCGAACACCACTGCGAAGGCGAGCAGCGGGAAGAGTATCGACAGGAGCCGCCAGTAACCTGGTTCGCGTACGCGGCGCAGGTTGCGTGGGAGCAGGTTTACGCTAATCAAGGCCCTGTACCCCTCTCAGCGCCAGACCAAGCGGAACTGCGAACTCCGGACCGTAGCGGGTCAGGTACTGCCGGTCGAAGCGGTTCTCGTCCGCGGTGACCGTCAGCCATGGATCGCCCAGCTCCACGCGGAAGCCGAGTGAATCGCCGATCGCTCCGGTCAGGCCGCGCAGCTTGGCGCCACCACCGGTGAGGGTGACCCGGCTGATGTTCGCGTCGCCGGCCTGAACCCGGAAGAACTCCAGGCTGCGCCGGATCTCGGTGGTCAGGTCGACCAGCACCGGCCGCAGCGACTCGTACACCCGGCTGGGGCTGAACTGTTCACGCTTCATGTCGAAGTTGAGGAGCTCTTCCTCATCCTCGGTGGGGATGGCGGCAGTACCGTAGTCGAGCTTCACTTCCTCAGCCGTGTCGAAGTCGAGGCCGAACGTCCGCTGGATGGCGGCAGTGAAATCGTCACCGGACACGCTGATGTTGCGGTTCATCAGTACCCGGTCACCGCGGACCAGGGTGATGGTGGAGTTCGATGCGGCGATCTCGACGACGACACCGACCTCATCCCGTTCCGTGTACGAGTTGCCGGACAGGGTGGAGCGGGTCAGATGCTCACCGAGCAGCGAACCGTGCAGCGACCGGAGCAGCGTGAACGGCTTGATGTCGATGACGACCGGCTCAAGCCCGGCACGTTTCAGGTACTCGACCTGCTGGCTCACCAGGTCGAGCCGCGCTGCGGCGATGGCGACTTCGATCTGACCGCCGTCCTCGATGTCTGAAGGGTTGTCCAGGACGTAGTAGTCAAGGACGACCTCCTCGATCGGGAAGGGGATGTAGCGCTCGGCTTCCCACTTGATCGCCTCGTCAAGCTCCTGAAGCGACATCTTGGGCAGCAGTATGTTCCTGGTGATCGCCTGGCGGTTGCTCACGGCCGTCACAACGGAACGCTGGCTGATGCCAGCGTCCGAAAGGAGAGCCTTGATCTCGCCGGCCAGGCCGGCTGCGTCGACCACCTGGTCGTCCTGGATCAGGCCCGGCGGCATCGGCCGGAGCGCAAGAGAGACGAGTGATGGTGGATTGCCAGCCCTGAGTTCAACGACCTTCAGTGCGCTCGTTCCCACTTCCAGTCCGATGGCATCAATCCTCGGTTTGAACAGGCGCGAGAACCGCTCCCGCAGAGAGGCCATAGCTTCTCCTCCTCGTTTACCTGACGAAGTCTATCATGGTGGTCTCACCGTTCCCGGAGAAATTTCGCATACCGGGGAATCAGCTGAGTTCAGTTGCCGGGGGCAAGGTCATTGAAGCGGACATGCGCACCGTGGAACTGCAGTTTCACCGTGCCAGTCGGCCCGTTCCGCTGCTTGCCGACGATGATCTCCGCGATTCCCTGGTGTTCCGAGTGCGGGTCGTAGTACTCGTCCCGGTATATGAACATGACCAGGTCGGCGTCCTGCTCCACCGAACCGGACTCACGCAGGTCAGACAGCATCGGCCGTTTGTTCGGTCTGCTCTCAACGGCGCGGCTCAGCTGCGACAGCGCCAGAACGGGGATGTCGAGCTCACGGGCCAGCTGCTTCAGGCCACGGGATATGTTCGACACTTCCTGCTGACGGTTCTCGCTGTTGCCGCCTGACATGAGCTGCAGGTAGTCGATGATGATCAGGCCCAGGTCCCGCTCGGCCTTGAGCTTGCGGGCCCGGCTGCGCAGCTCCGTCACGGACAGCGCGCCACTGTCGTCTATATATATCTGCGCTTCCGACATCCGGCCGGCCGTGTCCGCGATGCGCTGGAAGTCACGGTCGCTCAGCTGGCCGTTACGGATGCGGCCCATGTCGACCCGTGCCTCGCTGCACAGCATGCGGGTGACCAGCTGAACCGCGGACATCTCGAGTGAGAACACCGCGACGGCCTTGTTCTCCCGCATCGCCGCGTGCTGACCGATGGTCAGTGCCGCGGCGGTCTTTCCCATGCTCGGCCTGGCAGCCAGGATGTTCAGGCTGGATGGCTGCAGGCCGGCAGTGAGCTGGTCGAGTTCCTTGAAGCCCGTCCGCAGTCCGGAGACCGGGTCGGGGTTGGCGTGCATCTCGTTTATGTAAGAGAACGTCTCGCCGACGAGCATGTTCATGCTCTGGAACGAGTCGCGCTTGCGGACGGTGGATACCTGGAAGATGTTCGACTCGGCCTGGTCCAGGATCTCCTCGAGCGGCAGCGAGTGATCGTAAGCCTGCTGCATGATCGTGCCGCTCGCACGGATCAGGTCACGCAGCACGGCTTTCTCGGCAACCAGTTTGGCGTAGTAGTCCGCGTAGGCAGCTGTCGGCACCATCTCCATGAGGCCGACCAGGTAAGGGAAGTTACCGACTGACTCCAGCTCGCCGCGGCGCCGCAGTTCCTCGCCGAGGGCGATGATGTCGATCGGATCGCCCTGGCGGAACAGGTGCTCCATGGCCCGGAAGATCCGGCGGTGCGATTCCTTGTAGAACTGGTCCGGGCCCAGCACGCCTTCAACGGTGCCGAACGCCTCGCTGTCGAGCATTATGCTGCCCAGCACACCCTGTTCTGCGTCGAGGTTCTGGGGAGGTACTCTGTGTTCCACTCGGCCCATTCTAAGGTGAGCGGCGGCCCGGCGGGTGTCCGCAGCGTCAGGTGGCGGCGGCTGCCGTGCCTGCCGCGCAGTTAAGATTGGACGGATGAACGATCCGATACTCTGGAGCATCGCCGCAGCCGTCATCGGCTACCTGATCGGCTCGCTGCCGCTGGGCGGCCTGCTGATCCGTCAGTTCAGCGGCCGGGATCCAGCCTCATTCGCCGCCCACAACATGGGCGTAGAGAACGTGATGCGCTTCGTTGGCCCGCGCCTCGCGACTGCCGCGCTGCTCGTGGACCTGCTCAAAGGTGTGGCCGCTGTCGCCCTGACGGCCGGCAGTCCGGCTGCGGGCTTCGGTGTGTTCGCCGGGCACCTGTACCCGCTGCCTGTTGCCGGACTGCGGCACAGCGTCCGCGGCCGCGGCAACGGCGTGCTGCTGGGGGTACTCACCGGGCTGGTCGTCACCGGCACGGCGCCGTTCTGGTTGGGCCTGCTCACGGTCGGCGTGTTCGCACTCGTGCTGGCCCTGTCCCGCTACGTTGCTCTGGCGACCCTGACCGGGCTGCTCAGCCTGACCGCAGCAGTCGCCCTCTCCGGCGCCGGACCGGTGTTCCTCGTAAGCAGTGTGCTCATCCTGGTGCTCGCTGCCTGGCGGCATAAAGCCAGCATCGCCCGCATCATCGACCGGACCGAGACGCGGCTGGGTGACCCGCCGCCCGTGCTGGGCAGCGACCCGCGTATCGTCCGGGCGGCCTTCATGGTGCACCCGCTCAGCATCGACGACCTGTGGCAGCCGCGCAGCCTGCGCTGGCTTGAGTGGCTGTACCGGCGCGGCATCGTCAACGAAGCCCGCCTGCGCAGGATCCTGCCGTTTATCAACCCGCTGCTGCACGGTGAGTTCAAAGGCATCGAACTGCCGGACGGACGTGAACTGCGGGTGCTGATCATCACGGGCGCCCTGCTGCCGGACATGATCCGCACCGAGCAGGAACTGGCGACCCGCATCGCCATCAAGGCCGCCCACTTCGCCCGCGACCTGGGAGCCGAGGCGTTCGGCCTGGGTGCGTTCTGGTCGACGGTCGGCAACAAAGGCACTGAAGTGCAGGAAGCCGTACCCGACATCGCGATAACGAACGGCGGTGCGTACACAGCAGCGACCGTCAAGGCCGCCGTACCGGGCCTGCTGCGCTCGTTCAGCGAAGCGGGCGGTTCACTGCAGGACGCTGAGGCTGCCGTGATCGGCGCCAACGGTGTCGTGGCCTTCGGAGTCGCCCGCTCGATCGCTGCTGAAGTCGGTTCGCTCGTACTGATCGGCCGTGACCTGGAGCGGCTGGAGCGCTCCGCCGGCACGCTTGCGAAGAAATACCCGGACCTGCGCATCAGTGTCAGCACCGACATCGCTGCTGCCAGCAACGCCGACATCGTCATCACCGCCACCAGCGATCCTGATCCGGTCATATTCGAGCAGCACGTCAAACCGGGCGCCTGGATATTCGACATCGGCCGGCCCGCTGACGCTGACGAGTCAGTTCGCAACGTGCCCGGCGTGCACGTCATACCCGGCGGCGTGGTGCGGCCCCCGGGCTCGATGGACACCGGTGTCGTCGACGTTCACTTCGGTGAAGGCATGGTTCCGGCCTGCATGGCCGAGACGATGATCATGACGGCCACCCGCGCGTTCGACCGGGCCTCGCTCGGGGCCTCGACGCGTTCAGCCGACATCGAGTACTACCTGAGTGAGGGTGAACGGCTCGGTTTCGAGATCATCACCCGCGATGAACGGGTGAGTGCGTGAGCCTGACGTTCCGCACCCGCGCTGAGCACGGCCTCGAGGGCGCTGAAGCCGCACTGCTCTGGGAGCACGGCTGCACCGGCATATCCGAAGAGGGAGGCTGGCTGGTCGCGTGGTTCGATGAGAAGGTGGACCTGCCGCTCGAAGGAGAGTGGCAGGAAGCACCTGACATCGACTACGTCGCCCGCTACTACGCCGAGGTGGAACCGGTTGAAGCGGGCCCGCTGGTGGTCACCCCCAGCCACGCACCGGTGACGCTGAAGCGCGGTCAGAAGCCGCTTTGGCTCGATCCTGGCCTGGCGTTCGGTTCCGGCCATCACGACACGACCCACTCGCTGCTGCGCCGCCTCGGCGAACTTGATCTGAGTGGACTGCACGTCCTGGACGTGGGTGCAGGCTCAGGCATACTCGCCATCGCAGCTGACCTGCTCGGCGCGGCCAGCGCCACGGGCATCGACAACGACAGGGCAACCGTAGAAGTCGCCCGTGAGAACGCCCGCCTCAACCGGTCGCGGGCCCGGTTCGAACATTCGGTACTGGCAGAGTTCGACGGGACTGACCCGTTCGCCGTCGACCCTGATACGGGCGAACCGGTCAACGAATGGACGGTCGGTGACGCACCGCCGTACCGGAGGAGGCAGCCGTGTGACGTGCTGGTGGCGAACCTGTTCGCGGCACTGCACGTGCAGCTGCTGCCGCTGTACCGGCAGGAACTGCGCCCCGGCGGCCAGCTGCTGCTCAGCGGCATCCTGAGCGAACAGGCGGCCGAGGTCGAAGCCGCACTGGCCGGGCATGGCTTCACGGATGTAAGCCGCATCATCGACAGCGACTGGGTCAGTTTCAGCGCTGTGAACACCCGGGGTTGAAGCCACTGTGCGAGTACACCGCATCCACCTGAACAGCCTCGTTGAGGGGCCGGTGACCCTGACCGGCAGTGAAGCACTGCACCTCGCGCGGGTGCTGCGGGTTCAGCCGGGCCAGCCCGTCGTGGCGTTCGACGGCGCTGGCTTCGAAGCCAGCGGTGAGGTGACGCAGGTCGACGGACTGCGGGTCGGGCTGCAGCTGCAGGCGCCGGTCCGGGCGGAGGTCGAGGCCGCCCTGCCGGTCACGGTAGCGGTCGCTCTGCTCAAAGGCGACAAGCTGACAGACGTGATCCGGCAGTGCACCGAACTGGGTGCGGTTTCGTTCCGGCCGTTCATCAGCCGTTACGCCGACGTCCGTGAGCTGCCTGAGCGCAGGCTCGAGCGGCTGAGACGCGTGACGGTGGAAGCCGCCAAACAGTCCGGCCGGGCGCTCGTGCCGGACGTCGCCGCCGCCGTGAAGCTGCCGGCGCTGATCGCGTCACTGCGCGGCACACGCGTGCTGTTCGCTGATCCACAGGCGGCCGACAGCCTCAGCGGTGCCATGGCCGGCCACGCCGGTCCGCTCACCGTGCTGACCGGTCCGGAAGGCGGCTTCTCGGACGAAGAGCTGGCAGCGTTCGACGAGGCTGGCTTCAGCGGCGTGCGGTTCGGAGCACGGGTACTGCGGGCTGAAACTGCTCCGGTAGCGCTGCTCGCCGCGCTGCTGTTGCCGGAGGCGCTGTGAAAGCACTGCGCCTGGCGGCGCTGGCAGTGGTGCTGCTCCTGTTGTCTGGCGCCTGCCGCCCCCTGTACGTGCCACCGCTCATCGAGGGCAGTCAGCCGGAGGAGCGGGCGCGCCTGCAGCTTGAGCTCGTTCTGCAGGACGGCCGGCCGCAGCTGGAAGTCGGAGTGCTGAGCGTCGCCCGGGAAGGCTGGCTGGCTGTGCAGTGGTTCTCGCCGTTCGGCCGTGAGGTCGCTTCTGACAGCATCTGGCTTGATGAAGGCAGTACCGGCCTGCGGCACGTGCTGCCACTGCCGGCAGACGTTCCGCTCCAGCCGGGCGAATGGCGCGTGCTGCTCAGCCAGCATTCGCTGGTCATCCGGCAGCTCACGGTGCTGGTCCGGGCTGGCGGTTGAAGCGGCCGGGAAGCGTTAGCCGGCGGCCCGACTGACGTCCCCGTTTATGCTACAATTTCAGGCGTTTGCGCCTTATGGGCGCAGAGGCCGGGCCTGGAGCAGGCCAGGAAAATCCCGACGACCGCGTATCGGGTGGGCACCTGGACCCACCTTTTTTGTTGTCCCGGGAAGAATGGGGCGGAGGTAGCATGGATCTGCAGGAAGCGGCCAGGAACGTCCTGGAACCGTTGGGCTTCGAGGTGCTTGAAGTCAGGGTACAGCGTTCCGGACGGGGCAGGAAAAGCCGCGTACTGGTGCGCATAGACCGGCTTGATGAAGCGGTCGTCTCGATGAACGACGTTCAGCTGGCTTCGGAAGTGTTCGCCCTCGAACTCGACCGGCTTGACCCCTTCGAAGACGCCTTCCTGCTGGAAGTCGAGTCGCCCGGGTCTGAGCGGCCCCTGCAGACCGCCAGGCACTTCGAGCGTTTCCATGACCTGCTGGCGAAGGTACGGACGGGTGACAGCACGTTCACCGGGCGTATCCGCACCGTCAGCAGCGACGCTGTCACCTTCGAGGTCGACGGCACCGAGCGGACCGTTCCGCTCACACTGATCCAGGGAGCATGGCTGGCCGAATGGCCCGCTGAACCACGGTAATCACGGCCGGACGCTGAAGACGGCCGTCACAACTGAATAGGAGAGTGCAGACAGAGTGAACAGGGAATTCATCGACGCGCTGGGCCAGCTGGCCCAGGAGCGCAACCTGAACAAGGACGAGCTCCTCGAGAAGTTCGAGGAGGCGCTTGAACAGGCATACAGCAGCAAGATCCAGGTCGGATCAGAGGTCGAGGTCTCCATCGACCCTGAAACGGGTGAGATGGAAGTCCTCCTCATCCGCCGGGTCGTTGAAGAGGTCGAGGACCCGGTGCGTGAGATCTCGCTCGAAGAAGCACTCACGCTTGACGATGAGGTCGAAATCGGCATGGAGATGGAGTTCCCGGTCGACACCGAGAAGTTCACCCGCATCGCCATCCAGACCACCAAACAGGTGATCACCCAGAAGATCCGCGAGGCCGAACGCTCCATCGTCTACGAGGAGTACAAGGACCGCGCCGGCGACGTGCTCACCGCAGTGGTGTCACGCACCGACAACAAGCGCAACGTGTTCGTCGACCTGGGCCGTGGTGAGGCCATCCTGCCTCCGAAAGAGCAGATCCCCGGTGAACGGTACATGGTCGGCATGCGCCTGCGCGTGTACGTCGTCAACGTCGAACTGTCTGCCCGCGGACCGAGCATCCTCGTGTCCCGCGCCGCGCCTGAGCTTCTCGAGTACCTGATGAAGCAGGAGATCCCCGAGGTCAACGACGGCACCGTCGAGCTCAAGGCCATCGCCCGTGAAGCCGGCCAGCGTTCCAAGGTCGCGGTCACGAGCACCAACCCGAACGTCGATCCCATCGGCGCCTGTATCGGTCACCGCGGCAGCCGCATCCAGGCTGTGACGTCCGAGCTGCAGCGGGAACGGGTCGACATCATAATGTGGGACCCGAACCCGCGTGAGTTCATCCGCAACGCCCTCTCACCGGCCAAGGTCGGCCTGATCGAGATCGACACGGACGCCGGCGAAGCGAACGTCACCGTCGGCAGCGACCAGCTGTCGCTCGCCATCGGTAAGGGCGGTCAGAACGTCCGCCTGGCAGCCAAGCTGACCGGTTACAAGATCGACCTGGCTGCATCCGAAACGGTCAGTGACCTGGACGCCGCCATGCAGGCTGCTGCCAGCCGTACCGAAGACTTCGTGGCCAGCGAGAGCTCCCGGGCTGCCTTCGACGCACTGTTCGGTGGTGGCGACACAGCAGAAGAACCGGCTGCTGAAACTGAAGTGGCTGATACCGAAGCTGAAAGCGAAGGGAGCAGCGAATCCTGAGTTCCGCACCGGTCAGGCAGAGGCACGTACCGCTCAGGCGGTGCGTGGCCTGCCGCAGGTCACTGCCCCAGTCCGAGCTGCAGCGCTTCCGGCGCGATGACAGCGGGCAGTGGCAGCTTGACCTGGGCCGCAGGAGCTCCGGTGGTCGCGGCGCGTGGCTGTGCCACGCCCCTGAATGCAGGACAAACAAAGGCCTGGGCCGGTTCTTCCGCGCCCAGGCTGCACGGATCGCGGAGGAACTGTCTGGCCTGCGTGATGAGAAGAACGGAGGGCTGAATGTCTGAGAAAGTTGAGAAGGTAAGGATCTACCAGCTGGCCAAAGACCTGGATCTTGAAACGAAGGCCATGCTGGACATACTTGATGAGATGGGGGTGGAGTACAAGTCGCACTCCAGCACCCTGGATGAAGAAACTGCCGAGGCGGTGAGGCAGCTGGTTCAGGACAGCGCAGCAGAGCCCGCAGCGGCAGCTGCGGCTGAGCCCGCCCCGGCACCCGCTGCTGAGAAGGCTCCGGCCGCCCAGTCAGCGTCCGGCAAGAAGGGCAAGAAGGCCAAGGGTGCCAAAGCCGGCAGCACCGGTGAACAGCCCCGCGCTCCGGTCGTCACCGTCATGGGTCACGTCGACCACGGCAAGACCTCGCTGCTCGACTACATCCGCAAGGCCAAGGTCGCTGCCGCGGAAGCCGGCGGCATCACCCAGCACATCGGCGCGTACCGGGTTGAGACGCCCAACGGGCCGGTCACGTTCCTGGACACCCCCGGTCACGAAGCGTTCACTACGATCCGTCAGCGTGGCGCCAACGCGACTGACATCGCCGTCATCGTCGTCGCCGCCGACGACAGCATCATGCCGCAGACCCGTGAGGCCGTAGCCCACGCCCGCGCTGCCGGCGTGCCGATCATCGTCGCGATCAACAAGACCGACCTGCCTCAGGCCAACCCCGACCGGGTCAAGCAGGACCTGATGCAGCTCGAACTCGTTTCCGAAGACTACGGTGGCGACACCGTCACGGTCGAGATCAGCGCCCGCACCGGCGCCGGCATCGACAACCTGCTTGAGATGATCTCGCTGGTCGCTGAACTGGAAGACCTGAAGGCTGACCCCGGTGCAGACGTCCGCGGCATCATCATCGAATCGGTGCTGGACAAGCAGGCTGGCGTGCTCGCCACCGTGCTCGTGCAGGAAGGCACGCTGCGGGTCGGCGATTACATCGTTTCCGACGAAGTATGGGCCCGCATCCGCCGTCTGACCGACCATGCCGGCCAGTCCGTCAAGGAAGCCGGTCCGGCCACGCCGGTCCAGGTGCTGGGCTTCAGCAGGCAGCCCGTCGCCGGTGACCCGGTAGAATCCGCAGCGGATGAAGCCACTGCCAAGCAGCTGGCCGCCAGCCGTGAGGAGCAGCGCAAGGAAGCCGAGCGCAGCGAGATCGGCCGCAAGAACATCACGCTCGCCGACCTGTTCGGCAAGTCGCGCGCCGTGACGCTCAACATCATCCTTCGTGCTGACACCCAGGGTTCCCTCGAAGCACTGCGTTCAGTGCTCGAGAAGGAAGCCGAAGGTGTCGAAGAAGTCGACCTGAACATCATGCTCGCCGAAGTCGGTGCACCGACCGAGAGCGACCTTCTGCTGGCCAGCACCGCCGACGCCACCGTGTTCGCCTTCGGTGTGAACCCGCCCGGCAGCGTGATCAAGTCCGCTGAACGGCAGGGCATCCCGCTGCGCAGCTACCGCATCATCTACCAGCTGATCGAAGACGTGCAGCGCATGATCCGCGGTCAGATCGAACCCGAATACGAAGAGCAGGTTCTCGGCCACGCCACCGTCCGTCAGGTCATCCGCGTGCCGCGCGAAGGCAACATCGCTGGTTCGTACGTCACCGACGGTGTTGTCCGCCGCGGTGCCAAAGCCCGCGTCATCCGCGATGGCCGCGAGGTTTACAAGGGCTCCATCGCGATGCTGCGGCGCTTCAAGGACGACGTCCGCGAAGTCACCACCGGCTTC
>CAYPKV010000035.1:0-18264 GCA_964411415.1 uncultured bacterium
TAACAAGGTAACTGTACCGGAAGGTGCGGTTGGATCACCTCCTTTCTAAGGAGCTATCGTAGGAGCACGCAGATTTTCAAGGACGCAACTTACGGCGCGGGATCTTTATGATCCCGCGCCGTTCTTTTGTGTCTTCAACACATGAATCTGGTCGTAAATTGATGGTCGTTCGCTGACGCATCAGTTGTTATAGTTGGCCGCATGTCGCGGGTACGTCTATGAGCATGCTGATCAGCGGTCGGGGCGCAGTCCGCGGAAAGCCCAGGCACCAGGCCCGGGTCTGGCTGAGTTCACTTATCGCAGCTTTTGGAGCACTGTTGGTAGCGGTGCTTGACCAGTTCGATCTGGTCGGTTCCGGGGTTGGACATGTACTGACCTGGTTCAATTTCGGTGCCACCGCACTGGCCCTTGCTGTGCTGTTCCGTTTGTTTGGTCATGTGTGGCAGGAGCGTCGTCAGCTGGCTGAGCAGCCGGCCGCGTTCGGCTTTGCCGCAGCTGTGGCTGCAGCACTATTGGCTGCAGTTGTCGGAGTGGCAAGACTGGTGGTTGCGGTTTCGGGTATCGCGGCTGCCCCTGAACTTACAGATGCGGCCGGCTTCCTGCCAGCAATGTTGCTCATAGTCGCGATCGGTCTCCTCTACACTGTTCATCGCCGCAACTTGAGTGAGTTGACACTGACGCAATTGAGTGGCTGGCTGTTCATCCTGCCGGCGCTGATGCTGATGCTCATCTGGATCTACTTGCCTGCGTTCAACGCACTGTGGATCAGCCTTTTCCGGAACTTCAACTACCTTGGAACTGCGACCTTTGTCGGCCTGGAGAACTATGTGATCGCGCTCCGGGACCCGCTGTTCATCAAGTCGCTGATCAACACCGGTTGGTACGTGATTGGCACCGTGCCTGTCAGTATCGCTCTCGGGGTGTTCATCGCGATTTTGCTGAACGAGAAGATCCGTGGTCTGGCACTGTTTCGCCTGGCATATTTTCTCCCATATATCACCGCACTGACCGCCGCTGCGGCAGTGTGGAGCTGGATCTTCAATCCGGGACTCGGTCTGCTCAACTATGTACTCGGTCTTGAGAACTTCCGCTGGACCAGTAACCCGACGGGCATCTTCAACGTGCTGCTGGCACCATTCGGAGTACAGCTGTCTGGTAATGCGGCCGGGCCCAGCGTGGCTCTCGTGTCGATCATGATCATGAGCATCTGGAACTTTCTGGGCTACAACGTGGTGATCTTTCTGGCCGGGCTGCAGTCGATTTCCAAGGAGTATTACGAGGCTGCCCGCATCGACGGTGCCCACTGGTGGCATCAGCTGAGGTACATCACCTGGCCACTCCTCGCTCCGACTACCTTCTTCGTGCTGATCATCAGCCTGATCGGGTCACTTAACGTCTTCACCCAGATCCTGATCATGACTCCGACGGGCGGTGTACTGAATGACACGCTGTCCGTGGTGATGTACCTGTACCAGAAGGGGTTCCGCGATTTTGACTTCGGTTACGCGTCTGCGCTGGCCTTCATCCTGTTCATCCTCACTCTTGCGTTGACGCTGTTGCAGAGACGGATGTTCTCGCAGGGTGGCGAATCATGAGCCTGCGGACCGCGCTTGGTCGCTTCCTCATCTACGCGATCCTGATCATCGGTGCCGTGATCATGGTGTTCCCGTTCTACTGGATGATCTCGACCTCACTGCAGACCCGGCAGGAAGCCGGACAGGCAGAGCCGATTCTGGTGCCTCAGAAGATGCACCCGAGCAATTGGGCGGCTGCTTGGGCCATGGGACGCGAAGGCGCTGGTGGGACGATCAGGGGGGCCCTGACGGGCGGGTGGCATCCCGGTGGCTCGCTTGAGTTTGAAGTGACTGTAACTGAGACGGAACCTGGCGTCGGCTTCGAAGTGGTGGTGCCGCGTCCTGCCGGAGTACTGAGTTTCCCGCTTGGCGATCAGACGTCTGCACAGGTACTGCCGCTTGGCAGTGAAGGTTCTCAGCAGACCTACCTGGTCCGGTTGGAACACACAGGTGATACGGAGTTCAGCCGGTTGCCACTGCAGCTGCGTATCCCGCGGACGAGCAGCTACGAAGCGTCATCGCTGGCTGCTGATGGCGTCCGTAACACGCGCAACTGGCAGGAAGTCACATTCGAGAACGTCTCACCGGGCCTTCTCGGCTACGTTTTCAGCAACTACGTCACTGCCTGGCGGTCGGCGCCATTCGGCTGGTACTTCTTCAACTCGGCATTCACGGCGATCGTTCAGGTGCTGCTCGGTATCGGGGTGGCGAGCCTGGCGGCTTTCGCACTGGCCCGTATTCCATTCTGGGGCCGTGAGTTCGTGTTCATCCTGGTAATCGGCACACTGATGATCCCGGGAGAGGTGCTGCTGATCCCGAACTACGTCACACTGGCGCGGCTCGAATGGATCAACACGTACTATGCGCTGATAGTTCCGTTCATAGCGAGCGCTTTCGGCATATTCCTGCTCAGGCAGTTCTTCAGCACGCTGCCGCAGGAACTGTTTGATGCTGCCCGGATCGATGGTGCCAGTTGGTTCACCCAGCTGCGGCTGGTGGCGTTGCCGCTGGCGACACCGGGTCTTGTGACGTATGCCCTGTTCTCTTTTCTCGGCTCCTGGAACGCGTTGCTGTGGCCGCTGATCGTCACGAACAGTGAGCGGATGCGGACGATACAGGTTGGTCTGCGTTACTTCGTGGATGAGGCAGGCACTGACTATGGGGCACTCATGGCTGCGTCGACGCTGGCGATCCTGCCAATCATCATCGGTTTCTTCTTCGTGCAGAAACAGTTCATCCAGGGCATAGCGAGGTCGGGCCTTAAGTGAACATTGACACGGGCCTGACGGTGGACTGTCACAATAATCAGGTAAGTTGAGGGCGTGTGCCCTGAGCAGCCACCCCTGAAAGGAAGTGCAGATATGTTCAGAAAATTCGCTACAGCTGCCGTGAGTCTGGTTCTCGTCGGTACTGGCTTTGCGCAGCAGGAGGCGCAGGACCAGATTGATGCCCTGTGCGCCAGCAGCCCCGTGACCGTTGAGTTCTGGCATGGTTTCACTGGTGGGAGCCTTCGCGCCTCGTTGGAGAACCTGACCCTCGAGTTCAACCGTCAGAACGAAGGCAACGTGTGCGTCCGGACCGTCGGTCAGGGCAACTACACTGACCTGTCGACCGCGATTCTTGCCGCTTCGGCCGCCGACAACCTGCCGGTCATCGCAATGGGTTACGAGAACAACATCGCAACTTACCTGCGTGCAGGTGTCGTGGAAGATCTTGGCGCACTCGGTATCGAGACCGGCCACATCTACGACAACTTCCTCGAAGCAGTGACCTGGGATGGTGTGCTGTACGGTGTTCCGTTCAACAAGAGCGTGCATCTTCTGTACTTCAACCGTGATCTGCTGCTCGAGTATGACGCCGAGCTGGCTTCGGCCGGCATTCCGCAGAACGAAGACGGTGTCCGTGTCCCGACTACCGTCGAGGAGTTCAACACCGCCGGTGAAGTGCTGCGTCTGATGACCGGTGAACCGGTGTACTGGTTCAGCCCGAGCGACCTGGCTACGTACGAGGACTGGTTCTTCTCGATGGGTGGCGAGTACTGGGACGCGGACGGCAACCTGGTGCTGAACAGCGAGACTGGTGTCGCCGCGCTGCAGCTGCTGGTTGATATGAGCTACAACTCACAGATCGCCCGTCCGATCACTGACGGCTTCATCAACGAGAGCTTCAGCCTTGGCACCTACGGTTTCTCGACCGACACGAGCGCCGGTTACACCTACTACATCCGTAACGCGACCTTCGACGTCGGCATCGCCCCGATGCCCGGCAGCGGCGACGGCAACCCCGGCGCGAGCGTCTTCCAGGGTACCAACCTGCTGGTGTTCAGCGGTGCAAGCGAGGCCGAGCAGGCTGTGGCCCGTGATTACATCAACTTCCTGACCAGCCCGGAAGTCAACGCTGTGTTCGCGGTCGCGACCGCCTACGCTCCGCTCGGTGATGAGGCTGCCAGCACGGCGACCTACCAGGACTACCTGGCCGAGAACCCTGACTTCAATGCAATCGTCGACCAGCTGCCGTTCGCGCAGTTCGAGCCGAACCTGGCTGAGTGGCAGCAGATCCGCTTCGACATCCTCGGTAACGCTGTTGTGCGTGCGGTTCTGCAGGACACCACTGCCCAGCAGGCTCTGGACGTGGCTCCGGCGGCTGGGGCGGCACTGCTCTCCGCCCAGGCCCGCTGAGTAACCGCTTCAACTGAGTAACAGGGTTTGGGGCCCGGAGGATGAACCTCCGGGCCCCAAACCCTGTGTTCGTATGGGATGTGGTCAGTTCTTGCTGAGAGCGAGTTTCGCGAGCCGGGCAAGCCTGCCGACCGGCATGCGTGGGAGCATGCGCCAGCTGCCCCGGTTCGCCCGGGCGGTTTTCTCGACCCGGTCGAACATCTCCTCGAACAGGTGGTCCGGCATGTTCAGTGCTGGGGTGAGTCGCACGATCTGCGACTGGTTGAGGGAGAAGCAGACGTGGACGCCGTTCATGTGCATCTCACGCAGGGTGAGCACGCTGCCGAGCATGTGAACGAGTTCCTCCTGGCCGGGCAGCAGCCGCGGGTTGACGACGTTGTTGAGCTTCATCGCGAACAGCATGCCGCTGCCGCGTACTTCGGTGATGAAGTTCGGGTAGGCCTGCTGGATGTCTTTGAGCCGCCTGAGGCCGCGTGCGCCGTTGACGCGGGACTTCTCGATGAGGTTCTCCTCGATGATCAGTTCCAGGGCCCGGACTGCGACCGCTGCGGCGAGGCTGCCACCACCGAACGTGCTCGAGTGACGTTTGCTTTCAAGGCCACCCAGCAGTTTGCGGACGAGTGGCTTGCGGGCGATGGTCGCGCCGATCGGCACCATGCCACCCGACAGGGGCTTGGCGAGTGTGATTATGTCGGGTTCCAGGCCAGCGGCGAGCGAGGCGAACCAGTTGCCGGTGCGGCCCAGGCCGGACTGGATCTCATCGGCCACGACGGGAATGCCGTGACGCGTGCATATGGCGCCTACATCCTTCAGGAAGTTTTCAGGCGGTATCACGACGCCGGCTTCGCCCTGGATGGGCTCGAGGAATACACCTGCGATGGTGTCGGGGCCGAGGGTCCGTACGGTGTTCTCGAACACGTCGGCGTCACCGTAAGGCAACGTGCGGACGTCGCCGTAAAGGGGACGGAACGGTGCCTGGTACTCGTCGTTGGGAGTCAGGCTCAGTGCGCCAAAAGTCTTGCCGTGATAGGCGCGGGTGAAGTTGATGACGGTTTTTGCCTGGGGACGGGCGGCCCTGACGAACTTGAGGGCGGCTTCGATTGCTTCTGCCCCGCTGTTTGAAAAGAAGACCTGCGAGTCGTGGTGGCTGGGTGCGAAACTGGTAAGGAGTGCAACCAGGTTCGCTTCCAGGGCGGCGCGCCAGTCGGACGCTGACTGCTGTGCGAAGCCCATGTAGCGGGACTTCTCAAGGTAGTCGCGCATGAACTCCACGAGAGGAGGGTAGTTCTCACCGAAGGGGATTGCGGCGTAGCCACCGGCGTGGAGCAGGTGCCGGCCGCGTTCGTCCTCCAGCTCCCAGGGTGTCAGGGTGCGGAAGGGGCCGCCGATGCCGAGGATGTCGAGGACGCGGATCAGGTCGGCGTTGCCGTGCGCGGATTCGATCTCGACGGTACGGGCAGGGGAGATGCCTTCAAGAACCTCACTGCTGTGGACCGGCAGCTGGGTGATCCGGACCGGCAGGTTGCCATGGCCGGCGTGAACTGGCAGACGGTCTTCAGCAGGAGGAGCAACTGGTGTGGGTGGCTGGGGCGGTTGTTCAGTCATTCAGAATTCCCTGGTCAGGATGTTGCCGGCAGCATCGACCACCTCTATGACCCTGGTGGCCGGGGTGATGTTCGGGAGGTCGAAACTGACCTCCGGGCCGGGTGCGAACGTATAGGGGATGCCGCCGATGCGGATGACGCTGACGGCCATGTTGTCGCGGGCGACCCCGGTCAGGTTGAAAGCTCCCTGGCCCAGCGCGGTGGCGGTGAGCTCGAGGGTCGGCGGGGTGATGTCGACTGTCAGGGAGTAGTTGAGCGAGGTGATGTTGCCACCCGCGTCGACGACCTCGATCAGGTAGGTGAGCTCGCCCTCGCCACGGGCCTGGCCGCGGAAACCGAAGTGAACCAGCTTCTTGCCGCGTTCTGATGCGAACTGGGGTGTGCTGAACAGGTCGGTGCCGTCGACACGGATGGCGGAGATGCCGTTGTCGTCCATCGCGTAGCCGTAAACGTCGATCTGTTCGGTGGACCGGGCCGTGCCGGCTTTGGGTTCAGTGATGGAGATGACAGCCTCGAACGACTCCTCCCTGCTCAGACAGCCGGTAAGTGCGGCGAGCAGCAGGGCAGCGCTGAAAGCAGTGCGAAGGGCGGCAGGTACGGTGATCGGGTGCATCGCTGCGACGATGGTAGCACAGGGCACGGGCCCGTTCCGGAGCGCTGCGGTACGTCACAGGTGTGTCCGGTAACTGTATCCGCCGAAGTTACCGGAGGTGACACCGTGATTCATTTCACTTTGCTAAGATGATTGTTCAAGTGTTATTCCGGGTGCGTTCGGCACCCACGGATCAGGAGGGAGAATCTGGAGCAGTGATTTACCGCAAGGAGAACCTGCATCCATCCGCAGACTGACTGCGGCCCGGACCCTGAGCCGGGTAATGGACAGTAACCGGCTACGACACTGAACCTATTCAAACGGAGGAAATCTTGAAGAAACTCATCACTGTACTTGCCGCCGGCGGCCTGCTGTTCAGCGCTGCCAGTGCCCAGACCATCACGGTCGCCATGGGTGCCGACCCCGTCACCTTCGACCTGCACAACACCAACGACCAGCCCACCTCGCAGATCTCACGCCAGATCTACGACACCCTCGTCGTCCAGAACGAGAACCTCGAGATCGAGCCGGGCCTGGCCGAGAGCTGGGAAGCCGTCTCTGACACCAGCTGGGTGTTCAACATCCGCCAGGGTGTGACCTGGCACAACGGCGACGCCTTCACCGCTCATGACGTCGTCTGGACCTACGACCGCTTCGTCAGCCTGCCCGCCCAGTCGGCCTTCCTGCTGGCTTCGGTCGAGTCGGTCACTGCTGTCGATGACTACACCGTCCAGATCGACCTGGCCTACCCGTTCGCGCCCATCCTGAACCACCTGGCGCACTCCAGCCTCGGAATCATGAACGGCAGCGTCGTCGAAGCAGCCGGTGCTGATTACGGCACCAGCGTTGTTGTCGGTACCGGTCCGTTCGTGTTCGACAGCTGGCAGACCGCTGACCGTGTAGTCCTGCAGCGCAACGACAACTGGTGGGGCGGCGAAGTCCTTCCGCAGACCCTGGTCTTCCGCCCGATTCCCGACGGCACCGTCCGTGGCATCGAAGTTGAGACCGGTGGCGTTGACATCGCTTACACCCTGCCGCCGTCCGCTGCCCGCAGCGCCGAGAACGCAGCCGGTGTGCACCTGTCCGCAGTCCGCACCCTGTCCACCGCCTACATCGGTTTCAACACTGAGAAGCCGCCGTTCAACAACCCGCTCGTCCGTCAGGCCATCAACCACGCTGTTGACGTCGACCTGATCGCCGAAGTCGTTTATACCGGCCAGGCCCAGCGCGCCACCAGCCCGATCTCCTCTGACGTCTTCGGCGCCAACCAGGAGCTCGAGCCCTACACCTACGATCCGGAACTCGCCCGCCAGCTGCTGGCCGAGGCCGGCCTCGAAGGTGGCTTCAGCACCTCGATCTGGACCAACGACAACCCGCAGCGCGTCGAGATCGCCCAGATCGTCCAGGCTGAACTTGCCAACATCGGCATCCAGGTCGACGTGCAGGTCGTCGAGTGGGGCACCTACCTCGATGACACCGCTGCCGGCCTCCACGACATGTTCATCCTCGGCTGGGTGACCGTGACCGGCGACGCCGACTACGGCCTGTACGCGCTGTTCCACAGCAGCCAGTTCGGCGCCCCCGGCAACCGCACCTTCTACGCCAACGACCGCGTCGATGAGCTGCTGGACGCCGCCCGCGTCGCCACTGACCCGGATGAGCGCGTTGCCCTCTACGCGGAAGCCCAGGAGATCATCCAGGAAGACGCCCCGTGGATCTTCCTCATCGTCACCACCGAAGAGCACGGTGTGAGCGATGCCATCTCCGGCTTCACCCCGCACCCCGCAGGCCATCACCGCCTGTACAACGTCTCAAAGAACTGAGGCCCTGACGCCTCAAAGCTCAGTTCCACGGTGGAGGTCGGCCAGTTCGCCGGCCTCCACCGACTGTAGGCAGGCAACAGACCGATAATGCTTCAATTCATCATCAAACGCGTGCTGATGATCATCCCGGTGCTTCTGGGTGTCAGTGTCATCGTGTTCGGAATCATCGAACTGACGCCGGGCGACCCGGTCACCATGATGCTGGGCGAGATGGCGCCGATCGAGGCGCAGGAAGCCCTGCGTGAGCGGCTGGGTCTGAACGACCCCGCCCCGGTGCGGTTCGTCACCTGGCTGAGCGGAGTGGTCACGGGAGACTGGGGCCGTTCGATCCGCTCGAACCGACTTGTCACTGATGAGATCACTGCACGCATGGGGCCCACGTTCGAGCTCGCAGCGCTGGCCACACTGATCGCGGTAGTGATAGGCATCCCGGTGGGCGTGATTTCGGCGACCCGGCCGAACTCGATCGTCGACCACATCTTTACTTTCACTTCTTTCCTCGGACTCGCCATGCCGGTCTTCTGGCAGGCCCTGGTCATGATGCTTCTGTTCTCTTACACACTCGACTGGTTCCCGGCCTCGGGGCGTGGGGCCAGCTGGCGCTATTACGTGCTGCCGGCGGTGACGCTTGGCACCAGTGCGATAGCGTCTATCACACGGATGACGCGCTCAACGCTCATCGAATCGCTCAACCAGGACTACGTCCGGACTGCCCGCGCCAAAGGTGTTGTCGAGAACAGGGTCACGTACCGTCACGCGCTGCGTAACGCACTGATCCCGATCGTCACGGTCATCGGCCTGCAGGCTGGCGGCCTGCTGGCCGGTGCGGTCATCACTGAAACGATCTTCGCCTGGCCGGGCATCGGCCGGCTGGCGATCGACAGTATCCGTTCCAAGGACTTCCCGGTCGTCCAGGGCGTCATCCTGGTGTTCTCGCTCACGTACGCGATCGTGAACCTGATCGTTGACGTCCTTTACGCCTATCTTGATCCCAGATTGAGGGTCCGCTATGGCTGAAGCCGTAACTGCCGAACTGCCGCGCCGCCGCTCCAAGGCGATGCGGCGCTTCTGGCGCAGCCCGCGCACCCTTTTCGGAGTCATAACGCTCGCCATCATCATCCTGGTGGCGGTCTTCGCGCCCATGGTGGCGACGCATCAGCCCAACGTCCAGAACCTGCGTAACCGCCTGCAGCCGCCCAGCGCTGAACACTGGCTGGGAACCGACCACTTCGGTCGCGACACGTACTCCCGCATCGTTTACGGGGGCCGGGTCTCGCTGAGTGTCGGCTTCCTGGCAGTAGGTATTGCGCTCGGTGTCGGCGGCGTGCTCGGACTTCTGGCTGCCTTCTATGGTGGCTGGGTCGACCGCGTGATCAACGTTGTATCTGACGTCCTGCTGGCGTTGCCGGGGTTCCTGCTGGCCCTCGCGATCGTGGCGGCGCTCGGTTCGAGCATAGTCAACGTGATGATCGCGGTGGGGGTGGCGACGGTGCCGTACTTCGTGCGGATCATGCGCGCTGCAGTACTGAGCGTCCGCGAGATGGACTACGTCGCGGCTGCCGAGGCATCCGGCCTCAAGGATTCCGGCATCATGTTCCGGCACGTCGTTCCGAACGCGCTCAGCCCCGTCATCGTTCAGGTGACGCTGTCGCTGGCAGGTGCGATCCTGACTGCCGCGGGTCTTAGCTTCCTGGGTATGGGTGCGCAGCCGCCAACGCCTGAATGGGGAGCAGACCTCAACGGTGCGCGCGCCTACCTGCGCGAAGCGCACTGGCCCGTTACGTTTCCGGGTGTCGCCATCGTGCTGACGGTGCTCGCGCTCAACTTCGTCGGAGACGGTCTGCGTGACGCGCTTGACCCGCGTGGCCTGGCAGACTGATCCCGGGTTCAAGCGCACAAAGTCGGGGGGGCGAAGCGCAGCTTCGCCCCCCCGACATAACAATGCAAAGAGCCGGTACGCAGCGGGCCATCGGCAGGGTCATCGGGTTCAGCAGCCGGGGTCGGGGGAGGGTGGTGCTCCGCCAACGCGTCTGCCGCAGGCTCGGCGCTGGCCCCGGCCGCTTCAGCTGCAGGCGACTCCTGACCATCGAAGGGAAGCGCTGGTTCTTCAGCCGGCGCGGCGTCAGCAGCCGGTCCGGACTGACCTGCAGGTGCAGGCTCGCTGACCGTGGCTGCCGCAGCCGTCGGGGCTGGCTGGGCCTGACGCTGCTGCAGCAGGCGTGTCGCCAGCCAGTAAACGAGGCCGGCCACGATTACGATGGGAACGAGCACTATCAGGACGCGCCAGATGAGGCCCGATACCGCAAGTGAGAGCCAGCCAAGACCCGTGAAGATCCAGCCGGCCAGCCAGAGCACACCGGTACCGATCAGCAGGGCAATTGCTCCGAACACGACGAGTTCGACGACTTCCTGGACGGACCGTTTCATGTCTGGAGTATAGCAAAGCGTCCTGAGAATCCCCTGCGCAGGTACACTTGGGCGTGACGGAACTGCAGCTGGAGCGGATGGTACACGGAGGCGCCTGCCTTGCCAGGCTGAGCGATGGAAAGCTGGCACTGGTACACGGTGGCGTACCGGGTGAGCGGGTTCTGGCAGACCTCCGTACCGTCCGGGGCGTCCCACAGGGCACGGTAAGCGAAGTACTGCAGGCCAGCCCTGACCGGACCGAGGCCGTGCGGCATCCCGGCCTGGACCTGGCACATATCGCGTACGGGCGGCAGCTGCAACTGAAACAGGAGATAGTTCAGGACACGATGGTCCGGGCTTTCCCACGCGGCGTGGAGCTGCCCGAGCCAGCGGCAGTCACCGCCTCGCCGGAACGATGGGGCTACCGGAACACGGTGCAGCCCGTTGTGCTGCGCGGCCGGCTCGGTTACCGGGTGCCGGGCACGGATGAAGCGATGCTGCTGGCCGAGGATCCGGTCGCCAACGCCGCCATCAGGAAGGCGTGGCACACCGTGCTGGAGGCGGGTGTGGCCAAGGGGGTGCGGGAGATCGTGTTCCGTGGCAACGATGCCGGAGAAGCACTGGTCGCCCTCGTGTCGAGCGCCTCAGCGAAGAACGTTCTGGACTACGCGCACTCGCTGGTCGCTGCCGGAGTCAGCGGTGTGGCCTGGGCGGAGTACGACCCGCGGGGACGGTTCCGGCGCGGCAGTGAGCGTCTGGCCGGTCAGCGGCAGCTGCTGCAGCAGTTCGGTGCTTTCGCACTGTCGGTCACGGTCAGTTCGTTCGCCCAGCCCAACGCAGCGGCGGCCGGGCTGCTGTACCGGCGCCTGGCGGACCTGGCAGGCACCGGGACGAGCGCGCATGACCTTTACGCCGGCAGCGGCGGCATCGCGTTCCACCTTTCCGCTGGCTTCAGCGAGGTGTATGCGTTCGAGATCGACCGCAGCAGCGTCCAGCGGGGCCGTAACGACGCCCGGCGCCTCGGTCTGACCAACGTGGTGTTCGAAGGCGGCGATGTCAAAGGTGCAGACTTCGGCCGGGGTGCGGACCTGATCACGGTCGACCCGCCCCGCAGCGGCCTGGGCCGGGAAGTGCGGGAACTGCTGACGGCTTCGGACGCCCGGCGGCTGATCTACGTTTCATGCGATCCCGCTACGTGGGCCCGCGACGTGGCCGATCTGAGCAGCCGCGGCTGGCAGCTGCAGAACGTTGAACCGTTCGATTTCTTCCCGCACACCCATCACGTGGAACTGCTGTCACTGCTGGTCCGCTGAAGCGATATCATCACCGGCATGTCTGATAACAACGAGCCACAGTTCGGGGAGGACGGCCTGCTGCCGGTCATCGCGCAGGACGCAGCGAGCGGTGAGGTGCTGATGCTCGCCTGGGCGAACCGGGAGGCGCTCGACGCGACGCTCGCGAGCGGGCAGGCCCACTACTGGAGCCGGTCGCGTTCGGAGCTGTGGCGCAAGGGCGCAACGAGCGGCAACACGCAGCAGGTCAGGTCCGTACGGCTCGACTGTGACGGCGACGCGCTCCTGTACCTTGTGGAGCAGCAGGGGCCCGCCTGTCACACCGGGGCGCGCAGCTGCTTCTTCGCTTCGCTGACTGAAGATGCGCCGGCAACAGTGGGCGCCCCGCAGCAGGCGGTGGGGCTGCTCGACCAGGTCGTCGCGCAGCGGCTCAGTGAGTTGCCCGTGGGCTCGTACGTCACGCACCTGCATGAACGGGGCAGCGGCTACGTGGCGCAGAAGGTGGTCGAGGAGGCCGGTGAGGTGATCGTCGCTGCCCTGCAGGGCAAGGCGGATGAGCTTGCTGCAGAAGCTGCTGACCTGCTGTTCCACCTGACCGTACTGCTGCACATGAGTGGCGACAGCCTCAGCGGGCCCGCGCGGGTGCTGCTGGAAAGACACGCAGACAGACAACGCTGAAGGATGCCATTATTGGGGCATGAACAACCAGCTGGCTGATGCAGCCTACGATGACAGTGAGGTAGTCAGGCTCGAGCGGGAACTGGTGCTCGAGGTGGTCCGGGTCACGGAAGAAGCTGCGATCGCGGCCAGCAGGGTGGCGGGCAAAGGCGACTCCGACCTCGTCGACCAGGCGGGGACCGACGCGATGCGCCGCGTGCTCAACGAACTCGGTATCGACGGCGAGATCGTCATCGGCGAGGGCGAGCGCGATGAGGCGCCCATGCTGTACATCGGAGAGCGGGTCGGTCAGGGTGGCGACGATGCCTGGCAGGTCGACATCGCCGTCGATCCGGTCGAAGGCACGAGCATCACGGCCCGGATGATCAACAACGCGGTCGCGGTCATCGCCGTTTCTGAGAAGGGCGGCCTGCTGCAGGCGCCCGATACGTACATGGAGAAGCTGATCGTCGGTCCGCCGGCGGCCGGCAAGGTTGACCTGCGCTGGCCAGTTGCCGCCAACCTGCACGCCGTGGCGCTCAGCCTGGACCGGTCGATCGAGGATCTGACGGTGACGATCCTCGACCGCGAACGGCATGCGGAGCTTATCAGGGACGTCCGGGCCGCAGGTGCAAGGGTGAAACTTATCGGCGATGGTGACGTGATCGCAGCGATCTCGGCTGCGGTGCGGGGCACCAACGTACACGCGGTCATGGGCACGGGCGGGGCTCCCGAGGGGGTTCTGGCCGCCGCTGCACTGAAGTGCCTGGGTGGCGAGATCCAGGGCCGCTTCCGGCCGCGGAACGCTGCGGAGGCAGCGCGCTGTGAGGCCGCTGGCGTTTCACTCGAGCGGGTTTACCGCACGGAGGACCTGGCTCCCGGCAAGAGCGTGGTGTTCAGCGCCACGGGCATCACGGATGGCGACCTGCTGCACGGCGTGAAGTTCTTCAGGGACGGTGCCCGGACCCAGACGCTGAGCACGGGCTACCGGACCCAGGTCGTCAGGTTCGCTGACAGTGTGCACCTGTTCAAAAGAGGAGCGCGCGTCAACATCCACCTGTAACAGGCAGACGTGACGCGCGCCCGGCCGGGCCGGCATGCCGTTTACATGCGGCGGCCGGCCTCCTCGTAGAAGTAACGGTAAGTATCGAAGGCGGGTTCGATGTCAACGGCGCGACCGTAGAAGGTGCGGGCGTCGGCGTAGTTGCCGGCTTCGAACTCGACGCGGCCCAGCCATGCCCACGCCTCGGCGTAACCGTCGTTCAGGACGGTGGCGCGTGCGAAACGTTCGCGGGCCTCGCTGAAGTTGCCCGCCTCGTAGAAGCTGACACCTTCGCGGAAGGCGTTGGCGGCGTCGGTGCCCCAGCGGGCCTGGTCGCGGGCCAGATCGCGGAAGTAGGCAGCGCGCGTGTCACGTGGGTCACGTTCAGCGGCGGTGGTCCAGTAGGGGATGGCCTGCTCGGGCCGGCCGAGTTCCATCAGGATGCGGCCCACCCAGGTGATGGACTCCAGGTCGAACGGGACCTGGTCGATGACGCCCATGTAAACGCCAAGCGCGCCCTCGAGATCACCCTGGCTGTAGAAGTTGTAACCGGTGCGGTGACCGGCTTCGACGAAGTACTGAGTGGCTTCGGCATCGAGCTGCCAGCCGCGGTTCAGGAAAGCCTGCCACATCTCCCAGGCGGGACCGTACCAGTTGGCGAGAGTGTGCGCGATGGCCTGGAAGCGGTACGGCTCGGGGCTGTCGGGAGCGAGTGAGATGGCCTCGGCGACGTAACCGAAGGTCTCCTGCCACAGGGGACGGTCAGGGAACTGGGCGGGATAGGTGGCGAGGGCCTGTTGGGCGGTGCGTTCGGCAAGCGCGAGCCGTTCGGCGGCTGCATCGCTGAGCTGCTGCGCGGCGGCGAGGCTGGTGACTGCGAAAAGAGCTGCTGTTACAAGAAAATTGCGGAGATACATTTTCATAACGTTCCTCCTCCTCCGGGCGATTTTAGCAGAGCCGCTCGTGAGTTCCACATGCGCTGTCACTGGCCGGACGTTAACGGAAAGGGGCGAGCAGTTCCGCTGCTTCCTCGCCTGCCAGCCACTCCTGCAGCTTTCTGATCGCGCGGCCACGGTGGCTGACGAGGCGTTTCTCGGCGCGGGTCGCTTCGGCGAAGCTCTTGCCCAGCTCCGGTGACCAGAAGATGGGGTCGTAGCCGAAACCGTCGCGGCCACGCGGTCCTTCCAGGATGAGCCCACGGGTCTCGCCCGGGAACACCCGAACTTCTCCGGCCGGCAGGGCCAGGACGAGCGAGCAGCGGAAGGCGGCTCCCCGTTCCTCGCCGGTGCGGTGCCGCAGCCGTTCCAGTACGAGGGCCATGCGTTCACCGTCTGAGACGTCGCCACCGAAGCGGGCAGAGTGGATGCCAGGTGCACCGTCCATGGCGTCCACCTCGAGGCCGGAGTCGTCAGCCAGCGCGGGCAGGCCGGACTGTACGGTCGCGAAGCCTGCCTTGATGAGGGCGTTCTCGTCGTAGCTGGTGCCGGCTTCGGGCGGGAAGGTGCCCAGGTCGAAGTCGTCACTGCTGAACAGCCGTACGTCCGGGAGGGCCTCGCGGAACTCGCCGAGCTTGCCGGGGTTGGAGCTGGCGAGCAGCAGTTTCAGGTCTTTCACGAGCGGACCGCGCCGATCTGGGGCCGGACCAGTTCGCAGATCTGCTGGACGGCACTGACGCCGGTGCCGATCAGGCTGACGAACTGCTCAGCGGGCAGAGGTACGGCTTCAGCGCCGCCCTGCACTTCGATGAGCTCGCCGGCGCCGGTCGCTACGATGTTCAGGTCAGCAGCAGCGGCCTGGTCTTCGGACGCATCCAGGTCGAGAACGACCTCGTCCCTGACGATGCCGACGCTGACCGCGGCCAGTTCGCCAGTGAGTGGCCATTCAGCCACGCGTCCGTCGAAGATGAGCCGGTTGCACAGCTCGAACAGGGCAGCGTAGCCGGCTACAACGCCGGCACAGCGGGTGCCGCCATCGGCCTGGAGCACGTCGACGTCGACGTAAAGCGTCTGACCGCGGAAGAACTCGAGGCGGGTGATGGCCCGGAGGCTGCGGCCGATGAGACGCTGGATCTCCTGGGTGCGTCCGCTGGCGTAGAGGCGTTCCCGGGGTACCCGCTGGGACGTGCTGCGGGGCAGCAGTGCGTACTCGGCGGTGAGCCAGCCCTTCTCTTTCTGATTGCGCAGGTGCGGTGGCAGGCGCGTTTCGATGCTGACGGTCGCCTGCACGCGGGTGTTGCCCCACTCGACAAGCGCGGACCCCTCAGCGTGCATGTTCACGCCAGTGTGCACGCTGAGGGGTCTCAGTTCCAGGTTGGTCCGGGTAGAACGCATACCCGTAATGATTACACGTGGCTGACAGTTGCTGCGTCAGCCACTGCGGCGGGGATCGAGGGCGTCACGCAGGGCGTCGCCAAGCAGGTTGAAGCCGAGCACCACCAGGATGATGGCGAGACCCGGGAACGTCGCCACGTGCGGGGCGACCGCAAGGTACTCGCGGCCACGGGCCAGCATGAGTCCCCACTCCGGCTGGGGCGGCCGTGCGCCCAGGCCCAGGAAGCCGAGGCCGGCTGCGAACAGGATGGCGATGGCCATCTGCAGGCTCGACTGCACGATTATCGGTGACATGACGTTCGGGATGACGTGGCGGAACAGGATGGGCAGCGGCGTGCGGCCGAGAGCCTGGGCGGCTTCGACGAACTCACGTTTGCGCACCGCCAGTACCGAGCCACGCACGATCCGGGCGTAAACCGGGATCGAGGCGATGCCGACGGCGATCATCAGGTTGCCAAGGCCCGTGCCAAATGTTGCGACCAGGACGATCGCCAGCAGGATGCCCGGGAAAGCCAGCAACGTGTCGATTATGCGTTGCACCACGAGGTCAGTGACGCCGCCTAAGTAACCGGACAGCGCGCCGACAGGTACGCCGATGCCGATGCCGATGCCGACGGAGATCAGGCCGATGAACAGCGAGATCCAGGCGCCATGGACGAGGCGGGAGAACAGGTCGCGGCCCTGCTCGTCGGTGCCGAGCAGGTAGAAGCGGACCGGACCGTCGACACCGAACAGGTGCAGGTCGGAGCGGATCAGGCCGAACAGCCAGGTGTAACTGCCACCACGGACGAACATCTTCACGGGGTAAGACTCGGAGTCGTCGACCGTGACGCCGCCGATGGGCGTGCGGCTGGAAGGGCTGACCCAGATCCCGAACTCACCGTTCGGGCCACCGAAGCTGACGCCGGTGCCCGGGGGCAGGTAAGTGGCCCGCAGGTTCTGCGTTTCAGGGGCGTACGGGGCGATGAAAGGTGCCAGGGCGACGATGATCAGGAAGAAGCCGATCAGCAGGGCGCCCAGGATGGCAAGCGGGTTGCGCAGGAGCCGGCGGCGCCAGCGCGGAGCCGTGCGCGCCTTGGTGGTGTTGGGGGCGACTTCAGTCAAAGCGGATCCTCGGGTCTACGAACGCATACACAAGGTCAACAAGGATGTTGATGACGATGAAAGACAGGGCGATGAGCAGCACGGCACCCTGCACAACCGGGTAGTCACGGGCCAGGATGGACTGCACGAGCAGCCGGCCGATACCCGGCCAGGTGAACACCGTCTCGGTGATGACGGCGCCGGCCATGAGCGAACCGAACTCGAGGCCACCGACGGTGATGACGGGGACGAGCGCGTTGCGGAGGGCGTGCTTGAACACCACGCCGCTGCCGGGCAGGCCTTTGGCCCGGGCGGTCCGGATGTAGTCCTGGCCCAGGACATCGAGCATCGCCGAGCGGGTCATGCGGGCGATTATGCCCGTACTCGACACGCCGAGGGTGATGGCTGGCAGCACCAGGTGAGACAGGGTTCCCCTGCCGGCAACCGGGAACCAGCCCAGTTCAACCGAGAAGTAGAGGATCGCCAGCAGACCGAACCAGAACACAGGCATCGACACACCGATCAGTGCCAGGATCATCGACAGGGCGTCGATCCAGGTGTTCGGTTTCAGTGCCGAGGCTACGCCCAGGCCGATGCCGATGACGAGTGCCACCAGGATGGCGCCGAGTGCGAGCTCAAGCGTGTTGGGGAAGTAATCGATGAGGTCGGCGGTGACCTCGCGGTTGGTACGGGTCGAGCGGCCCAGGTCGCCCTGGAAAACGCCGGAGATGAAGCGGCCGAACTGGACGTGAACTGGCTCGTTCAGTCCGAACCGTTCGCGGATGCGCTCGACGGTAGCTGCGTCGGCGAACTCGCCGGCAAGCAGCAGGGCAGGGTCACCTGGTGCCAGGCGCACCATCGCGAAGACGATCACCAGCACCCCGAATATCGAGGGGATGGCTACGAGCAGGCGGCGGATTATGTACTGGAACATTCAGGGGCTTCCTGTTCGGGTGTTCACAAAATAGCAGAAACTGGGGCGGAGAGCGCCCGGATATAGTGAGCGATTCACAAAGATGCCGTGGACCACACGGCTGTCGTGTGGTCCACGGCGGTTCAGGCGATCAGCAGAATCTGGGTGCTCCCGGACTCAGTCGATCGTTACGTCGTAGGCGAGGACGCGCTCGGTCGGGTGGATGATCAGACCGTTGACGCCGTTGCGCACCGCGACGAGCTGGGTCTC
>CAYPKV010000036.1:0-18154 GCA_964411415.1 uncultured bacterium
GTCTGTGCCTCAGGATTGTATCGTCAATCGCCCCGCAGGTAACTTACAAGCTCGCGGGCTGCAGCGCCACCGGCCCGGTTCGCTCCGATCGTGGATGAGGAAGGGCCGTAGCCGACGAGGTGTATGCGCGGATCTGCTGCGACCTGGGTGGCCAGCCGGCCGGTCATGGTGATGCCACCGGACCCGTTGTACAGCTGGAGGGGCGCCAGGTGCGTCAGGTTGCCACGGAAGCCCGTGTTCCAGATGATCACGTCGGCCCGCAGCGTTCTGCCGTCTGCGAAACGGACGCCGTCCCGAATGATCTCAGTGAACATCTCATGCCGCTTCAGGACGCCGCGTGCCCGCATCGCTTCGATGCGGGGAGTGACGGGCAGGCCTGTCACCGATACGACCGACTGGGGCGGCAGTCCCTGCCTGACGCGTTCATCGACCAGCGCCACGGCCCGGCGGCCGGCCTTTTCATCGAACGGGCCTTCACGGAAGTCCGGCGGCCGGCGACTGACCCAGGTGGTGGTGGCGACCTGGGATATCTCGTCCAGCAGCTGGATCGCAGAGATGCCGGCACCGACGACGACCACGTGCTGGCCGCGGAACTCCTCCGGTGAGCGGTAATCACGGGTATGCAGCTGCCGCCCCCGGAACAGCTCCGAACCGGGGTACCGGGGCAGGTGGGGGTTCTGCCAGGTGCCGGTCGCGTTTATGACGCCGCGGGCACGCAGTTCGCCCCTGTCGGTGACCAACTTAAGCCGGCCACCTGCGTCACTGACTTCGAGCACCCGCACCGGCCGCCACACCTGCAGGCCGAAGCGCGTTTCGTACTCAGCGAAGTAGCGGGGGACGGCTTCGCTGGCGCGGACCGCTGACGCACCGGGTTCCAGCACCGAACTGAACTCCAGCCCCGGCAGGTCGTGAATCCGGTTCACCGTGCTGAGCGTGAGGCTGGGCCAGCGGTGCAGCCAGGCGCCACCGGGCGCACTTTCGGAATCCAGCACGACGAAACCACGACCAGGCTCCAGGCCCAGTCGCTTGAGGTGCCAGGCAGCCGACAGTCCGGCCTGGCCGGCTCCGATCACGGCGATGTCGGTCAGCAGGCGGACACCGGTGCCGGTCTCAGCCATCGAGCTGACGCTGCAGTGCCGCGCTGATGCCCGCCAGCTGCTCCAGCTGTTCCTCCGTAAGCGCGTCTACGAACAGTTCCCGCACCGCCTCCAGATGAGGCCGGGAGCCGACCCGGAACGCCCTGGCGCCATCACTGCTCAGCACCACCTGCGCACCCCGGTTGTCTTCGGCGCACTCCTCACGGCTGATGAGGCCGCGCTTCTCCATGCGGCCCAGGTGGTGCGACAGCCTGCTGCGTTCCCAGCCGATGGCGTCGGCCAGCTGCGAGGAACGCAGCCGGTTGCCTTCAGCCTCGGTAAGGGCGAGGAGCACCTGGTAGTCGCCGTCCGACAGTGCTGCAGCACTCATCAGGCGGCTGGCGGTGCGGCTGCGGACTGCTGCAGCTGTTTCGATGTAGTCGCGCCACACGCGCAGCTGCTGGCGGTCAGGCAGTCTCCGTTTTCTCTTCTCCGTCATTGACCCAACCCTCCATGGTTGACATGTCAATGATAGTCTGGCATCATTGACATGTCAACCAGACCGACGGGCGTGCCTGCCGGCCGGACCTGAGAGGAAAACGCATGAAACACGGATCAGTACAGTTCGGAATCGACAGCTTCGGCGACCTGCCCCGCGACGACAGCGGCCGGATCGTCTCTTACGCCCAGGCGATCCGCGCAACGGTCGAAGAAGCCGTTGTCGCTGACCAGACCGGTATCGACGTCATCGCCGTGGGCGAGCACCACCGGAAAGAGTTCGCCATCTCCAGCCCTGAGACCGTGCTGGCCGGCATCGCCACTGCTACCGAGAACATCCGGCTCGCTTCCGGGGTGACCGTGCTGTCGTCGGACGATCCGGTCCGGGTGTTCCAGCGCTTCGCCACGGTCGACGCACTCTCCAACGGTCGGGCCGAAGTGATGCTGGGCCGCGGCTCCTTCACTGAATCGTTCCCGCTGTTCGGTTACGACCTCGCTGATTACGAGGTGCTGTTCGAAGAGAAGATCGAGCTGTTCCACCGGCTGCTGGACGAGAAGCCCGTCACCTGGCAGGGCACCACCCGCGCGGCGCTGCACGAGGCAGACGTGTTCCCCAAGACCGAATCCGGCAGGCTCGACACCTGGGTCGGCGTCGGCGGTTCACCGCAGTCCGTCATCCGCACCGCACGTTACGGCTTCAAGATGATGCTCGCCATCATCGGCGGCGCACCGGACCGCTTCGCTCCGTACGTCGAACTGTACCGGCGGGCCAACGAGAAGCTCGGCCACGAAGCCCATCCGGTCGGCATGCACTCGCCCGGGTTCATCGCCGAAACCGACGAGGAAGCCCGCGAGATATTCTTCCCAGGCTACAAGGAACTCATGGACGCGATCGGCCGTGACCGCGGCTGGCCGCCCCACAGCAAGGCACAGTTCGAGAACGAGGTCCGCTTCGGCTCACTGTACGTGGGTTCGCCTGAGACAGTGGCCCGAAAGATCGCCCGGGCAGTCAGGACCCTTGACGTCGGCCGCTTCGACCTCATCTACACGACCGGTGGTGCAGTGCCGGCAAGTGCCCGCCTGCGCGCAGTAGAGCTGTTCGGCACCCGGGTCATCCCGATGGTCCGCGAGCTGCTGGCCGAGAACAGTCCGGCGGTGACGGAGTGAGTCGCGGAACGCTCGGCATCCTGGGCGCCGGCAAGCTCGGTACCGTACTGGCCCGCCTGGCAATGGCCGCCGGCTGGCGGGTGCTGATCTCAGGCTCCGGCGATCCCGAACGGATCGCCCTGACGACCGAAGTGCTGACACCCGGGGCCGAACCGCTCTGGCCGGAGGAGGTGGCAGAGCGTGCCGACACCGTCATCCTGGCCCTGCCGCTCGGCCAGTACGACACGATCCCCGCCGCTGCACTGAACGGCAAACTGGTCATCGATGCCATGAACTACTGGTGGGAAACCGATGGCATCCGCGATGACCTTAACGACCCGGCGACGACCAGCAGCGAGATCGTGCAGGCTCACCTGCCTGGCGCCCGCCTGGTCAAGGCGCTGAACCACATGGGCTACCACGACCTCGAGGACGGCGCCCGCCCCGCCGGCAGCCCCGACCGGAAAGCGATCGCCATCGCCGGAGACGATGCCGCTGATGTCGGACAGGCCGCTGAGCTGGTCGACCAGCTCGGCTTCGATCCACTGCCCATCGGCGACCTGGCCGCCGGCCGCAGGCTGCAGCCCGGCTGGCCCGCGTTCGGGGCGAACATGGACGCGGAAACGCTTGAAGCGATCATCCGCGATGCACCCGCTGCCGGCACTGAAGCGCAGGCTGGGAGCGACGGCCACACCTCTGCCGCCCGGCTGCTGTAATGTGACTTGCCAGCATGCCGTGAAGAGTGGTCATTGACAGCGGCAGTGGATCAGCCCACCACGGGCACGACACGCCGGCCCTGAATCCAGAGGCCCGCGTCGCCCCGCGCGGCGCAGACCGGGAGGCAACGCCATGCTTCACGCTGCACGCCATCCGCTGCTGTTCCTCTGCATCGCCACTCTCATCACCGCCTGCGGCGGCAGCCCGGGCGCGGACCGGCCCACAGTCACCAGGCCTGCTCCTGACCCCATCACGGTCAGCGCGACGTTCGATACGGACCTGACCGCAACAGTAACGGTGCCGCCGGGCGGCGGCACCCTGAGCGTGACCGGCGGCGACGGCACCGGCTACGTGCTCGTCATCCCGGATGGCGCCCTGCTGGAGACGGCCATGCTGAGCATGACGCCGCTCAGCGCGCTCAGTGGCGCACCAGTGGAAGGCCGCGCGCACGCCGTGCTGCTGGAACCCGCCGGACTGCAGCTGTACCGGGCCGCGACCTTGACCATCTCCACTGCCGATGGCGAGACCAGCGGCGCCGTCGGCTTCGCCGCGGGCGCCGACGGCAGCGAGTTCCATCTGCTGCCACCCCTGGCCACCGAAGCTGACGGCAGTGTGTCCGTCGCGGTTCCGCACTTCTCACAGCACGGCGCCTTCACCGGCACTGAGCAGGCTCCGGCAGCGACGATGAGGGAACCCACGACGGCAACCTCCTCGTCGCATCGGTCAGGCTGCCGGGCCAGCCGGCGGACCAGTCGGCCATGGACGGGAACATGCAACTGCCCAACACCGTGTCCGCCACGACCGCACACTTCGTTTTCGGAGGCGACAGCGCCTCCGGGGTGGTCGCCAGGAACCCGGGCACTGCCGACTTCACGTGGACGATGGTCCCAGGCACGGCTGACTGACAGCGACAGTCGGCCCACCATCGTGATGACAGTTAATGGCGGAACACCAGGCGCGCACCTGCTGGTCAACCGACCGGCACCTGGGACTCGGTGACGTCCCCCTGGTCATCCACAGGTACTGAACCGTACAAACCGCAGTGCTCCCAGCCTGACTCAGAAACGGGCTACATTGAGCCATGGCAAGCAACAAGGGATACCGCACCATCCATGACCACCATCACCACATCGGCTGGGACAATGCGCTGGAGCCTGTCCTCAGGATCGAACCGGGCGAGACGGTCGAGTTCGGCATCGTTGACTCCTCGGGCGGCCAGATCAACCGCAACTCGACGCTCGAAGACCTGAAGAACCTGGACTTCTCGCTGGTGAACCCGGTGACCGGACCCGTCTGGGTCGAAGGGGCCGAGCCCGGCGATGCCCTCGAGATCGAAGTTCTGGACTTCACCGAGAGCGGCTGGGGCTGGACCGCCAACATCCCCGGATTCGGCCTGCTGCCGGACGACTTCCCCGACCCGTTCCTGCACATCAGCACCTACACGGACGGCGAGGTCCGCTTCACCGACAACATCCGCATCCCGTCGCGCATGTTCCCCGGCACCATCGGAGTGGCCCTGGCCGAACCTGGCGTCCATTCCGTCGTTCCGCCACGCGCCCAGGGCGGCAACCTCGACATCCGTGACCTGACCCGCGGCAGCAGGCTGTGGCTGCCGGTAGCGGTACCCGGAGCGCTGTTCAGCACCGGCGACACCCACGCCGCCCAGGGCGACGGTGAGGTGTGCGGCACTGCGGTCGAGACGCCGTCCAGCATGCAGCTGAAGATCAGCCTGGTGAAGAACGCCGGCATCCGCAGCCCGCAGTTCGAAGTACGTGACCCACTGCGAGGCAAGGAAGCAGCGGCCGGTTTCCACGCCACGACCGGAATCGGGCCGGACCTGTTCATCGCCGCCCAGGAAGCCACCCGCGACATGATCACCTACCTGGGCCGCGAGTACGGCCTCGACCCCTACCTGGCCTACTGCCTGTGCAGCTGCGCAGTGGACCTGAAGATCAGCGAGATCGTCGACCAGCCCAACTGGGTCGTGTCTGCCTACCTGCCCAAAGGCATATTCCGCTGAACTTAAAGTGACGAAGGAGTGGCCATGCCCGTGCGGCTGTGGCCACTCCTTCCTTTGTACCCGCGTCTGCAGCCCGTTGTATGTAACGGGGGACAACCTGACTTGAAGGCCCGTGACTGCAATGTTACATACAGACTCAGGCAAAGGAACCGGCGCAAACCGTCCTTGAAAATTCCGAAACCACAGACGGCACCTGCAGAACAGTGCGGAAAACAGGTGCCGGGTTGCCGTACATGCTGCGCCGGTCCTTTGCAGTCACGGAGGTAGGTTGGAATGTTGAACACGAAACTCAAGAAGCTCCTGACGGGGCTGGCCACAGCGTCGCTGCTGTTCGCCGCCGCGCCAGCTCTGGCCCAGGAGCCGGTCTACGGCGGCACCCTCAACGTCGGACTGGCTGACGATCCGCCCGAGCTCGACCCGCACCTGACGGCAGCGAACGCCTCGCGCACCATCCTCCACAACATCTTCGCGACGCTGTTCGAGGTCGACGAGAACCTCCAGGTCGTACCCGGTGTCGTCCAGGAGTGGACCGTGACTGACGACGGTCTCGAGTACGTCTTCCACCTGACCCCCGGCGTCCTGTTCCACGACGGCACTGCCCTGGACGCTGACGCGGTCGCCTTCAACTTCGGCCGCATGATGGATCCCGAGTTCGGCTCGCCGCGCGCCGCTGAACTGGCCTTCGTCGATTCCGTCGCCGTTATCGATGATCTGACCGTCCAGGTGAACATGAGCCAGCCGTTCGCTGCCTTCCTGCCGGCGCTCGCCTCGTGGACCGGCATGATGGTCTCCCCCACCGCCGTTGAAGCAACCGGCAACTTCGGCTTCGAGGAGTCCCTCGTCGGCGCCGGTCCGTTCCGCTTCGTGGAACGCATCCGTGACGACCGCGTGGTCCTCGAGCGCTTCGACGACTACTTCAAGGAAGGCCTGCCTTACCTGGACCGTGTCGTCTACCGCCCGTTCGTCGACGGTGACTCCCGCGTCCTCAACCTGCAGTCGGGCGCCATCCACATCGTCAACACCGTGCCCGGGCGCAACATCGCCGACCTGCAGGCGAACGATGACATCAAGGTCAGCATCGTCGGTGGCCTCGGCTACCGTGGCATCTACATCAACTCACAGTCCGAGGACCTGGGCAGCCGCGAGCGCCGCCAGGCACTGAGCGCCTGCGTCGACCGCAGCATCATCGTCGACACCATCTTCGGCGACGCCGCCGTTCCCGGCTTCGGCCCCTACTCGCCGGCCACCTGGGTCGTCGACCTGGAGGACCCGGTTCCGGAGCGTGACGTCGAGCGTGCCCGTGAACTGCTCGCCGCAGCCGGCGTGCCCGACGGCTTCTCGTTCACCCTCTACATCGTTCCGAGCGAGGAAGAGATCCGCGTTGCCTCGATGATGGCTGCCATGTGCGCTGAAGTCGGCATCCAGATCGACATCCAGCAGATCGAGTTCGGCACCGGCCTGGCCCGCATGGGTGACGGCAACTACACTGCCTTCTCCGTCGAGCTGAGCCCGCGTAACGACCCCGATCTGAGCGCCTACCCGTGGTTCCACAGCACCGGCACCAACTGGGCCCGCATCGACAGCCCTGAACTCGACGACCTGCTGACCCGCGCCCGCGCCAGCGTCGACCAGGCTGAGCGCCGTGAGCTGTACCGTCAGACCAACGAGATATACGCCGAAGAGGTCCCGTACCTGTTCCTCTACCACATGGCCGAGATCAAGGCTTTCCGCAACGAGCTGCAGGGTTACCGCCACATCCCCGACTCCATGATGCGCTTCGAGGACGTCTGGCTCAGCAACTGATCCACCGCTGAAACCTGACGCACCCCCGCTGCTGTGGACCCCCATGCCGGAGGTCCGCAGCAGCGGCTCATGAACCAGAACCCGCGAACGCTGGAGGCCAATGACTTCTTACGCCATCCGTCGTCTGCTGACGACCATCCCCATAATCCTGCTCATCACGATCATCGCCTTCGTCGTGATGAACCTGCTCCCGGGCGACCCGGCCATCGTCCTGCTTGGCCAGGAAGCCACGCCGGAATCACTCGCTGTGCTGCGGGAACGTATGGGCCTCAACCGGCCGCTGCACGTCCAGTATCTTTCCTGGTTGGGCGGACTGCTGAAGTTCGACCTCGGCCGCTCTCTTATCGACAACGCCCCCGTATCCAGAGCCATCGCCCACGCCCTGCCGGTGACACTGCAGATCACCGTGCTGGCGCTGGTCATCGCACTGCTCATCGGCGTGCCGGCCGGCGTCCTGTCAGCCACGAAACGTGGCGGCATCTGGGACGCACTCGCGTCGTTCACCGCCCTGTCAGGCATCTCACTGCCCGGCTTCTGGGTCGCGATCCTGCTCATCTCCTGGCTGACCGTGCAGAACAACCTTCTGCCTTCGTCCGGCTTCGTCAGTTTCACCGAGAACCCCTGGCAGAGCATCCGGCACAGCCTGCTGCCCGCCATAGCGCTTGGCCTCAGGCCCGCAGGCATATTCATGCGGATGGTCCGCTCCAGCCTGCTCGACGTCGTGCGCAGCGACTTCATCCGTACCGCCCGGGCCAAGGGCCTGGCTGAGTTCACGGTCATAATGCGCCACGCCCTGCGCTCAGCACTGATCCCGCTGTTCACGGTGGTTGGTGTTGAGTTCGCGTCGCTGCTCGGTAACGTGGTGGTGATCGACACCATCTTCGCGATACCCGGCTTCGGACGGCTCATCTACAACTCGTTCCTGCGCTTCGACTTCACGATGATCCAGAGCCTGCTGCTCGTGTTCGCAGTGGCAGTGATCCTGATCAACCTGCTCACCGACTTCGCCTACAGCCTGGTCGACCCGAGGATCAAGTACCAGTGAAAGGCCGGATCCGTTCGTTCTTCCGCAAGCCGCTGGCCGTCCTTGGGCTGCTGATCCTGACCGCCGTCGTGGCCGCAGCGGTGTTCGCACCAGCCGTGGCTCCGTACGATCCGCTGAAAGCTGACTTCACCGCCATCCTGCAGGCACCGAGCGACAGGTACCTGCTCGGCACCGACGAGATCGGCCGTGACGTCCTGAGCCGCCTCATATACGGGGCGCGCGCCTCACTGCAGGCCGGCTTCCTCGCGATCCTGATCGCCGCGGGCATCGGTGTGCCTCTGGGACTGATCAGCGGTTACTGGCGGGGCTGGCTTGACGAAGTCGTCATCATGCGGCTGACCGACGCCGTAATGGCGTTCCCCGTCATCATCCTGGCACTGGCGCTTACGACCGCACTGGGAGCCGGGCTCACGACCGCGATGATCGCTATCGGCGTCGTGTACGTGCCCATCTTCGTGCGGCTGGCGCGGGCTCAGGCGCTGTCGCTGCGTGAAGCCGAGTTCGTAGAGGCATCGCGGTCACTCGGACTGCGTTCCCTGCCGATCATGTTCCGGCACGTGTTCCCGAACATGTTCAGCGCCATCCTCGTGCAGGCGTCGCTGTCCGTGGCGGCAGCGATCCTCGTGGAGTCATCACTGTCGTTCCTGGGTCTGGGTGTGCAGCCGCCCACGCCTTCATGGGGCTCGATGCTGCGGACCGGCACCGGCTACCTGACCAGCGCGCCCTGGACCTCGTTCTGGCCGGGCCTGGCCATCTTCGTCACCGTACTCGGCATCAACCTGTTCGGCGACGGCCTGCGGGACGTGCTCGACCCCAAAGACTGAGCAGCAGAAGGGCGGCGCCGTTCACTGGCGCCGCCCTTCTCATGTGGCGGTTGTCTCAGCGCGGCTGGAACACGCCGTAAGTCCCATCCACCCTCACAGCGACGGCCAGGGCATCAGCCAGCGACAGGCGGGGCAGCCACACCGGGCTGTCGACGTTCAGGTCGGTGCCGATCAGGTTCCAGCCGAACATGCTTCGCACGCTGTTCGCCCAGCCTTCGACCACCTGGACCTCGGCCTCGGCAGCGTTGCGGTCGATGACGTTACGCGACGCGTACAGGCTGCCCCAGTCTGCCGACAGCGGGTACGGCAGCTGCAGCGCAACGTTGTCGTAGCCGTCCAGCACATGCAGCGACCAGTCTTCGATGTCAGCGAGGCCGATCTTCGTATCGAACTCCAGGTAATCCGCCTGGGCGTTGCCGAAGAACACGTTGCCGGTCACGACCAGGTCGTCAGCCCGTTTGGCGTTGTCGATGCCGTAGTTGTCGTTGAAGGCGAACACGTTGCCGGTGATGGTCACGTGCGTGCCGCTCTCGACGGACAGGGCGCTGCCCCCGAACGTGCCGAACGCCGTGTGCTTCTGGTTGAACACACTCACGTTGTTCGTGAAGGTGTAGCTGGGCCAGTCAGCCGGATCTGCCGCCTGGATGGCAGTGGACAGCTGGAAGCCGGTGCCGGTGTTGTTGACCGCGACGTTGTTGTCGACCGTCACCTGAGCGCGCGCACCGGGGAACAGGGCGATGGCTCCCTGGGTCGGCGCCGTGTTGAGCACGATGTTGTTGCGGACGACCACGGTGCTGTTCACGCCGGTGGTGATCTGCAGGCCGCCGCTTTCCGGGGTCGGGGTATGCGCGGGGGTACCCATCCTGACGATCTGCGCCTCTGACTCGTCCGAGTAATAGTTGCGGTCGCCGCTGTCGAAGATGATGCCGTCGACCAGCACCGTGTGGGCCGTCGGCTCGCCGCGTGCTTCCATCAGTTTGGTGGCGAAGTCGCTTGTATCGATGCGCAGCCTCACGTCAGTTGAGAAGTTCTGGGAGTTGTGGACTCCGGTGAACACGGTCTGGTGGGCGCCCCACGGATCGCGGCTGCTGAAGTCAGGGCTGAAGCCTCCCCAGATCTGCACCGGAACAGTGATGACGTCAGCACCGCTGTCAGCCCGCCCGGTGTAGGTGCCGCCGGTGATGCAGACGATGTCGCCTGCCTGCAGGTCGGCAGCGATGGTGCCCAGGTCGCGGGCCGGGCGCTCGATGGTCGCGTTGCGGCCGCCACCGGCCTCACTCACGTACTTGCTGCACTCCTGGGCTGTGGCTGCTGAGGCCAGCAGGCCAAGTGTCAGCAGGATGGCTGTGCGGTAGTTCATCGTCTTCCTCCAGGGCAGCTGTCTCGGTCATTCCGCTGCTGAGACGATTGTGCTGCCGGCTCCGTTTCAATCGCGTTTCAGGCTGCAGGGCATGTCTTCTTAACCACGCCTGAAAACGGGCTGACAATTCATGGGCTAGAATGCATCCTGTACAACATCAGCCGGCCAGAACCGGCACAGGGAGTGATACGCATGGCAGATTCGTTCAAGCGAATGTTCGCACGCATGGGTAAGGCCGCCGCAGGCCTGGCCGCGGCAGGGCTCATCAGCAGCAGCGCCCTGGCGCAGCCTGTCGAGATCGACTTCTGGCACGGTCTGAGTGCACCGCTGGGTGACCTTCTCGAAGGCTACGTGGCGGACTTCAACGCCTCGCAGGACAAGTACCAGATCAACCCGTCGTACATGGGTGGTTACGCTGACACCATGGTCGCCGCCATCGCAGCCTCGCGCGCCGGCAACGCTCCGCACATCGTGCAGATGTTCGAGGTCGGCACCGCCACGATGATGGCTGCCGGACCCGCCATCAAACCCGTTTATGAACTGTTCGAGGAGACCGGCGTCGCCTTCGACCCGGACATCTACATCCCCGCCATCAAGGGCTACTACAGCCTTCCCGACGGCAGCATGATGTCGTTCCCCTTCAACAGCTCCACCTCCAGCATGTGGATCAACGTCGACATGTTCGAAGCTGCCGGCCTCGACGCCGACATCGACCTGTCCACCTGGGACCAGGTGCGCGCCGCCTCGAAGCAGATCGTCGATTCCGGCGTCTCTGAGTGTGGCTTCGCCACCAGCTGGCCCACCTGGCTGCAGTTCGAACAGATGGGTGCCCTGCACAACGAACCCATCGCCACGCTCGGTAACGGCATGGGCGGCCTCGGCGCCGAACTGACCGTGAACAGCGAGTTCTTCGTCCGTCACGTCCAGAACCTGCTCGACATGCAGGCCGAAGGCTCCTTCACCTACGCCGGCCGCGACTCCGCTGCCGACGCCCTGTTCCCCTCCGCCGAGTGCGCCATCGTCATGGGCTCCAGCGCCATGCGTGCCCGCATCATGCGCGAAGCCGAGTTCAACTGGGACCTCCGCCGCCTGCCCTACTACGCTGACGTCGAAGGCGCCCCGCTCAACTCGATCATCGGTGGAGCCAGCTTCTGGGTCATGACCGCCCCGAACCGCACCGCCGAGGAGTACACCGGCGTCGCCGAGTTCTTCGCCTACCTCAGCCAGCCTGAAGTCGTGAAGTCCTGGCACACCGACTCCGGTTACCTGCCCATCACCTTCGGCATCTACGAAGAACTGGAAGCCAGCGGCTTCTACGCCGAGAACCCCGGCCTTGACATCCCCTACCTGCAGCTGACCGCCGCGGAACCCACCGAGAACAGCCGTGGCCCGCGCCTGGGCAACATGCCTGAGCTGCGCAACATCATCCAGGAAGAACTGGAACTGGCCCTGCAGGGTCAGCAGGACGCCCAGACCGCGATGGACAACGCCGTCCGCCGTGGCAACGTCGTACTGCGCAACTTCGAACGCGCCAACCAGTAACTTCGGCAACACAACTCTGACCTGTGCGCAGGTGCGGCCCGGAAACCTCCCCGGGCTGCACCTGCGCCTGACCACCTCTGGGAGGCCAAGTGCGCCGCCGGGCGATCTTCAACAACAAATTCCTGCCTTATCTTCTGCTTGCACCACAACTCCTGATTACACTGGTGTTCTTCTTCTGGCCCGCCGGCCAGGCGATCTACCAGTCACTGTTCATTCAGGATGCCTTCGGGTTCCGGCAGATATACGTCGGCCTGGAGAACTATCTCGTACTGTTCCAGGATCCCCTCTATCTGGATTCAGCCAGGACCACCCTGGTGTTCAGCGTCGCCGTGACACTCCTGGCGCTGCTCCCGGCACTGCTGCTGGCCGTCATGGCCGACCATGTCATCCGCGGCGCGACCGCCTACCGCACACTCATCATCTGGCCTTACGCCGTGGCACCGGCCATCGCCGCAGTACTGTGGATGTTCATATTCCACCCGAACATCGGCACGCTGGGCCGGGGCCTGAACGCCATGGGCATCCCCTGGGACTACCGCAACAACGGTGACCAGGCGATGCTGCTCGTCGTCATGGCTGCCGCGTGGAAGCAGATCAGCTACAACTTCATCTTCTTCCTGGCCGGCCTGCAGTCGATACCGAAATCGATAATCGAAGCCTCAGCCATCGACGGTGCCGGCTCAGCAACCCGCTTCTTCCGGGTCATATTCCCGCTCCTGTCACCCACCACTTTCTTCCTGCTGGTGGTCAACATCATCTACGCGTTCTTCGACACGTTCGGCACGATCGACGCCCTGACGAGCGGGGGACCGGGCCGCGCCACCACGACGCTCATCTACAAGGTTTACCGGGACGGTTACATCAACCTCGACCTGGGCAGTTCCAGTGCCCAGTCAGTCGTGCTGATGCTGGCGGTCATCCTCATCACCGCAGTGCAGTTCCGGTTCATCGAAAGGCGGGTGCATTACTGATGGTCCGCTCGAAGACGAACATCGTGCCGCATCTCATCCTGATACTTGGTGTGCTGGTGTTCACGTTCCCCATCTACCTGACCATCATCGGCTCCACCTGGGATGCGCCCACCATCGCCCGGGGCCAGATGCCGCTCACTCCCGGAACGGAGCTCGTGGACAACTACACCCAGGCGCTCACCTCGGGTGAAGGCCAGCGGGCCCGCGGTACACCAGCCATTCAGCTGCTGCAGAACACGACCATCGTGGCGCTCGTCATCACGGTCGGCAAGATCGCAGCAGCACTGCTGAGCGCCTACGCAGTCGTGTTCTTCCAGTTCCCCGGCCGCATGCTGATGTTCTGGATGATCTTCATCACCCTGATGCTGCCGGTAGAGGTGAGGATAATGCCGACCTACAAGGTCGTCAGCGACCTCGGGCTCATCAACACCTTCGCCGGGCTGACCCTGCCACTCATCGCCTCAGCTACTGCGACGCTGCTGTTCCGGCAGTTCTTCATGACCGTCCCCGATGAACTGGTCGACGCTGCCAAGGTCGACGGTGCCGGCCCGATGCGCTTCTTCTGGTCGATCCTGATGCCGCTGTCCCGCACCAACATCGCGGCACTGTTCGTCATCATGTTCATCTACGGCTGGAACCAGTACCTGTGGCCGCTGCTCATAACCACGAGCCGCAGCATGGAGACGATCATCATCGGCATCGTAAAGATGATCGGCACCGGCGAGGCGTCAACCGACTGGAACCTGATCATGGCCACCACCATGCTGGCCCTCATCCCACCCGTGCTCATCGTCATCGTGATGCAGCGCTGGTTCGTCAAGGGCCTGGTGGACAGCGACAAGTAAGAGCAAGCAGTACTCAGCGGCGCCGGCTGGCGACCAGGACCAGACCTCCGATGAACGCAGCCGGCACCGCTACGAACCACAGCTCCATGAAGAAGGTCAGAAGCACGTTGACAGGCGTGACCGTGAAGGCGCTCTGGGTGGTGCCGCCACCGAGCGTCAGGTCTGCGATGCCGCCGACGAGCGCCGTCACGACCGCGAACACTGGCACGAACAGGATCGCAGTGAGTATGGTCGTGAAGCCACGCGCCCCCCTGAACAGCGGCGCCAGCATCCAGCGCACCAGCAGCGCACCGAGCGCGTAAACGAGACCATCCAGCCAGATCTCCGGGGTGATGGCCGTGCGGACCCCGAACTGCTGGCCTCCGACCTCGACCGCTGCGAACACCGCGACGCCGACTGCCGCTGCGATCAGTGCATCAAGTGCTTTCATGACTTCTCCAGTCCCAGGCTGCGCAGATGCGCTACGGCCTGCCTGACGCCGTCTGCTCCGGTGGTTATCTCCAGGCAGGCGGTGCCAGTGAAGCCGCTCAGCAGCGGCAGTATCTCCGTGAAATCAAGCGTTCCCTCGTCAGTCGGCAGGTGGTCGTCATCCACACCGTAGTTGTTGTGCAGGTGCAGGTGGATGAGCCGCTGACCCATGCCCGCAATGTAACCGGGGATCGTCTCAGTACCTTTGGCCACTGCCTCGATGTTGGCGTGACCAACGTCGAGGCAGTTGGCGAAACCGTGCCGGGCCGTGAGGTCAGCGAGCTGCGCAGCGTCCCGCACGAGGTCGTGAGGCGTGAGTACCAGGTTCTCGAGCGCCACCGGCACCACAGAGCCGTGCAGCTCGGTCAGGGACTGTTCCAGTGCCGCGCCCGCCAGCTGCACCGCCTGCTCGAAGGGGATGTAGTTGAGACCCGTGTGCAGCACACCGCAGCTTGCGCCGACCGCCTCCGCGTACTCCAGCCCGCGCAGCGTGCGGTCCACCGAGGTGCGCCTTGCGGCCGGGATGACGGAAGCCAGGTTCAGGTCAACGTAACTGAGATGCAGGGTGGAGCCGATGCCGGTTGTCCTGGTCAGCTCGCGCACCTGGTCAGCCGGCTGCAGCATCGGAACTGCCTCGAACAGGTCGAAGCTCAGCTCAACGAAATCCAGCTCCAGCTCAGCCGCCAGCCGCCAGGCAGCATCCAGGTCAAGGATGGCTGCGGACACCGGCGAGAAGCCCAGCTTCATCTGACGCTGTCCTCAGCCTGCCGCTGGGCGTTCTCCAGTACGGAAACGGGGTCCTGACCACCACGCAGCACCAGGTCAAGGGCGTCGTCGAGCAGGCCACGCCACGTGTTGACCGCCGGCACCCGCGGGCGCGGCACCGCCAGCTCCAGCTGAGCCAGTGCGGCACCCCGGTTGGGGTCCTCGGCGTAGAACTCCTCGAGCAGCGGCAGGGCGGCCCGGCGCACCGGGATGTAGAACGAATCTTCGACCCAGAGTGCCAGGTTCTCCGGCTCCATCAGGTACTGCCAGAAAGCGAAGGCAGCCTGCCGCTGCTCCTCGGTGGCAGTACGCAGCACGCTCAGCTGGGCACCACCCAGGGGCACGGCCGCACCGTCTGCACCCGGAACCGGCTGGGCAGCGATCCTGAAACCGATGGAGAAGCGCCTGACATCCGGCCAGTTGGCGATGCTCGCGAAAGTCATGAGCGCCCGGGTCCGCACGAAGGTCAGGATCGCCGAGGTCGATTCAGTGTTCGAGTAGTAAGTGAGGTGGCCGGCCCGGACCAGGTCACGCAGCATCGTCATCGCCCTGACAGCTTCAGCTGAGTCCAGGTTGGGGCTGCCGTCATCGTTGACGATGCGTCCGCCCATGCTGAGTACGATCATCTCGAACAGCCAGGAGTCACCGACGAAAGCGACACCCTGGGCCTGCCGGCTGGTCAGTTCGGCAGCTGCGGCGACGAACTCGTCCCAGGTGGTCGGCACTGCGACCCCGGCACGTTCAAGCGCGTCCAGGTTGACGTACATGACCGGCGTGGAGCTGTTCCAGGGCAGACCGTAACGGCCGCCGTCCAGCTCGCCGTAGCCCCACAGGCCCGGGTAGAAGTCTGCGATGAACTCAGGGTCGAGCTCAGCGACCAGGTCGCTCAGGTCATGCAGGGCACCGTCCGCCACCAGCTGCGGCCAGTAGCCGACCTCTGCCTGGAACAGCACCGGCGCGGACTGGGTGCCGAAGGCCGCGGCCAGCCGCGTCTGGGCTTCCGGGTAGCCGCCGACGTACTCGGCGGTGACCCGGTAATCGGACTGTGAGCTGTTGAAACCGCTGACTAAGCGGCCGATCGATTCCTGCGCGCCCTCCATCGAGTGCCAGAAAGTGAACTGCGTCTGGGCACTGGCCACTCCGGCCAGGAACAGGGCAATAACGAGGAGTCTCCGGGTTGTCTTCACGTGCTCTCCTTATCTGAAACCAGTCTCGAAGACTTCGATGATGCGTTTCTCGAATATCACAAAGAGTACGACAATCGGCAGGCTGGCCACGAGTGCCGCAGCGCCGAGCAGGCCCCATTCGAACGGCTGGGTGCGCAGCAGCTCCACCAGGAACGCCTGCACCGTCCACATGTCCGAACCGGTCATGACGCGCGGGTACAGCACCAGGTTCCAGTGTGATGCGAAGGCCAGCACTGCAGTGGCGATCAGCTCCGGCCGCAGCATGGGCGCGATCACCCGTGCAGCGATGAGTGGTTCGGAAGCACCATCCAACCGGGCAGCTTCGACGACCTCCCAGGGGAGACGACGTATCGCCTGCACGAGCAGGAAGGTGACGAGCGGACTCGCCAGGAACGGCAGTATCAGCGCCCAGACCGAGCCGAGCAGTGTCATGTCGTTCAGCTGGCGGTAAAGCGGCACGATAAGCAGCTCACCCGGCAGCGCCAGGAGCGCCAGTACCAGCCCCTGGATACGGAAGCCGTTCCGGATGGCGTACGCGGCACCCAGGCCGAACAGCAGCTGGCCGGTGACGGCTGACCCGGTAGCGACGAACGAGATGCCCATCGCCCGCCACAGACCGCTGTCGGGCAGTTCCAGGAAGTTGGCCAGGCTGAAGCCGAAGCTGGCGATGTTCGCGCTGATCAGTGCTTCAGCAGGCAGGAAGGCAGCGTAGACGAGCCACAGCAGCGGCACGGCGACGAAAACACAGAACAGTGCGGTCACTGCCCGCATGAAGATCATGCGGGCACCGTCCTGCTGCGGCCGCTCAGCACCCTGGCCTGGATCAGCGCGACGGCCAGGGTCAGCACCATGAGGAACACGGTCAGGGCAGCGCCGTAGCCCAGGTCGAACCGTTCGAAAGCGACCTCATACAGGTAGTAGCCGATCACCCGGGTGCTGCCGAACGGACCGCCCCGGGTGAGCAGGTACACAGCGGTGTACGCCTGGAGTGCGAACACGGTACCGACGACGGTCAGGAACAGGATCACCGGCTGCAGCAGGGGCAGGACGATGTAACGCCGGACCTCGCCCTCACCGGCGCCATCGATCCTGGCTGCTTCCTTCACGTCCGCCGGGATGCCCCGCAGGGCTGCCGAGGCGACCAGTACGCCGTAACCGGTCTGCTGCCACAGGGTGAACGCAACGATGTAGGCGAGTGCAGCTGCCGGCTGCGAGTTCCAGGGCAGCGCCAGGCCGGTCAGTTCGACGAGGAGGCCGAAATCAGGGTTGTAGAGCAGGTACCAGGCGATGGCCGAGCCGGACACGGTTATCAGTCCCGGGGCGAACAGAAGCGCCTTCACGAAACGTTCCGGACGTGTGCCTTCGATGGCCCAGGCTATCGAAACCGACAGAACCAGGAACAGCGGTACCGTGATCAGTGCGAACAGGCCGGTGATTCCCAGTGACTGCCACAGGGCCGGGTCACTGATGAGGCGACTGAAGTTGTCGAGTCCGACCGGCAGCGGCTCCGAAGTGCCGCTCCAGCGCCAGGTAGCGTAGCGGACGACGTTGACCAGGGGCCACAGGCTGAACAGCGCAAAGACGATGAGGAGGGGCAGCGCCAGCAGGGCCGCCTGACGGCGCGCGCTCAAGAAAGCCCGCCTGCTGCCTGCAAACTGTTGAAGAAGCGGGTCACGTAAAGGCCACTTTACTGGCTTCCTGTCAGGCCGGGTTCAGCACTGCCGTGCGCGGCACCCGTTCAGCGGGTGAGACGGTATCGTGCCTGTGTGCACAGACTTCCAGACCTGAGCCGCTTCGAGGCCGTACTTTTCGACCTTGACGGCGTGCTTACCCCCACCGCGGACGTTCACAGGACCGCCTGGGCAGGCATGTTCTCAGACTGGCTGG
>CAYPKV010000037.1:0-17986 GCA_964411415.1 uncultured bacterium
CCTGCAACACCATCAGAACGGGCGCTCCCTGCTAGACTGGCGCATCGAAAAGGTTCACGGCAAGCTTTCAGGACTGAAACAGAACGAGGTAAAGCGCCTCAGTAACCTGTACAGGCGCAAGGTGCCGCCGCAGGCGGCGGTGACATCAGAACTGGCCCGGGCACTCGTCACGCTGTCTGCTGAACTCGGGCGCGGCATAAGTGTGCTGATCGACCGCCGCGGCCGGGTCGTGACCGTCGCTGTGGGCGACGCCAGCGACACTCCCCTGGCCGAACTGTTCGGCGAGTCAGAGTCGCGCCTGTTCGGCCTGCGGCTCGTGCATACGCACCTGAAGCCGGGCGGGCTGAGCAGCTCAGACCTGTCGATGCTGTTCCTGCACCGGCTCGACGCGATGATCGCGATCGACGTGCTGCGCACCGGTGACAGTGCAGTGAGCGGCAGCAGCCAGCTGGCTACCGTCTCGCCGCCCACCAGCAGCGAGGAAGACTGGATTATCGACGAACCGACTTCCGTTCAGGCGCTGGAGCAGGAGAACTTCCTGCAGCGGGTAACCGCGCTCGAGGAAGAACTGGCCCGCTCCCGTCAGGCCCGTGAGGTGCACCGGACCAGCAGTGAACGCGCAGTACTGGTCGGCCTGCAGACCGACGAAGACCACGAGGAGGCGGTCGCCCGGGTGGACGAGCTGGCTGAACTGGCCCGTTCGGCCGGTGCTGTCGTGGCCTACAGCAGCGTGCAGTCGCGCAGCCGGCCCGATCCGCGCACGCTCATCGGCACGGGCAAGCTGCAGGAGCTCGTGTCGAAGGCTTACCACGAGGATGCGGACATGCTGATCTTCGACCGGGAGCTGAGCCCCGCCCAGGCCCGCGAGATCGAGAAGGTCACGAACCTGAAGGTGCTCGACCGCACCCAGCTGATCCTGGACATATTCGCGCAGAACGCCCGTGGTTTCGAAGCCAAGGTGCAGGTCGAACTGGCTCAGCTTCAGTACCAGCTGCCCCGCCTGGCCGGTAAAGGTACCGCCATGAGCAGGCTGGGTGGCGGTATCGGCACCCGCGGGCCCGGTGAGACGAAGCTCGAGGTCGACCGGCGCCGCATCCGCGACCGGATCAGCTCGCTCGAGAAGACTGTCGATGACATCAGCCGCCGGCGTTCCGAGACCCGCAAGCAGCGCACCCAGTCGACCGTGCCGGTCGTCGCCCTGGTCGGTTACACCAACGCCGGCAAGAGCTCGCTGTTCAACAGGCTGACCCGCTCGGACGTGCTGTCGCAGTCACGGCTGTTCGCCACGCTGCGGCCCACCACCCGTGAAGCGTGGCTGCCGCAGCTGTCCGACTGGGGCGGCAAGGTGCTGCTGACCGACACCGTCGGTTTCATCCGGGACCTGCCCGAAGAGCTGGTCAATGCCTTCCGGGCCACGCTCGAAGAACTGCACGACTCTGACCTGCTGCTGCACGTGGTCGACGCTGCAGCCCCGGGTGCGCCTGACCGGGTCGACTCAGTCAACCGGATCCTGGACGACCTGGACCTGGAACCACCTCGTCTCATCGTGCTGAACAAGGCTGACATCGCAGCCGAGGACGTACTGGCCGGGCTGAAGGAACGGTTCGGAGCACTGGCCGTCTCAGCCGGAACCGGCGCGGGCCTGGACGCATTGCGCGAGCGGCTGGCGGGGATACTGGAGCCGGTGCTGCCGTCAGCGGCGCCGGAACAGGGCGGCCAGCACGAACAGCAGCGCCTGCGTCAGGATGATCACGCTGCCCGACGGCACGTCCAGCCAGAATGACAGCAGCAGACCGCTGACCGTACTGACCAGGCCGATAAGCACCGCACGGACCGTCATGCCGGCCAGCGAGCGGGAGATGAGCCGTGCGGCTGCAGCCGGGATGACCAGGTAAGCGGCCATGAGCACCACCCCGACCACCTGGGCACTGACGACGACGATCAGGGCAGTGAGGGCGAACAGGATGTACTCCAGCTGCCGGACCGGCACCCCGTCCGTCTGGGCCAGTTCGCTGTCGAAAGTCGCGTAAGCCAGCCTGGGCCACAGCAGGCACAGCGACGTGACCGTCACGGCGAACACCGCGAGGATCACGATGAGGTCCACTTCGGACACCGCCAGGATCGAACCGAACAGCAGGCTGAACACGTCAACGCTGCTGCGCTCCGGCGGGATGACCGACACGAACAGCACTGCCAGCGCGACTGTCACGGCGAAGAAAACTCCGATGACAGTGTCCGAACCGAGCTGGGTGCGGTCCCGTACCCAGGCGATCAGCACGGCTGTGAGCAGCGTGAACGGTACCGCCAGCGTGAGCGGGTACTGCAGGATGCCGCTCTGACCGCTGAAAGCTGCCACCAGTGCACCCAGGGCGATGCCGCCGAAGGAAGCGTGGGCCAGTCCGTCACCCAGGAACGACAGGCCCCGCTGGACGACGAACGTTCCGGCCATGCCCGCCATGATGGCGATCACCAGGCCGGCGAGGAGCGCCCGCTGCATGAACGCGAAACTGAACAGGCTCAGCAGTTCATCCATCAGACCACCAGCACCCGGTGGCCGTGACCGCGGTGCCCGTAGGCTGCGCTGAGGATCGCGTCGGTCATGACCTCATCGGGTGTGCCGCAGGCACGCAGGGTGCGGTTGAGTACCGCGACCATGTCGGCATGGAACCGTGCGGCGGTGAGGTCGTGGGTGATCATGACGACGGCGGCGCCGCTCTGCTTCTGGTAGTTCTCCAGCAGCTGCAGCAGGTCGTGTTCAGCAAGGAAGTCCACGCCGGTGGCCGGTTCGTCCAGCAGCACGACCTGCGGCCGCCTGACCATCGCCCGGGCCAGGTACACCCGCTGAACCTCGCCTCCGGACAGCTGAGCTAGCCGCCGGCCCATCAGCTGTTCGGCGCCGACGAGCTGGAGTGCTTCGGCAGCCAGCCCGGCTTCCGCACGGGTTATGCGGACGGGCCACGAGCGGCGCAGCCCGGAGACGACCAGCTCCACGGCACTCGCCGGGAAGGTGCGGTCGAACGTCTTCAGCTGCGGGACGTAGCCGATGAGGTCGGGCCGGACCCCGGCATCGTGACCGAATATGGCAGCATGGCCGGAATCCGGCCTGATCAGGCCCAGAGCGACCTTTATGAGTGTGCTCTTGCCCCCGCCGTTCGGTCCGATGATGGCAAGCGTCCGCCCCGGTTCCAGGTCGAGGCTCACGTTGGTGAGCACTTCGACCAGTCCGAAGCGGACGCTGACGTTATGGATGTGTACCGCAGGGTAAGACGCCACGGTCACTCCCCAGGGGGCAGCTGCAGCTGCCGGACCGGGATCAGTCCCGGTTGAGCTTCTGAGGGTTGACCAGCAGGGTCGGATCGAGGCTGCGCAGTGCCTTGGCGCTGATCCAGATGCGCTGCGGCTTACCGTCGAGCCACACGGTCTTCTTCTGCAGGTTCGGCTTCACGGAACGCTTGTGGACGCCGACCTTCTTCAGGCCCACGCCGCCGCGCTTCTTGGGCGAGCCCTTGCGGATGCTGGTTGTTGAGTGCCGCGTCTTGCGGCCGGTGATTGCACAAACTCTGGCCATTTTTTGGTTCCTCCAGCGCCACCGGATCTGCAAACGAGGGATGCCGGAAGCAAACTTGACTACTTTACCAGATGACAGGCTGTCTTTGCCAGTCCCCTGTTACCGGACCAGCAGCGGACCGAGCGGCGCTCCGGCCAGCAGGTGCACGTGCAGGTGCGGCACCTCCATGTGGGCGTGTTCGCCGCTGTTGACGATGAGGCGGAACCCCTTGTCCAGCCCTTCCTGTTCAGCGACGCGCCGGGCCGTCAGGAACAGGCGCCCCAGCACTTCCTGGTCTCCGGGTTCGACGGTCGAAGCCATGACGATGCGCCGGTTCGGCACGATGAGGATGTGCACCGGTGCCTGGGGGTTTATGTCACGGAACGCCGTGACCAGGTCGTCCTGGTAAACGATATCGGCAGGCACTTCACGCCTGATGATCCTGCTGAATATGGTCTCTTCGCTCATGCCCTCACTCCTTCCGGCCGGCCGCGGCCTTCAGTTCGCTCATCGTGAAAAGCGCCCGCAGTTCGACCCCGGCGGCAGCCAGCGCTTCCGGACCGCCGGCCTCACGGTCGATGACGCACAGGGCGGTCGTGACGGTCGCACCGAGCTCACGCAGCTGACCGGTGGAGATGACCACCTGCCCGCCAGAGGTAACGACGTCCTCGATCACGACGAGATGCCGGCCCTGCACTTCGCCGCCTTCGGCCAGCCGCCGGGTTCCGTACTCCTTGGCTTCCTTGCGGACGCTGAGCAGTGGCAGGCCGCTGAGCTGCGACAGGACAGTGGCGATCGGCACCCCGCCCAGTTCCAGTCCGGCCAGCGCATCGGCATCGGCCGGGATGAGCGGCAGCAGGTTCCCGGCGATGTTGCGCAGCAGGACGGGATCGCTCTCGAAGAGGTACTTGTCGAAGTACTCGGTCGCCACGGCGCCGGAGCGGAGCACGAAGCTGCCCTGCAGGTTGGAGACGTCATGGATGGTTCTGGCCAGCTCGGTGCGGTTCATGAGTCAATGTTACCGAAAGGCAGCCGTGCTGAAGTGGTAGATTCGGGCACATGCCGGAATCACCAGCTGTAACGGTCAGGGTGCCTGCGACAAGCGCGAACCTCGGTCCGGGCTACGACAGCCTGGGACTGGCTGTGGCCCTGTGGCTGGAAGTCACGGCCACGCCTGCTGACACTGACAGTTTCCACTACTCCGGGGAGGGCGACCTGCCCGACACGCCCCACAACCTGAGTCACCAGGGCTTCCGCGCCGCCTGGCACGAGCTGGGCCTGCAGCCACCTGCGGTGGCGCTGCAGGTCAGCAACCCGATCCCGCTGGCGCGCGGCCTCGGCTCCTCCTCCGCGGCCCTGGTCGCCGGCGCCGCCGTGGCCGACGCCATGTCAGGTGGCCGCCTGGGCCGTGACGGGGTGTTCCAGCTGTGCGCCCGCCTGGAGGGCCACCCGGATAACGTCGCCCCTGCCGTCTACGGCGGTTTCACCGTGTCAGCCCGCGAGGGGGATCAGTTCATCACCCGCTCGCTGGCGCTGCCCGGCCACTGGCGCTTCCTGTTCGCGGTACCCGCGACCGAGCTGCCGACCGTCCAGGCCCGCAAAGTCGTTCCCGACACGTACAGCCGTGACGATCTGATCATGACCGCCGCACGGACAGCGCTGTGGACCATGGCTGTAGCGACCGCCGACGCTGCCCTGCTCAGCAGCGCCTGCCGTGACGTCGTCCACCAGCCGTACCGTGAACCGCTGCTGCCCGGCTTCAGGGCAGCGCTCGAAGCGGCCACTGCGGCCGGAGCAAGCGGCGCCTTCCTGTCCGGTGCGGGCCCGACCCTGGCGGCGATAGCGGTTGAAGGCGACGTCGCAGCGATCAGCGCAGCGCTCGCCTCTTACGGCCGGGTCATCGGGCTTGCCGGCGCCGGTGGCTACACGGTCAGCGGACTGCCCTGAGCACTTTGAAACCGCCTTCGGCCCGTACCTCACTGACCGAACGCCAGCCAGCGAACATCTGCTCGTAAGGCAGGGCACGGTTGGCGACCAGCCACAGCTCACCGCCCGCCTTCAGCCGCCGGCCGGCGGCAGTTACGAAGGCGCGGGACAGGTCGAGGCGCACGCCGCGGCCGACATGGAACGGCGGGTTCATGACCACGGTATCGAAGCTGACTGCGGGGGCCAGCGCTGAGTCCAGGTCGCTGTGCAACGCCTGCAGCCGCTCTGCCAGCCCATGCCGCTCGGCGTTCAGCGCGGTGCTGCGCACCGCCGCCAGGTCATCATCGACAGCCGTGACGGTTGCGCCCGCCAGTGCCGCCGTGAGCGCCAGCAGTCCGTAACCGCAGCCCAGGTCAAGCACCTGCTGCCCGGCGAGCCAGTCACCGCCTGGAAACGCGGCGAGCAGCTGGGCGGTGCCGGGATCAAGTTTTCCTGCAGCGAATGTCCCCTTGAGCGCGGTCAGTTCCAGGCCGGCTGCTTCGAACCCGAGCGTGGCCGGCGGCAGCGGCTGGTCGGTCAGCGGCCCGCGGCAGTCCAGTACGCGCCAGCCCCCGTCCCGGCGGATCACTTCCGCTTGCCGGAACAGCGGCCCGGCGAAACCTTCGAAACGCCGGCCGCCCTGATCTTTGTGCCCCACCAGGATGAGCCGGCCACCGGGCGCCAGAGCTGCAGCTGCCGCCTTCACCTCCAGCTCGGCCCGGGCGTTACCGCGGTCCGCCGCCGGCAGCAGCAGCACCGTGTCAGGCGCTGCGGCCAGCTCGCCAGCCAGCAGCCCCGCCTGCACGGCAGTGGGTCGGTCCGCGTGGGTCCGGGCGGCGCAGTTCAGTTCAGCGGCCGAGTCCGACAGCACGCTCAGCTGGCCGACGCCACTGCCGGCTGCCAGCAGGGCCCCCAGGCCGGCGGTGCCACTCGCGTCAAGGAAGTGCCCGTCACCTGCCAGCGGCACCCGCTGCAGGACACTGCTGCCTGGCGGCAGGTCCGGATGGCCGCGTACACCCGGTTTGGTGATGAGCTGGCCGGCGGGCAGTGTGTGGCTGGAGGTCGTGAACCAGGGGTCCCTGTCCATCCGGCCATTGTAGTCACGACGCTGCTCCGAACCGGCAGATGCTAGGCTCACGTACCGTGAACGTCATCCTCGGCATCGATACGTCCTGCGACGACACCGGCGTCGGCGTGGTCATAGACGGCCAGGTCGCTTCCAGCGTCGTGGCTTCACAGACCGGACTGCACGCTGAGTACGGCGGTGTCATGCCGGAACTCGCCAGCCGCGAACACCTGCGGGTCATCGCTCCGGTAACGGAACAGGCACTCAGGGATGCGGGTGTGAGCCTCGCCGATGTCGGCCTGGTTGCCGCTACCCGCGGTCCCGGCCTGGTCGGGGCGCTGCTCGTTGGCCTGAACTACGGCAGGTCGCTGGCCCTGGCCAGGAACGTGCCGTTTCTGACGATCAACCACCTGGAAGGCCACATCGCTTCCAGCGTCGTCGGCAGCGACCTCGAGCCGCCGTTCCTCAGCCTGATCGCTTCGGGTGGGCATACCAGCCTGTTCGAAGTGCGCGGCTGGGGTGACTACAGCGAGCTGGGCCGCACCCGTGATGACGCGGCGGGCGAGGCGTTCGACAAGGTCGCCCGCCAGCTCGGCCTGCCCTACCCCGGTGGTGCAGCACTGTCGGAACTGGCCCGTTCAGGTGACGCTGCCGCGGTGAACCTGCCGGTACCGCTGCGCGGCCAGGCCGGCTTCGATTTCTCGTTCAGTGGCCTCAAGACCGCGGTGGCGACGCTGCTGGCCAGGCAGCCGGACGTCCGGCCGGAGGACGTGGCAGCTTCTTTCGAAGAGACTGTCGTCGGTGTTCTGGCGGACACTGTGAACCGTGCAGCCGCCCACAGCGGCCTCAGCCGCGTCAGCATCGCAGGCGGTGTGGCTGCCAACCGGCTGCTGCGGGAACGGCTCGCACAGAGCCCCGGCCTGCAGGTGCACTTCCCGCCACTGGATTTAGCGAGCGACAACGGCGCTATGATCGCCCTGGCTGCGGATCTGCTGGTGCGCTCCGGAGCGCGGCTGCCGCAACGTGCCGAGTTCAGCCTGGACGCCCGGCCGTACTTCCCTCTGACCGAAGCAGGTTCAGCCGGCCGGCAGGTGGCCGGGCCGGTCGACGTCGGCGCCTAAACCGGCGAACTCACTGATCACAGCCCGGACCTCATGACCGAGCAGGCCACTGACGCGCCGCTCCAGCACGGGCAGATCAGCCTGGCCGCGCACCAGGTCGATGAGCGTGCCGACGCCGACCAGTGAGCTCAGCGCCAGCGGGTTCTTGCGCGACCTGAAGAACCTGTCGGTGAGCAGCAGCAGGTCCGGCACCACTTCGGGATCGAGCAGAGCAAGGTTGCCGCCGGTGAACGAACCCTGTTTCAGTCTGACGAAGGTGCGTTTCTGGTCCGGGAACTCTTTCAGGGCCGCTTCCCGGGGGATGACCGGGTAGTTGAGCGCGGCCTGCGAGCGGCTGACCAGGTCGTCGATGCCGGCGGCGGTCAGCCAGGGCAGGTCGCCGGTGCAGATGAGCAGCCGGCTGCCGGGAGCCAGCGCCATGCCAGCGCCCAGGCCGAGTGCCACTGAATCCGAGAACAGCCGGCCCGAGGGCAGTACTGCTGCGGGGGTGTGATCCAGGCCGGGTGGCAGCCCGCCCAGCCAGACGATCTGGCCGACCGTGCTGCTCTCTGTCAGTGCACTGAGCACCCAGTGGGCCAGGGGCCGGCCCGCCACTGGTGCGAAACTCTTGCTGGGCACGCCGAAGTGTGCAGCGAGCGGATCGGAAGAATCTCCGCCGGCCAGCACTACGGCTGTGACGGGGCGGGCTGGTTGGCTCTGTGGCACAGACATGGGCTGCGGCCGATTGTATCAGCCGCAGCCCGGACCGTTTCACACGGTGTTCAGGTTCTACCTGCGGGTCTGCTGCACCCGTACTTCGGCGGTGCTGCCCGCGTTGATGCGCACCGTACCCGTGTAGGTGTTGAAGCCGGGAGCGACCACGACCAGTTCATAAGTACCTTCGCTGAGGCCGGTCAGGTCAAGGACGCCGCTGCCGCTGGGGATGGTCCCCTGGTGCACACCGTCCAGGTACACCTGGGCACCGCCGACGTTGGCGCGGATGCGCAGGTTGCCGGACTGGGCCTGCAGGCTGCCGTTGACGGTCTGGCGCGAGTCGGCGCTGACGGTGAAGGTGACGCTGGCGGAGTTGTAACCGTCACGTTCGAAACGGGCGGTGTAAGTACCGGTGTCGTACGTGCGGTTGTTGAGCGGGGTGGTGCCGATGTAGTCACCGTTGACGTACACCCGGGCGCCCTGCGGGGTCGAGTGGAACGAGACGGTACCGGTCTGCCGGACGGCGTTCAGGTTGGCGTGGATGCCGTTGTGCTGACCGTTGCGGATCGTGACCGACTGGCTCCAGGTCTGGTAGCCGTTCGCTTCGACACGCACGTTGTAGGTGCCGCCCCGGGCGGTGTAGCTGACCGGGCTGCGGCCGATGTAGTTGCCGTCGACGTACACCGCGGCGTTGGCCGGGGTCGACTCGATGGTCACGGTACCGGTGGTGGGCTGGGCAGGCGGGCTGCCGACCCAGAAGTGGGCGGTGTCAGTGACCCAGTTGTTGCGGGGCAGCGGGCTGACGATGATGCTCAGCGCGGAGGCGAAGCCGGACTCACCGATGTTCGAGCTGAACATGTACTCGCCTTCAGTGAAGTTGACGAGCGTGCGGGTGTTCAGCTGTTCGCGGCTGGCCACGGCGATGACCTTGTCCAGCCCGGCCGGACCGTCGATCTCGAAGCGGTAGCCGGCGTTGGGCGGCGGGAAGCTCTTGGTCTGGCCTGCCTGCAGCCAGTTGTTGCGGCCTTCGGCGTCCAGGTCGTTCGGCAGTATCTGCACGACCTCACCGTCGGAACGGACGTTGAACAGGTAGATCCAGGCGTCAGCGTTCACGGTGACCGAGATGGTGATGTTCTCACCGATCTGGTAACTGGGGACACTGCCACCCCTGTCCAGTCGTACATCCACGTTGAAGGAAGGTTCGGGGTTGACTACGATCCCCTGTGGATTGATTATCACGTTCTGGGCGGAGGTGACGGCGGTTACGAACATCAGCATCAAGAGGACTGTCAGCTTGCGCATCGAAGTAACTCCTTTCATGAGTGGAGGGTACCAGTTGTGAATCTGCGCGAATGTGCCCAAACTTAAGAAGCCTTCATGTAACAGGCAACCGGCGGCAACGGTTAACGGTCCTTAACCTGAGCACAGCCCTGACCTGAGCCGGCCCCGTATCATTGCCCCATGCGAATCACAGCGAAAGCTTCAATACGTGCGCTCCTGACCGCCGTGCTGCTCAGCCCTGCCGCGCTGGCCCAGCATGACGCTGACACCGTCATCAGCGGCATGCAGGCGACGCTCGACAGCACTGCCGGCGCCGCCTTCCTCGTCACCGGCGAACTGCTCGGCGGTGACGGCACCACCTACCAGCTGGAGATCGAGGTGGAGGCCCTGACTGACGAGCAGATCATCCGGCTGTTCATAATCCAGCCGGACGCCCTCGCTGACAACTTCATCATCGTCACGCCCACTGACCTGTGGAACTACAACTGGCTGACCAACCAGATCGTCGTTTACGACGCTGATGACCCCCAGGCGTACGGCCCGCTGGGTGACGGCGGCAGTTTCGAACTGACGCTTGACCTGGCCAGCCTGTTCGCCGGCTGGGAATCCCAGCTGAGCGGCAGCGTCAGCACTCCGGCCGGCCCGGCCCTCCAGCTCGACCTCACCAACCGCGATCCGGAGGCCAACATCGCTGCCGCCACCGTTCTCGCCCTCGAGGACGACTTCCTGCCGGCGCAGATCACGCTGTTCACTGCCGCCGGCGAGACGATGCTGAGGATCGCCTTCAGCGATTTCGACCTGGCACCGGGCCTGGCTGCAGCTGACCTGCTGTGGTACCCGCCCGATGCCGAGCTGGTCGACGAACGCCGCTGATCTAGACCATGTCGGCGGGCACGACCGCCTCATCGAACTCTTCGGCACTCAGGTAACCAAGCCTGAGTGCCGCTTCACGCAGGGACAGGTCTTCACGGTGGGCCAGCTGGGCGATCTCGGCCGCCTTGTAATAGCCGATGCGGCTGTTGAGCGCCGTGACCAGCATGAGGCTGTTGTCCACGTGGCGGGCGACGTTCGTTTCCCGCACCGTCATGCCGCGGACGCAGTTGTCGGTGAACGAGTCGCAGGCGTCGCCGAGCAGTCGCACTGACTGCAGCAGGTTGTGGATCATGACGGGCATGAACACGTTCAGCTGGAAGTGACCGTGACTGCCGCCCATCGTGATGGCGGCGTCGTTGCCGACCACCTGTGCACACACCATCGTCAGCGCTTCAGCCTGGGTGGGGTTCACTTTGCCGGGCATGATCGACGAACCCGGCTCATTCTCAGGAAGCTGCAGTTCACCGATACCGGACCGCGGTCCGGAGCCGAGCAGGCGGATGTTGTTGGCGATGGCCATGAGACTGACCGCCAGCCGCTTCAGCGCCCCGGAAGCTTCGACCAGGGCGTCGTGGGCTGACAGTGCCTCGAACTTGTTGTCCGCGGTGCGGAACGGCTGGCCGGTCAGTTCGGCGATGCGGGCCGCTACGGCTTCAGCGAAGCCGGCGGGCGCGTTCAGGCCGGTGCCGACGGCGGTTCCGCCCAGAGCGATCTCGTACAGGTGCGGCAGGCTGTTCCTGACCGCCTCCATGCCCTTGTCGAGCTGGGTGACATAACCGGAGAACTCCTGCCCCAGGGTGACCGGGGTGGCGTCCATGAGGTGGGTGCGGCCGATCTTCACGATGCCGCTCCAGGCTGCGGACTTCCCGGCCAGGGCATCCCGCAGCTTCTGCACCCGCGGCAGCAGGTGACCGGTCAGGGCCGTTACGGCAGCGATGTGCATCGCGGTCGGGAAAGTGTCGTTGCTCGACTGGCTGCGGTTGACGTCGTCGTTCGGGTGAACGAGCTTCTCGCCGCCGAGCTCCCTGCCGCCCAGGACGCTGGCCCGGTTGCTGATCACTTCGTTGACGTTCATGTTGCTCTGCGTACCTGAGCCGGTCTGGAACACAACCAGCGGGAACTCATCGTCCAGCGTGCCGGCAGCTATCTCATCACACACCCGGGCGATCAGCTCAGCCTTCTCCGGCTCCAGGCCCGCCAGGTCGACGTTCACCTGGGCGGCGGCCTTCTTCAGGACCGCGAAAGCCCGGATGACCTCAACCGGCATCCGGATGTCACCGATGCGGAAGTTGCTGAGTGACCTTTGGGTCTGTGCGCCCCAGTAACGGTCTGCAGGTACCCGCACTTCGCCCATGGTGTCTTTCTCGATACGGTAGTCCACCTGTAACTCCTCCCGGGCAGCCTTGACTGCACGTGCTTTGTTCCAATGCTAACGCGGCAGCGGACCACCGGTCAGATGGCTCAGTGCCGTGGCGGTCATGTCACGCCAGTTGGGCCAGTTGTGCCCGGCCGGGCGCTCCAGGTAAACGACTTCTGCACCCGCCTGGTCCAGTGCCGCGGCGAGCCGCCTGTTGGGCCCGTGCAGCCATTCGAGCGTGCCGGTGCCGACGAACCAGCGTGGCGGTACTTCAGCTCCGGCCTCCACCTGGCTGCGCAGCCACTCGTCAGGACTCGTGTACGGATCAGGCCGCTCCGGACTGCCGAGGAAAGCGCCGGAGAACGTGGCTACACCGCTGAACAGACCCGGTGCCGCGAGCGCCAGACTGGCTGAAGCCAGGCCGCCCAGGCTGGCGCCCAGCAGATGAAGTTCCGATGTCGGACCGGCCAGTCCCGGCAGCCTGGCGACCAGCTCATCGAGCACGAACGTGCGGTAGGCAGCCGAGAAGCGGTACTCGCTGCTGCGGTCGACGGGTTCCAGGAACACGAGCCGGACGGGCGGCAGTCCCTGAGCAACCGCGGCGTCCAGCGCGGCCGCCAGCCGGCCCAGCCGGAAGAAGGCGGTACCGTCCTGCACCAGCACGGCCGGCACAGTCAGGCCTTCTGCAGCAGGTGGGGTGTACACGTTCACGCGCCGCTGCTCACCCAGGGCGCGGCTGTCCAGACGGTGGCGCACCAGGCTGGCAGCGGCCGCAGAGTCACTGGTGGCGACAGCCAGAGGGTCGGGCCGGTAAGCCGGTCCGCGCACGACGTTCACCGTGCCGTACCAGATGCTGGGGGCAGTGTCCTGCGCCTCCGGGTCGGCCACTGCCTTGCCGTGAGCGTCGCGCCACTGGTACTCGAAGTAAGCGTCATCAGGCAGTTCGAACGTCACGCCGGCCGCGTGTTCGGCAGTCAGGCGCAGTGGACTGCGGTCCATGTCACTGTGGTCCGAGATCAGCTCCACGGCGCCGTCTGGTGGTGTAAGTGTGACCTTCACAATGGCCCAACGCTAGCACTGCTGGCGGTAAACTTGGGATCATGACGCACGCATATGACCAACTGACTGAACAGCAGCTGCGCCGCCTGGCCGGGGCGAAGTGGAACTACTACAACCCTGAGGTCCTGCCACTGTGGGTAGCTGACATGGACTTCCCCGTAGCCGAACCGATCCGTCAGGCGATCAGGGATTACACCCTCTCCGACGACTTCGGCTACCCGGTCAGCACGGGCATCCCCGGCCTGCTGCAGTCCCTGTCAGATCACTTCGAACGGCGTCACGGCGTGCGCTTCGCACCTGAGCAGATCTACCCGACTTCCGGAATCATCCCCGCGCTGTACCTGGGCACCACGGCCCTGGCCGGTCCGGGTGACGAGGTCATCGTGCAGCCGCCGGTGTACCCCCCGTTCGCCGGCGCGGTCAAGGCAACGGGCCGCAGCCTCGTTGACAACCCGATGAAGCTGCAGGACGGCCGCTGGCAGCTCGACCTGGACCATCTGGAAAGCGTCATCACGCCTGCGACCCGCCTGCTGATCTTCTGCAACCCGCAGAACCCAACCGGACGCGTCTTCAGCCGTGCGGAACTCGAAGCGCTCGGTGAGATCGTCCTGAAGCACAACCTGTGGGTCATCTCTGATGAGCTGCATGCCGACCTGACGCTGCATGGCCGGCACGTGCCGTTCGCGTCGGTCAGCCCGGAGATCGCCCAGCGCACGATCACCCTGTTCGGGCCGACCAAGACGTTCAACATCGCCGGGCTGAAGGTCGGCTTCGCCCTGAGCCACAACGAGGCACTGCTGGACAGGCTGCGCGCCCAGGCTGCCGGCCTGCTGACCCCGCCGAACGTGCTCGCCCAGGCTGCCGCCAGTGCCGCCTTCAACCAGTGCAGCGAGTGGCACGAAGACACCCTCGACTACCTGCGCAGCAACAGCACCTACCTGGCGGAACTGCTGGCTGCTCACCTGCCCGGCGTCAGTTACCGGCCGGCCGAAGGCACCTACCTGGCCTGGCTTGACTTCAGTCGCGTGGTCCCCGCTGATGAGCTCAAGGACTTCCTCCTCGAAGAAGCCCGGGTTGGCCTGAGCCTGGGTGCTGACTACGGCACCGGCGGTGAAGGCTGGGCCCGCATGAACCTGGCCACCTCGAAGTCGATAATCCACGAGGCAGTGAGCAGGATCGCTGCTGCCCTGGCCCGCCGCAACTGAGGCACCAGTTCAGTACAGGTCGTCGTCAGGGCCGCCCAGACGGTGGTCAAGCCAGTCTGTCAGCGCACTGAAGAAGCCGGCCCGGTCCAGGTCGTTCATGACCTCATGCCGGGCCGCTTCGAACTCGATGATGCTGCGTTCCCTAGAGCCGGCAGCGGCCAGCAGCTGCCGGCTGCCTTCTATCCCGGCGATGCGGTCTTCTGCCCCGTGCAGGATGAGCAGCGGCAGCTCGAGCTGACCGGCTGAGGCCAGCACCTGAGCGCCGGCACTGAGCAGGGAGTGGGCACTGCGGGCGCTCACGCCGCCGTGGTGCACCAGCGGGTCTTCATCGTAGGCAGCGGCTTCAGCAGGCTCGCGGGACAGGTCAGCGGAACTGAGCCGCTCGACGGTCAGGTTCGGCAGCAGCCTGCTGATCACCCCCACCAGTGACTCCAGGATGGCCGGTGGGGGTTGTGCAGGGACGAGGTAAGGAGAGCTGAGCACGAGGCCGGACCAGCGGTCCTGACCGGCCAGGGCGACCTGCACGGCGACAGCACCGCCCATGCTGTGACCCATCAGGAAGTGCGGCAGGCCGCTGTCCGGCTCGGTAGCCATGAAGTCCAGAAAGTCACGTGCCAGGGTGTCGGCTGCCGGGACGAACGCCCGTTGCCCCGGGCTGCGGCCGTGACCCCGGTGGTCCGGGGCGATGACGCTTATGCCGGCCCGGTTCAGCTCACTGGCCAGCTGGCCGTAACGGCCGGAGTGCTCACCGAAGCCGTGCAGAAGGTACAGCCGGGCCCGTTCAGCGGCCGGTGCTCGCCAGCGGTTCACGTGCAGGCTGACTCGCTGCTCCGTCATACGACACTCACATCCCGAAACGGGCGTAGATGTCGTCGATGTGGCGCAGGTACCACTGCTCAGAGAACGCCTGGTCGAGCTCCTCGGCGCTGAGTGGGCTGTCCGGGTCCGCCTCGATGAGGGTACGCAGCTGGACACCCTCGTCCCAGCAGCGCAGGCTGTTGCGCTGCACTATCTCGTAGGCCGTCTCACGGCTGGCACCGGCGTCGATCAGCATGTGCAGCACCCGCTGCGAGTAGACGAGGCCGTACATGCTGTCCAGGTTGCGGCGCATGTTCTCCGGGTAGACGACCAGGTTGCGCAGCACGTGGTTCAGGCGCCGGGTCATGTACGCAGCCAGGGTGGTGCTGTCCGGCAGGATGACGCGTTCGACTGACGAGTGGCTGATGTCACGCTCGTGCCACAGGGCGACGTTCTCGAGGGCCGCCTGCAGGTTGCTGCGCAGGAGCCGGGCCAGGCCGCTCAAGTTCTCGGTGGCGATCGGGTTCTTCTTGTGCGGCATGCTCGACGAGCCGGTCTGGCCGCGTGCGAAGCCTTCCTGCGCCTCGCGGACCTCGCTGCGCTGCAGGTGCCGTATCTCGACGGAGATGCGTTCGATGGTCGTGCCGAGTATCGCGAGTGCCGACAGCAGCTGGGCGTGGCGGTCGCGGGCGACGGTCTGGTTGGTGACCGGATCGGCCTCGAGCCCGAGCTCCTCAGCGACCAGCTGCTCCAGTTCCGGGGGTACGTGGGCGTAGGTGCCGACTGAGCCTGAGGTCATCACGACGGCCACTGCGCGGCGGCCGTCCTGCAGGCGGACCAGGTCACGCTGCAGTGCGGCGAGGAAGTTCAGGAACTTCAGACCGAACGTCATCGGTTCAGCATGGATGCCGTGGGTGCGGCCGATGACCGGCGTGTGCCGGTGCTCGGCAGCGAGTTCCCGGACTGTGGCCGCCAGTGCGCTGACGTCAGCGATGATCAGGTCGAGCGCCTCGAGCAGCAGCAGGTTCTGGGCGCTGTCAACGACGTCCGTGCTGGTGAGGCCCCGGTGGATGTGGCGGGTGTCCTCGCCGTAGCGTTCGGACAGTGCGCGGGTGAACGCGACGATGTCGTGACGGGTAACCGCTTCGAGTTCGGCGACCCGGAAGGCGAACGCCTCATCGAGCGGCTCTTCCCCGAAACGGCGGGTCAGGCGGGCGTGGGGACCTTCGGGCACTTCACCCAGGACCTCCCAGGCGCGCAGGGCTGCCATCTCGACTTTCAGCCAGGCACGGTATCGGTTGGCCTCGCTCCAGAGTTCACGGAAATCTGCCGGGGTGTAGCGCTCGATCATGGCTGCAAGGTATCACGCTGGCACCCCGCGCTGGCAACCCGGGCAATCGCCGTCTGGAACGGGGCTGCAGCCTGGAAAGCCGTTTGCGCCGGGCTGCCCGGGCGGGTTAGGATGGCCTGTGCAGGCGAACAGACCTGGAGGAAGCTTTTGAACGAAGGACAAGTCGTTCCGGTTCAGATCACGGACGAGATCAAGACCAGTTTCATCAACTACGCGATGTCAGTCATCGTCGACCGGGCACTGCCCGATGTGCGTGACGGACTCAAACCAGTGCAGCGCCGCATCCTGTATGCGATGCACCAGGAAGGGCTTGCTTCCAACCGCAAGCACTCCAAGAGCGCCGGTGTCGTTGGTGAGGTCATCAAGAAGTACCACCCGCACGGTGACATCGCGATCTACGACGCCATGGTGCGCATGGCTCAGCCCTGGAACCTGCGTTACACCCTCGTGGACGGCCAGGGTAACTACGGCTCGATCGACGGTGACCCCGCGGCAGCCTACCGGTACACCGAGGCCCGCCTGACCAGCGTCGCTGAGGCGATGCTGAAGGACATCGACGCTGAAACCGTCGATTTCAAGGAGAACTACGACGGCAGCACGGTCGAACCCGAAGTGCTGCCCGCAGCCATCCCCAACATGATCGTCAACGGTGCCGCCGGCATCGCGGTTGGCATGGCCACCAACATCGCGCCGCACAACCTCAGTGAGGTGGTGGGTGGCCTGATCGCGATGATCGACGACCCGGACATCGACCTTGACGGTCTCATGAAGCACATCAAGGGGCCGGATTTCCCCACCGGTGGTGTCATCAGCCGGGAAGGCATCCGCGACGCGTTCGCCACGGGCCGCGGCAGCATCCGCGTCCGGGGCCGGGCCCGTTTCGAAGAGCGTAACGGCCGCATCAGCATAGTCGTGAGCGAGATCCCGTACCAGGTGAACAAGACCACGCTGATCCAGACCGCTGCAAGTCTGGTACGCAACAAGAAGATCGAGGACATCAGCGCCCTCCGCGACGAATCAGACCGTCAGGGCATGCGCATCGTCTTCGAGCTCAAACGTGGCGCCCACCCGGAACTGGTACTGAACCAGCTGTACAAGTACACCCAGCTGCAGTCGACGTTCTCGGTCAACAACGTCTGCATCGTTGACCGTGCTCCCAGGCTCCTGCCGCTCATCGAGATACTGCGGCACTTCCTGAAGCACCGCAAGGAAGTCGTCCGGCGCCGTACTGAGTTCGAACTGCGCAAGGCGCGTGAACGCGCCCACGTGCTCGAGGGTTACCTCAAGGCGCTGGACCACCTGGACGAAGTGATAGCGCTCATCCGCGCCAGTGCCGACGGCCCGGCGGCCAAGAAGGGCCTCATGGAGACGTTCGGCCTGAGCGACATCCAGGCCCAGGCCGTGCTGGACATGCGCCTGCAGCGCCTGACCGGCCTTGAGCGTGAGAAGCTGCTCGAGGAGTATCGCGAAGTGTCCGCTCTCATCGAACGGCTCATGACGATCCTCGGCAATAAGGAAGAACTTCTGAACGTGATCCGCGAAGAACTGCGTGCCATCCGCCGTGAGTTCGGTGACGAGCGCCGCAGCCAGATCGCTGATCATTCGGAAGACATCGACAAGGAAGACCTGATCGCTGAAGAGCAGATGGTCGTCACGCTGACCCGCGGCGG
>CAYPKV010000038.1:0-4463 GCA_964411415.1 uncultured bacterium
ACGCCCTCAGGGGGACCCGGAGGGACAATAAATCGGGCGCATCCCGTTGACCGTCAAGCCTCGGATGCGCCCACCAAGCCACCTGTTTAAGGTTGCGCTGGTACGCCGCATTGTACCCGAAAGCGCAGCCTGGAAAGGACCGGGGAGTCAGCTCTCCATGAAGGCAATGCCGTCTGATCCGGGGTCGCTTGTCACGGCCCTCCTGTTCGAACCGTTCGAGCTGTGGTGGGCCATGCAGCAGGACGCCACGCTGGCCCACCGGCCCATGGTCAGCGTCCGGAACGACCGGGTCGCCCACGCCAACCCTGCCGCCCGCCGTGAGGGCATCACACCCGGCCTGCCACTGGCCGGGGCGAAGCTGAAGACCAGCAACCTGCACGTCGTGGACACGGAGGCGGACCGACTGAAGATCCAGTGGTCCTGGCAGCTCGGACAGCTGAACGCCTGGTCGCCGTGGCTGCACAGTCCAGCGGTCGGCCGGGCCTGGCTGCTGGTCTCCCCTGCCGAAGCCCGGCGCCTGCCGCTCGAGTACGGCGTGCAGGCTGGCGCCGCAGCCAGCCAGGAAGTGGCGCTAGCCGCTGCCCTCGTAACCCGCCCGGGTGAACTGCGCCAGGTGGCAACCGGTCAGGAACACGCTTTCCTGGGTCGGGTGCCGGTCAACCGCCTGCCCGCCCTTGGTTTCGCCAGCCGGTCCGCTGAACGTTTCGCGTGGCTGGGCGTCCGCCAGCTGGCTGACCTGTTCCACTGGAAGGAGAGCCAGCTGCGCAGCGTCGCCGGCCCTGACGCTGCCGGCATCTACCGGCTCCTACACGGCCCCTGGGAGACCCGGGTTCCCCTGTACCGGCCGGAGCGCACCATCAGGAGCAGTTACACCTTCAGCGACACGGTTCAGGAACCGTTCGAGCTGGAGCCGGCCGTCAGGCTGCTGGCCAGCCGGCTGGAGAAGCAGCTGGACGGTTCCGCCACGTCACGGATCACTGTCGTCCCCGAGAGCCTGGGGCTGAAGCTGCCTGATGAAACGGTCTGCAAGGAACCCGTTCAGGACGCGGAGGTGCTGGTCCGGCTGATCTGGCGGTCACTGCAGCGCAGCGGTGCACCCGCGCTGGGCATCGAGGCCCTGACCGTCGTCCTGGCTGACCTCAGTCGCCCTCAGGTCCAGCAGGGCCTGTGGCCGCAGAAGGAAGCGCGTGAACGGGCAGTCCGCCTGGTCACACGCCGTTTCCCCGGGTCACTGCTGGGTTTCGAACTCACCGACCCCTGGTCGCTCGCCCGTGAACGACGTTTCCGGCTGTTCCGGCTGGATACGGGCGAGACCGTTCCCACCACGCCATCCCCGGTTCCAGGAGTGACCCATGCGGCAGCAGAACGCGAGCCTGCCCGTACAGCTGGACCCTGAAGAGACCCCCATCGCGGTGCACTGGGGCGACCATTTCATGCGGGTAACCCGGGTGATCGACCGCTGGCAATGGGCTGGCGACTGGGTGACCGGCATCGCCGAACGCGAGTACTGGCTCATCAGCGTCGAAGACGGCTCGGTGCTGGAGATACACCGCGAACCCGGCGGCCGCGACTGGACGCTCAGCGGAGTGGAAGACTGACACCCGCCAGCAGAACAGCCCGGTCAGGCTGACTGCACCTGACCGGGCTGCGGATTCAAGAAACGAGGCTGAAGCTCAGCGCGAGAGGTAGCCACCGTCGACAGGCAGGTAGGCACCGTTCACGAACGACCAGGTCGGATCCGCGACCGCGGCGACGACATCACCGATCTCGTCCGGTTCACCCATGCGGCCCACCGGGTGCGCGTCATCAAGCGCAGCACGGTCCTCAGGCGTGAGCGCCGCCTCGAGGCCGGTCTTCATGAACGCCGGTCCGATAGCCACAGCCCGGATACCGTCCTTGGCATGGTCAACTGCGATCTGCTTCGTAAGGCCGACCACCGCGTGCTTGGCAGCCACGTACGGAGCCATGCCCGGGAAGCCCACCTGGCCGAGGATCGAAGCCATGTTGATGATCACGCCGCCGTCCTTGTTCTTCAGCATGGCGTTCAGCTGCGGGCGGATGGCGTAGAACACGCCGTCTAAGTTCAGGGAGATGGTGCGCTGCCAGATGCTGTCCGTGACCTCCGCGAACGGCGTTGAAGGCGGTGCGATACCCGCGTTGTTCACGGCGATGTCCAGCTTCCCGAAGTTCGCGACGATGTAATCGATCACCGCCTGGTTCTCTTCGGACGAGCTGGCGTCGACCCTGCGGTACGCAGCCTGACCGCCAGCTTCAGTTATGAGCCGGACGGTCTCGTTGCCGTTGTCATCAGCGATGTCCGTGACGACGACGGTGGCGCCCCTGGCTGCCAGTTTGATGGCCGAGGAGCGTCCGAGGCCCGCGCCGGCACCAGATACGACTGCGATCTTTCCTTAGAGTGACATACTTCCTCCTGAAATCGCTTCCGACGTCGCAGCTTCGTCGGGCTCAACGCCAGGACAGCTGACTCGATGCTAACGCCAGCCTGACAGTGCCGATGTTTTCTATCTGACAATGGCAGACTCAAGTTTGCTATCACTGGGAATATGTAGTTATACAATCCGAATAACGGAACCAGCCTTCCAGGTGGGACAGGGCACGGTCAAATCACAGCCCCGAGGTCAGCCAGCGCCGCCTTCTCCCTGCTCCCCGCGGCCCGGTCCCGGACCTCGACGAACCCGTCGGTGGCGTCACGGCCCACTACAACGATGCGCGGGACGCCGATCAGTTCAGCGTCACCGAACTTGACCCCCGGCGATACCCTGACGCGGTCATCCAGCAGCACGGCCATTCCCTGCTCATCGAGCGAGGCGGCGAGGGACCCGGCGATGTCAAGCACCGCCTGATCCTTGCCGACGACCACGATGTGTACATCGAACGGCGCCACAGCAGCGGGCCACTTCAGGCCCCGTTCGTCATGGTTCAGTTCGGCCAGGACGGCCAGCAGGCGGGTCACGCTGATGCCATAGGAGCCCATCGTTACCGGCACCAGCCGGCCGCTGGCGTCCAGGACCTCGAGGCCGAGGGCTTCGCTGTACCTGCGGCCCAGCTGCAAGACATGCCCGAGCTTCACGCCCCGCATCAGCCGGACGGGTCCCGACCCGTCAGGTGCCGGATCGCCATCACGGACGTCGGCGATATCGACCGTGCCGTCAGCAGAGAAATCACGGTCCCTGATCAGGTACGCCACGTGCTTTCCAGACTCGTTCGCACCGGTCACCCAGCTGCTGCCGGCCACGATGCGCGGGTCGAGCAGGTAGCGGATTCCCGAACTGCCGTCCAGTCCCAGGACCTTCTCCCCTGCCCTGACCGGTCCGATGTAACCGCGGATCAGCGTCGGGTGCTTGCTGAGATCATCTTCGGTGGCGGTTTCCACCGCCGCTCCGGCGAAGGCTGTTTCGGCGCGTGCCAGGTCCACTTCGCGGTCACCTGGGATGCCGACGATCACCAGTTCCCGCTTCCCGCCGGGCTCCGTCAGGGCCAGCACGACGTTCTTGAGCGTGTCAGCCGCCTGCCAGGTACGACCGTCAGTCCGCGGCAACGCGTTGTTGGCGTGGGCCACGAGCGCGTCGATCGTGCCGGCCTGCGGCGTATCGAAGACGACAGGTTCTGGCTGACCCTTCGCAGGCAGCGGCTCAGGCGCCACCGTTTCGAACGCCTCCAGCCTGGCGGCATAACCGCCTGCTGAGCGGACGAAGACGTCCTCACCAACCTCGGTTGGCACCAGGAACTCCTCATTTGCCGAACCGGCCCTTACGATCACGTACTCGAGTCCGAGCCGACTGAAGATGCGCCCTAAGGCGTCCCGCTGTTTCCGGCAGCTCTGTGCGAGGCTTTCATCGTCCAGGTCGAACGAACAGGCGTCCACCTTGGTGAACTCACGACCGCACAGGAGGCCGGCCCTGGGGCGGGTTTCGTCCCGGAAACTGTCCCGGATCTGGAAGATGGTCACGGGCAGGTCGCGGTGTGACCTGATGATGTCCCTGGCCATGAGGGTGAAGGCTTCTTCATGGGCCGGGGCCAGCAGGTGATCGTCTCCGCGGCGGTCCTGCAGGCGGAACAGTGCTTCACCTGATCCGGTCCAGCGGCCGGTTGTTTCAAAGGGTTCGCGGGGCAGCAGTGCGGGAAGGAGCACTTCGTGAGCGCCGGCGGCAGTCATCTCTTCGCGGATGATCGCCTCGAGCCTGGTCCTGACCCGCAGTCCCAGCGGCAGCCAGGCGAACACTCCTGCGGCCTGACGGCGGATGTAGCCGGCCCGGATGAGGAGGCGCTGGCTGGCGAGTTCGGCGTCTGCGGGATCTTCCCGGAATGTCCTCAGGAAGAAACTGCTCATGCGGGTGATCATCACTGCATCTTATTCGGCGTCCGCAGTCCCGCCACTCCCGGTTCGTGAAACCACCACAAACAGTCCACGAAACCACCAAACTTCATCCGTTAAACCACCA
>CAYPKV010000038.1:4563-17844 GCA_964411415.1 uncultured bacterium
AACCACCACGGCATGCTACTGTTGGCGTCATGAAGCTGTTCCCCCGCCACGCTGCTGCCAGGGCGGCTGAGTACCTGGAGTACTTCCCTGTGGTGGTGATCCAGGGGGCGCGCCAGGTGGGCAAGAGCACCTTCGCCAGTGTTCTTGCCGGTGACCGGCAGGCACGTCAACTGACGTTGGACGACGCCACCGTCCGGACTGCGGCTGCGGAGGACCCGCAGGCTTTCGTCGAACAGGCCCGGGGTGGCCTGCTGGTGATCGACGAGATCCAGCGCTTGCCGGAGCTGCTGCTGAGCATCAAGGCAGCGGTGGACCGGGACAGACGACCGGGCAGGTTCCTGCTGACCGGTTCCAGCGATCTGCTGCGCCTGGAGGACACGCCGGACAGCCTGGCCGGACGCGCCGTGAGCCTGGAACTGCGGGGGCTGAGCCAGGGTGAGCTTCATGGCCGACTGGATGATTTCGCAGCCCGCATCACAGCGAATCCGGATTTCGCAGCTTTCACGACTGATACAACCCGGGCGGATTACGTTGCCGCACTGGCAGCGGGTGGCTACCCGGAACTGACCGGGCTGCCCGGCCGGATCCGTTCAGCATGGCTGGACAGTTACCTGGAGCGAATCGTACGGCGCGACGCCACTGACATCGTCAACCTGAGCGATCCGGCGCGGCTCAAGCGGCTCCTGTCACTGCTGGCCGCAAATCAGGCTGGCGAGCTGGTGACGGCGCGCGTGGCCCGTGCGGCAGACGTGCCACCCAGCACTGTCAACCGTGATATCGACCTGCTCGAGACCCTCTACATCATCGACCGGTTGCCGACCTACTCCCGCAACCTCACCAAACGACAGACTGGCAAGGCCAAGGCACTGCTGAGCGACAGCGCACTCGCACTGCGCCTGGCAGGGCTGTCAGAGCGCCAGCTGCTGGACCTGACCGCGAGCGACTTCCTGGGCCCGCAGCTTGAGGGGTTCGTAGCATCGGAACTGCTCCGGCAGAGGACCTGGTCTGAAGCCGAGTTCCAGCTGAGCCACTTCCGTGACAGCGACGGTCCGGAGGTGGACGTGCTCATCGAGTACTCAGACGGAACCGTGGTGGCGCTCGAAATCAAAGCCAGCAGCACAGTGCGTTCCCAGCAGCTGAACGGACTGAAGTTACTGCGTGAACGCCTGGGGGAACGCTTCCGCGCCGGGGTGATCCTGAACACGGCCAGGACCGGGTACGCCCTGGGTGACCGGCTTGCCTCGTTGCCCATCGCTGCCCTGTGGGAGCTGTGACCCGGCTGCCGCTCAGCCGTAACGGTCGATCAGCCGGATGAACGTCTTCACGTTGCGCAGGGTGGCCGGGACTTTCAGGTGCCGCATCACCAGGTTGTTGCTCAGCTTCGAGTCGTGCGAGCTGTCCGCGTAGCGGATGATCGCGGCTCCCGGCACGAGGGTCAGCTGATCCGGGGCGTGCTCCAGGGCGGCGAGACGCGTGAGGCCCTCAGCAGAAGGTTCACCGTCCCAGATGCTGATCTGGACGCTGCCTGTCTCGGGTACCCCGTAAGGGTTCATGTCGATCAGGGTCCGCAGGCCGTCCGAATCACGCATTATCGCGTCTGTCTCCACGCTGAACTCGCGGGCGATGACCTGCCTGAGCAGACCGGCGATGTCCGCGGGGGCTCCGTCAGGGAATATCAGGTTGCCGCTGGCCAGCAGGTAGGTGACAGGCTCCTTCACCTCGCTTGCCAGCACTTCCATGAGCTGTTTCATCGGCACCTTGTTGTGCTTGCCGAGGTTGACTGCGCGCAGGAAGGCGAAAGTTGCCATGCTGCAGGTTAGCAGCCATGGCGTTCTGGGCTGCAGCCCAGGCTTCAATCTGCCTTAATTGCTAAGGTATTGTTTGGGCATGGTGCTGTCCCCTGTCGCAGGCTCCCGGCTCGAGTCGACCACGGAACTGGTCGGGCTGCTCGACGTGCGTTCGTTCTTCTCCGAGGGCCGGGGCGTGTCGAGCCCCAGAAGGCTGGTGCAGGAGGCTGCCGCCCGGGGTTACCGGGCCCTGGCGCTCACCGATGACCTGTCGGTCGGCGGTGTGGTGGAACTGCAGCAGAACGCCGCAGCGGCCGGCATCGCGGCGATCGTTGGCGCCACCGTCCCGCTGCAGACAGCCGCTGGCGTCTACCCGGTGGTGCTGCTGTGCAGTTCGCGGCAAGGGTACCAGAACCTGTGTGAGCTCATCACCCTGTGCCGTTACGGCGGGCAGGAAGCCGTGACCATGGCGCAGCTGGCTGAGCTGGCGGGTGACCTGCACCTCCTCACAGGGGGCCGCCACGGTTTCCCTTCGCAGCTGCTGGCCGCCCGGCGGCCTCAGCGGCTGGAGGAGCTGCTGCAGGAGCTGCGGCGGGTCATGGCTGAGCGGTTGTACGTGCAGCTGTACTTCGACCACCGCCCGTGGGACGCCAGGCGGGCCGGTGCGCTCAGACGGCTGGCCCATGAGCTGCAGCTGACCGCTGTAGCGGCGCCACAGGTCCGTTACGCCACTCCGGAGGACTTCCCGCTCTATGACGCCCTGGTGTGCGCCCGAGAGGGCACAGACGTCCACACACCGCACCGCAGCCGGCCCCAGACGCGGGCCAACTGGCTGAAGTCCCCGGCTGACTGGGCGCAGGTCCTGCCCTGGCCGGGCGTGCTGGCGAACACAGCCGCCCTGTGCCGTGAACTGCCGTTCGACCTGCAGCCCGAGCACATGGTCCCGCCCCGGGTTCACGTCCCCGAAGGCCACACCGCCGACAGTTACCTGCGGGAACTGTGCCTCAGCTCCCTGCCCCGCAAGTACCCGGGCAAGGCCGCGGAGCAGGCAGCCCGACTGCTCGACAAGGAACTGCACATCATCCGTGAACAGCGTTTCCCCGAGCTGTTCCTGGCCTGCCGCGAGATCGCCGACTACTGCGACCGGCACGGCATCCTCTGCTCAGCCCGCGGCAGCGCCGCAGCCAGCATCACCTGTTACCTGCTCGGCGTCAGCCGCATCGACCCGCTCGAGCACGACCTGCTGTTCGAACGTTTCCTGTTCCAGGGGCAGCAGAGCGCCCCGGACATAGACATGGACGTGAGCAGCGAACGGCGCGACGAGGTGCTCGCCTGGATCGAGCAGCGCTTCGGTGGTGAGGCCGGTGCCTGGTGCGAAGCGATGGTCAGCAACAGAATCACCTACCGCACGCCCCTGGCGCTGCAGGACCTGGGCCGGGCGGTCGGCCTGCCACCTGCGCTGCGCAACCGGGTCAGCAAAGCCCTCGGGCGTGACTGGCGGCGCCTGGCGCCCCGCAACCTGCGCCGGGCCGACGAGCAGATCACCGAGGTGCTGGGCGAGGCACCCGCCAAGGAAACGCTCTACAGCGTCCTGGAGCGCATGGAGAAAGGCCACTTCCGTCACTTCGCCCCCCACTCAGGCGGGGTGGTGCTGTCCGAGAGGCCACTGTCCTGGTACTCGCCGCAGTACCGCAGCGCGAACGGCATCCGGGCACTGCAGTTCGACAAGGACGACGTGGAGTGGCTGGGCCTGATCAAGCTCGACGTGTTGTCCCTGCGCTCACTCTCAGCCCTGGAGGAGGCGGTCGAGGAGGTGTGGCGCTGCAACGGCGTCTGGCTTGACGTTTGGAACCTGCCCATCGAGGACGCCGTGTGGGACATGATCTGCGCGGGTGACACCATGACCCTGTTCCAGATCGAAAGCCCCGGGCAGATGGGCCTGTCGGTACTGCTCAAGCCCCGGACGATGCAGGAGCTCGCCGACCAGGAGGCCCTGCACCGGCCAGGTCCCATCCAGTCGGGTTCCAAGCAGCCGTACGTGGCCCGCAAGCTGGGGCGCGAGAAGACCACTTACATCCACCCCGCGCTCGAGCCGATCCTCGGCAAGACCTTTGGGGTGCTGGTCTACCAGGAGCAGGTGGTGCGCATCGCCCGCCATATCGCCGGCATGGACTGGCCCGAGGCGGACCGGTTCCGCAAGAAGGTGCAGAAGTACGACGACGAGGAGGCGCGTGAGATGCGTGCTGCCTTCGTGTCCGGTGTGCTCAGGACGTTGCCGGACGCCAGCAGGGAGCAGGCGGAGAGGATGTTCGAGATGTGCGCCGCCTTCACGGGTTTCGGTTTCGCTGAGAGTCACAGCGCGAGCTTCGCGCGCATAACCTACGCCACTGCGTGGCTGATGCTGCATTACCCGGCTGAGTGGTTCGCGGTGTTCTTCACCGCCCACCCGGGCATGTGGCCGCGCGAGACGCTGCGGATGGCCTGCAAGCGCAAGGGCATCGAGCTGCTCGGGGTGGACATCAACCGTTCCCGGCCGGCGTTCCGGGTGGAGTTCCTGCCGGATGGACGCAAGGCTGTCCGCATGGGCCTCACTGCGGTGCGGGGGGTGCCGCTCAGCGTGGCCAGGGACATCCGCTGGGAAGCGAGCCGCGCCCGTTTCAGTGGCGTGGCTGACCTGCTCAGCCGGGTGCGGCTGGACGCGGACGTGCTCGAGTCACTGGTGCGGGCCGGTGCCTTCGATACGGTTCAGGAACGCCGGCAGGCCCTGTACGAAGCCTGGGCGCTGAGCGAGACTGTTAAGGCCGGGCAGTCTCCCCTGTTCGCACCGGCCGCAGACAGGCCGGTGCTGCAGCCCCTGCCGAAGCAGCTCAGCCTCGCCTGGGACATCGAGCTGACGGGCATGAGCAGCTCCCGGCTTCATCCGCTGGATCACCTGCGGTCCCAGCTGCGTGACCTGGGTGCCACGCCGCTGGCGCTGGCGGGTAACGGCCGGGTCCGCACCGCCGGTCTGGTCGTCGGCGTGCAGAAACCGCCTACTGCGGGTGGGGTGGCGTTCGTGATGATCGAGGATGGTGAGCGGCTCGCTCAGCTGGTCGTGCAGCCTGAGCTGTGGCAGCAGGAGTACCGTACGCTCAGGGACAGCCGGCTGCTCGTGGTGGAAGGACAGGCGCGCGTTGCCGGTCAGACGCTCAGCATCACGGCTGAAGCGCTGCTCGCGGTGGACACGGCGGCCAGCAACTACAGGCGTGCACCGTGGTGAACCGGTTCAGTCGGTGGATTCGACGACGCGGGTACCAGCCCTGCGGTCACCGAAGCGGCGGCCCTCATCGTCCGTCATCACGAAGTAGATCTCCATGACACCCAGGACCAGGCCGACCAGCGAGGCCAGCGGGACGATGAGCCAGCCGAGCACCGGGATTACGAGCAGGATAGTGATGATCAGGCCGACCGAAAGGGGCCAGTTGCGCTGGATCGAAGTGTTCAGGTCCATGGGCTGACCGTTGTCACGCACGATGCGCAGCTTCATGAGCGTCTTGCCGACCGAGCGGCCCCGCAGGTACTCGACGTCAAGGCCGTCACGCAGCAGGATGTACAGGCCACCGAGCAGGCCACCGATGAACGGGATGGCCCAGCTGAGGACCGATGCGATGACCCCGTCGATCACAACCGCGATGAAACGCTTGGTTATGTCGGCCTTGCCGGTCTGGGTTGGGGGGCGTGCGTCGAACTGTCCGTCTTCCATGCCTGATCCTCCGTGATGCAGTTGTCTCGTGAGCCGATGATACCCCGACAAGGTTAACCCGGCTGAGTATGTGGCGCGCGCCAACGTCAGGACGTGCGTCAGTCTGTACGGTGCGGCCACAAGGAGGCTGCTCCCATGGACACTTCTACTCCAGCCTGGCTGAACACCCTGACGATCATCGGTGCGGTACTGGTCCTCGCGGGTGGCAGCTTCATCGGCTACCGCATCAGCAACATGCGTCAGACGTACCGGGACCTGCGCCCCAGCCGGCCAGCGGGCCGGGAAAACGAGACGTCCGGCAACGTCGTCTTCATGATCGTGTCGGTGCTCGTCCTGATGACAGGCGTGCTGCTGCTGGGCCTGGGCATCGCCGGCATCGCAGGCCCGGGCCAGGTTTCTTAAGGAAAGCGCACCTTCCGCACAGGCTTTTCAGGTTGACCGTCCCTACACTGACGGAATCGGGCCGGAGCCGCACCAGACGGCTGCCCGGAAGGGGGATCTGATGCTGAGAATCAGAGCAATGCTCACCGTAATGCTGCTCGCCGCCGGCATGGCGTCCGCGCAGGTCGAAGGCATACGCGTCAACGGAACCGGCATCGCCTACGGTGTACCTGACACCGCTGAGTTCACCGTGGGCGTCAACAGCCTCGCTGACGACGTCGGTGCGGCCACCGAAGATGCGAACCGCGTTGCCAGCGCGATAATCGAGGCACTCAAGGCCGAAGGCGTCGCCGATACGGACATAAGGACGAGCAGTTTCAGCGTCCAGCGCGTGGATAACCGTAACGAGGCCGGTGAGCTGACCGGGTCTTCTTACCGGGTGCTGAACTCCCTGCACGTGACGGTCAGGGACATCTCCCTGGCTGGCGACCTGCTGGCCACAGCCCTGGCTAACGGCGCCAACGATGCCGGTGGGTTGCGCTTCACGATCTCCGACCCAGCGTCGCTGCGCAACGAAGCCCGCGCCGTGGCGATGGACGACGCGTTCCAGCGTGCCTCCCAGCTGGCTGAGCTTGCCGGGGTGCAGCTCGGTGTGCCAGTGCTGATCGAGGAGTACTCCAGCGGTGGCGCCCCGGTGATGGCCAGGAACTACAGCATGGTGGCAGCCGAAGCGGCTTCAGTGCCGGTCGAAGCCGGCGAACTCGGCGTGAACGTTGACGTTACGGTCGTCTACACGATCGTGCCTGTGGACTGACCCTCAGCGCCCAGCCTGAAAGATCAGGGCCCGGCTGATTGAAGCCGGGCCTTTCTCAGTCGCGCAACAGCGAGTGGAGTTCTTCGAGCAGCTTCTCTGCGCGCTGCCGCTCCCTGCTGCTCAGGCGCCCCAGCCGCTTGGCGGTAAGCAGCCGGCGCACGTCCGCCACCTGGCTGCTCTCCCCTGCCCCGGCAGCTGGTTTGCTCAGCTGCGACACACGTGTACGGATCTGGCTGAGCGTAAGCCCGTCAGCGACCGCCTCTTTGAGCAGATTCCTGCGGGCGTCACCGTCTTTGATCCGTGCCAGTGCCTGCGCCTTGGTGAACTCCAGCCCTCCGCTCCTGACAGCTGCCAGGAGCTCCTCAGGGAAGTCGAGAATGGGCAGGCGGTTCACGTAGAAGGAGCTTGGCGTGAACCGGCCAAGCCGGCTGAGCAGGTTGCGGAGGTCTTCCTTGACTTCGACGCTGAAACTGTCGCCGGCACCCCTGCCCCGCTCTTCGTTGTATATCTCCTGCAGCAGAGCGGTCACCTGGGAGCGGTCGAGCGAAAGGTGAAGCTGCAGCAGCCGCAGCACGGCCTCGGTCTCCTCTACCGCATTGAGATCTTCACGCTGGAGGTTCTCCATGATGGATATCTCCAGTGCCGCGTCATCGTCGACACTGAGTATCACGGCGGGGATCTGCTCAAGGCCAGCCAGCGTGGCGGCCCGGGTGCGCCGCTCACCGGCGATCAGCTCGAAATCCGGACCGTTGCGCCTGACGAGTACAGGCTCCAGCACACCGCGTTTGGCGATGCTCTCAGCGAGTTCCGCAAGTGCCTGTTCATCGAAATGCCGTCGTGGCTGTTCTGCGTTGAAGCGGATCCTGCTTATGTCGATGAGCTCACCGCTGCTGACCGGCTCTTCCCCAAGGTCGCCCAGGATGCCTTTGAACAGCGATTCACGGTCGAAGTTCCTGCTCACGGGCGCTTAACCTCCAAAGATGCCAGCAGTTCGTCTGCAACCTTGCGGATCTCGATGTCAGCCTCGCTGCCAGGCGCGTGCAGGGGCACTGGCATGCCTCGCAGCTGGGTGTCACTGTAGACCGCAGGCCGGCTGTTGAGTGGCGTCGACACCGGAGCGATGGCCGGCAGTTCCGCCCGGATGACATCCAGGCTGTCGCGGTCGTGGCGGGTGCGCCGGTCATGCTGGGTCAGGACGAACAGTGCGATCCTGAGGTTGGGAGCTGCCGACCGGTACTCGCGCACCATGCGGATGACCGTCGGCACGCCATCCAGGCCCTTGCGGTTGGTCGGCACCGGGACGACTACCCTGTCAGCCGCGACCACGGCAAGCGCAGACAGCTGCCCAAGACTGGGCGGTGAATCGATCAGCACGAAGTCGTAGCCAGTGAGCTTCCGCACCGCTTCCCGCAACCGCATGACGCCCATGACGATGCCGATGATCTCTCGCTCCAGTATCGCCAGCCTGATGCTCGCCGGGATGAGGTCCATGCCATGCACCCGCCTCGGCTCAGGCAGCTGCCGGCTGGCAGGATCATCATCACCGGGGCCGATGATGGCCGGGTAGACGGTTTCCTCCAGGCGGATGTCACCACTGACGCCGAGCCAGCTGGTGAGGTTGGCCTGCGGGTCTAGGTCGATGAGCAGCACCCGGAAGCCGAGGTCGGCGAGCACGTAGCCGAGGTCACGGGTGGTACTCGTCTTGGCGACCCCACCCGCGTGATTGAACACCGTCAGGACCTGCATCAGGGCGTTTCGGTCCGGACCGGGGCGGCAGGCGTTAACTGGCAGCTGGACATGTGGCCATTGTAGCCTCAACGCGTCCGACCTGCAGCTGCCCCGGATTGTGCCATAACGTTATTTCCAGTCGGGATGAGCACCAGCACGGGCTTCAAAGAAGCAGCTCACGGTGGCAGGTTACAGTCAATGGAAGCGAATACGAGGAAGGTCAGGCGTGACAGACGACAGCACCAACAACCCGGAACCACCACAGGTCACCGTCCGGATCGACCTGACCAGCCAGGACATACGGACCGGCATCGTCCGGCTGCCCAGGCAACTGCATGGCGCGTTCCCGGCTGGCAGCCTGTACGCGACGACTGAAGGCGAAAGCACAATGCAGCTCAGCTTCGAACCACCCCGGGAACTGAGCGGGCTGCAGCAGTACCTTGCCCGGCACGACCTCAGGCCGAACGACGCCATCATCCTGCACGTACGCGATGGCCAGCTGGCAGTCGAGCCGTTCCAGCGCAGCAGACCGGAGCCAGAACCGGAACCGGCCCACGAAACCGACGCCGCCATGATGCCGGGGTTGTTCGGGGACCTGCCCGCACCGCCGCATCCGGAACCACAGCTGAGCGATGAGCCTGTACCTGACGAACCGGACCCGGAACTGCAGAACGGCCTGTTCACACAGACTCCCGACGAAGGTGACCCGGATGCAGCTGGACCCGTACAGTCGGACGACTGGCAGCCTGAGGCTGATCCGTTCGCAGCTTTCAGCACGGATGATGACGAGGACTTCGCAGACGACTTCGACATCCCGGCTATGCCCGCCTGGTCACCGCCGGCGCAGCCGGCCAGCCCGGCAGCTCCCGACGAACCGGCAACGGCTGCAGCTGTACCGTTCGCCACCTCAGAGTTCCACACGGTGCAGCGCCGCAGTTTCGTACCGCCTGGCGAACGGCGCACGACGGGGACCATGGGCAGCAGCCGGCCGGCAGCTGCAGCCATCACAGCAGCGACGGAAGAGCCGGAGCAGTTGCCAGCCGTCCCTGAGGCGACACCCGGCGACGCAATGAACGTGGTGCGGGCCCACATCGAGGACCCGGCTGCGCCCAGCATCGTGCGCGCCTCTGAACTGACCAGGCAACTGGGGCTTGAGCTGACAGAGGTCGAGCAGGCGCTGCGGGCGCTCAGCCAGGAGCCCGAGTCCAGGCTGAGCAGCATCAGGCCGGACTACTGGCTGCTGAAGCGGCGGCCAGCCGACAGCTGATCAACTGGAAATAACGTTATGGCAGGACAGGCAGCGGCTCAGCAGCTACAGCCCGGAACAGCTCCAGGACGAGGTTCGCATCACCAAGGGCCCGGTGGCTGACATGTTCTTCGAGCAGATGCAGAAGACCCTGACTCTCGATGGCCCGCTGCAGGCCAAAGCTGCGCTGACCGTGCAGCGCCGCATACAGACGCATGGCGCACTGTTCCCGGAACTCGATGGCGCCCAGGCCCCATATGTCCAGGCTGCGCTGGATCATAAGTTTGTCGAAAGACGCGTTCCAGGCCAGCACCAGGTTGTTATTGAGGATGGGGGAGAGCTCATCGAGCAGCTCCGGCAGCGTCGGCTGGTCAGCCAGCTCCTCAAGGGTGATCCCGTGCACCCGGAAGGCGTACGGGTTCATCTGCATCCGCCGGGGCCGGATCAGTCGGTCCAGCAGCACCTCGCCCGCCATGTTGATTATCGATATCTCGATGATCTCGGCCTGCTTCAGCCCGGTCGTCTCAGTGTCAAGGATCACAGCCCGGCCATCCGTAAGTAACTCACGGATCCTCGAGAGGCTGTAACTGGCGAGATTCTGATTGTCTTTACAACTGACTGTCAATGGCCTGTTCCGCAACTCAATATAGTGACCACAATCAGGCGGTCAGCTACAGCATGGCATATCAATGCGGAACCATGCCACATGGGCACGGTTCCGCATCGGAAACGGGTTATATCAGCGGCGGTTGCGGGTCAGGGTGACCGTGTCGTTATCGAAATCGACCCGGTCGACGCGCCAGCCGGCCGACACCCAGGCGTTCGCCTGCGCATGGCTGGGGGTGTTGGCCCACCATGCCCGGTGCTGATAAGCCGAACGGGGCAGCTCAGCGTTGATGACCCGCTCGATGCTCTCGAACTCCATGTCCACCTGATCGACATCGGCAGCTACCTCGTCCATCAGGTACGTGTACAGCGGCGCGTAGCGGCTGCGCCGCGACACCGTCTCGCCACGCAGCGGTTTGCTGCGGGCACCCAGAAGCGGCTTGTCATCACCGGAAAGCCAGCTGCCGAAAAGGCTGTAAAAATCCGCCAGGCGCTCTTCTGGCACCGGAACAGTAACGTCAATGTGGGGCATCGATACCTCCTGAGTGGCGGGACCATTGCTGTCAGTCCCAACCGTCTTGCATACCAATCTAAAGCATACTGCGGATATGGTAAGCATCACGAAACACGATTTGAACTTGTGCAGAGTACAACAGGCCGCCCTGTACAATTACCGCAACACAAACGCCATCAGGACGGCCGAAGTGGCCGTAAAAGTGATCAATCAACCAGCAGGGGAGAGGCGGTGCGCAAGGCCAGGCTCAGCCCCGGACCGCCGCCTCCTCGTCCAGGCGGATCTCCCGGCCCGACGCCTGACTGCGGTAGATGGCATCCAGAATCTCCATCACCTGCAACGACTGCTCAGCCGGAACGGGGGACGGCCGGCCTTCAGCCAGAGCCTCTGCGAACGCCACGCATTCAAGCGCATGAGGAGCCATCTGATCATCGGTGACCTGGAGCGTGGTCGTGTACAGCTGACGGGTGTCGTAACCAGTACTCAGCAACGTCGCTGACGGCCAGTGCGCACCGCCTTCCCGGCCGTAAAGCCACATCTGCATGTCCTCGACCGGCGTGTCGTGGTGCAGGGCCCAGCTGACCTCAAGGATCAGCGTCGCACCGTTCTCGAAACGCACGAAAGCAGCAGCGAACTCTTCAACATCCATGTCACGGGGCATCGCACCCGGATGCCAGACGCTGAACGCGCCTTCACGGGTCGAAAGCTCGGTGCGGGACACGCCGCTGACACTGACGGGACGCGGGTTGCCCATCATCCACAGCAGCAGGTCCAGGATGTGCACCCCGATGTCGATGCAGGCGCCGCCGCCGGCACGGTCACGGTAGACGAACGTCGGGGTGGGGATGTACGCCGACCGCCGCAGCATCCAGCCGCGGGCATGGTAGATATCCCCGAGCGCACCAGCCTCCACCTCACGTTTGAGAGCCTGGGAAACACCCCTGAACCGCTGATGCTGGGCGGTCATCAGCTGGCGGCCACTGCGGTCACGGGCCGCGATGATGCGCCGCACTTCCTCGGGTGTTACCGCAAGCGGCTTCTCGCACAGCACGTGCTTACCGGCTTCGAGCGCGGCGATCGCCAGTTCTGCGTGGAACATGTTCGGTGTGCAGATGTCGATGATGTCGATGTCCGGATCGCTGAACAGGTCAGCCGGGTCGCTGCTCAGCCGGGTGACGCCGAACTCCTGACCCCAGACAGCCAGGCCCTCACTGCTGACATCCGAACCGGCGATGACCTCAGCGTGCGCCGAAGCGGCCCAGCCCGGCATGTGCGCCCTGCTGATGCCACCCACACCCACAACCCCGACTCCCAACTTCCTGTTCATCTGAGCACCTTCCCTGAAACGGACACAACCCGGATTCTACCGCCCGCGGCGCAAGGCCTATACTCGGACCTGTCGTGCCTCACTTCCGCAGAACAATCACCCGATTCACCCGCATCGCAGCAGTCACCGCTGCACTGGCTGCACCGACCGCATTCGCACTGCCTGAATGCGCCTACCTGGATGAACCCGCAGCACTCACCGCCTATGACGACTGGCCTTACACCCTGGTCGACACCGTGTACCGGCTGCCTGCCAGTTACGAGCCACCAGACCTGGTGCCACTCAGCACAGCCGGCTTCAACGATGATCGTCTGATCCGCGAGCTGGTCATCGCCGACCTGCGCGAACTGCGCCTGGCAGCTGAAGCAGCGGGCAACCCGGTCGAAGTGCAGAGCGCGTACCGGTCGTACACGTACCAGGAGCAGACGTTCGCCTACTGGGTGGCGCAGGATGGCCGTGAAGCCGCCCTGGCCTCGAGTGCAAGGCCCGGACACTCAGAACACCAGCTGGGCACCGCCCTGGACTTCAGGAGCGCCGGAGGGCCCGCCGCCTGGGACCTCGCCGACTGGGCAGAGACCCCGGCCGGTGCCTGGATGCTGGACAACGCCTGGCAGTACGGGTTCGTGCTCAGTTACCCCGAAGGAACCCGGCACCTCACCTGCTACATCTACGAACCGTGGCATTACCGCTACGTGGGCAGGGAAACCGCCCGGGCCATCCGGGAATCCGGACTCACCCCGCGCGAGTGGCTGTGGGAGTACGGTCAGTCGCAGCGCGACTGAATCAGTTCCAGCGACGCCTGCGGCCACGTACGTGCAGGCGGTTGCTTTCGTGGGCGGTGACGCCCAGGTACAGCTCCTGCACGTTCTCGTTACCCGCCAGTGCCTGCGCGTCCCCCTCGAGCACGAGCCGGCCACCCTCAAGGACGTAACCGTAATCTGCGATGGCCAGCGCCTGGGTGGCGTTCTGTTCCACCAGCAGGATGCCGGTACCTTGCCGGTTGATGTCCCGGATCACGCTGAATATCTCGGCGACCAACAGGGGTGCCAGCCCCAGGCTGGGCTCATCCAGCATGATCAGTTTCGGCCGGCTCATGATCGCCCGGGCGATGGCCAGCATCTGCTGCTCCCCACCGG
>CAYPKV010000039.1:0-17593 GCA_964411415.1 uncultured bacterium
CCACCGTGCCGGTACGCAAGAGTGACATCTTCAGCACGGCAGCGAACAACCAGACTGAGGTTCCGGTCCACGTGCTGCAGGGTGAACGGCCCATGGCAACGGACAACAAGTCCCTCGGCCGCTTCAACCTGGAAGGCATCCCGCCCATGCCCGCCGGCATGCCGCAGATCGAGATCACTTACGACATCGACGCCAACGGCATCCTGAACGTCACGGCCCGTGAGAAGTCGACCGGCAAGGAAGCTTCGATCACCATCCAGAACACCACTACCCTCGCTGAAGAGGAAGTGGAACGCATGATCCGCGATGCCGAGACTAACGCCGAGCAGGACCGAGTGGCCCGCGAACTCGCCGACGCCCGCAACCAGCTCGATGCCATCCGCTCGCAGGCAGCCAACGCCCTCGCCGAGGCTGAGGACGCTCCGGCGGACGCGAAGAGCGACCTGCAGGCCGCCATCGACGCAGCCCAGCAGAAGCTCGACAGCAACGCCGTCAAGGCCGACCTCGAAAGCGAGGCGCAGACCCTGGGCACGAAGCTGCAGGAGTTCCAGCAGCTGCTCGCGGCCCGGTCGGCCAGCCAGGCTGACGCTGAAGGCGGAGCCGCCGACAGCGCCGCTGACAGCCAGCAGGATGATGACGACGTGATCGACGCAGACTTCAAGCCCGCAGGCTGAGACTGATCCGATAACTACAGGGCTGCTGCCGGGGTCACCCCGGCAGCAGCGTCCGAGACCAGCAAAGTGACGGAAACTGACAGATGAACAGCGAATTCGAAGAGGACAGGGAACAGGCCGGAACGGCCGCCCCTGAAGAGACCGGCCAGAACCCGGGCAGCATGGACGAAGCGGACGTGCTCCGCTCTGAACTGCTCGCGATGCAGGAGAAACTGGAAGTACTGCGCCAGGCGAGCGACGACTTCCAGGACAAGTACCTGCGCAGCCGCGCTGAACTGGACAACTACCGGCGCCGCAGCGCCGCGGACGCAGAGCGTGCCAGGGCGGCCGGCGTGGACGCTGCGGTCGGAACGGTGCTGCGGGTTTTCGATGACCTGGAGCGCGCGCTGCAGGTGACCGGTGAAGGCGTGGAAGACGCCATCCGGGACGGCATCAGGCTCGTGCTCGACAACCTCGAAGCCGACCTGGGCCGCCTCGGCATCGAACGTCGCGGCGCCGCCGGCGAGCCGTTCGATCCGGAGCTGCACGAAGCAGTCACCGCGATCCCGGTAGCAGAAGGTAAGGAAGCCGGCACCATCGCCCAGGTGGTACGCGTCGGCTTCAGCCAGGGCGACCGGCTGATCAGGCCGGCGGCCGTGGTCGTCTACAACGACTGAGGAAGGGAAGGACAGACATTGGCAGCAACATACAAGGACTACTACCAGGTCCTGGGAGTTCCGCGGACGGCTGACCAGAAGGAGATAAGGGCAGCCTTCCGCAGGCTCGCTGCTGCCAACCATCCCGACCGCAACCCCGATGATCCCGCAGCGGAAGAACGTTTCAAGGAGATCAACGAGGCCTACACGGTCCTGAACGATCCGGAGAAGCGCAGCTTCTACGATCAGTACGGCACTGACGGTGCCCGCGTGCCGTTCACCGGCAACGCGGCCGGTGGTTTCCAGGGCATGTCAGCCGAAGACCTCGGTGGTTTCAGTGACTTCTTCCAGAGCCTGTTCGGCGGTGCCATGGGCAGTGGCGGCTTCAGCTTTCAGCAGTCCGCCGGCCCGGGTTTCCAGGGCTTCGGCCGCCAGGCCCGCCCTGAACCGCGGCAGCGCAGCGTCGAAGCCGAACTGCAGCTTGACCTCGATCTCGCCTACAGCGGTGGTGAGACCACCATCGCAGTGGACGGCAACCGCATCCAGGTCACCATCCCGGCCGGCAGCCGCGACGGCAGCCGCCTGCGCCTGCGCGGCCAGGCGCCCGGTGGCGGCGACCTGATCCTCCGCATCCGCCTCAGGCCGCACCCGGTGTTCACCCTCGACGGCGACGACGTGCGGGTCACGGTCCCCGTACCTGATTACCGGGCCGTGCTGGGCGGCAACGTCACCGTACCGACCATCAGTGGCGACGTGATCATGTCTATCCCGCCCGGCACGAAGTCAGGCCGGGTACTGCGCCTGCGCGGCCAGGGCTGGCCGAAACGGAGCGGTGGCCGGGGCGACGGCCTGGCTCAGGTGACGATCAATGTGCCAGCCGAGCCGAGCGCCGAGCAGCTCGAGCATTACCGCCAGCTTGAGCAACTGGCTTCTCATCCGGGTGGTGTTAAGGTCTCGGGGTGAACTCAAACCCTGACAGACACGCCGGGAAGCGCGTCCGTACGCTTCTTGCCACCTTCGCAGCCAGCCTGTTCCTCATCAGTGGTGCCGCCAGCGCCCAGGACGACCAGGTCGTCCTGCGCGTCGGTGACCGCACGGAAACCGTCGAAGGTTTCAACACCCGTTTCGAGATAGCCATCCGCGGCCTCGTAGCCAGCATGGGCCTGCCCATGGACGACAGCATGCGCAGCCAGCTCGAAGGACTCAAGCCCGAGTACCTTGATCAGCTGAGCCGCGATCTCGTCCTGCTCAACGAAGCCGAGCGCCGGGGCATCACCGTCAGTGACGAAGAAGTTGACCTGATCGTCGGACAGTCCATTGCCAGCATCCCCGCTGAAGAGCTCGGGGACGTGCTCGAGAGTGCCGGTTTCCGCGACCTGGAGCACTTCGGCAGCATGGTCCGCGAGACCGAACAGATCCAGCTGCTCATCGACACCCTCTATGAGGAGATGGACATCAGCGATGAAGAACTCCAGGCCTGGTTCGACGTCAACGGCGCCCAGTTCGCCAGCTCTGAACAGGTATGTGCAGCCCACATCCTCGTGGACGATGCTGACCTGGCTGCCGATCTGCTCAGCCAGCTCCAGGCCGGGGCTGACTTCGCTGAACTCGCCGTTGAACACAGCACCGACCCCGGCTCCGGCCGCAACGGTGGTGACCTTGGCTGCTTCGGCCGCGGCATGATGGTCGCGCCCTTCGAAGAGACGGCCTTCAACGCCGTACCCGGTGAAGTCGCCGGCCCCGTCGAGTCCCAGTTCGGCCATCACCTCATCCTGGTTTCCAACCGAATCGAAGCCGGCCAGGCTGAACTAAGCGACTTCCGTGACCAGGCCGAGATCGGCGTAGCCAACGAGCGTATCGCCGACATCGTCGATGCCCTGGAAGCGACGGCTGACATCGAGAAGTACCCTGAACTGCTCGTGAGCGCAGCGGAGCCTGACACAGCCGAGTGACCACGGCTGCGTAAGCCAGCTGCCTGACACCCGACCGGCCAGTCGGTTAGCCTGCCCGTATGGCTGACAGACTGGCCGGTTCGGCGAGCCCCTACCTCAGGCAGCATGCCGGCAACCCCGTCGACTGGTACCCCTGGGGTGCCGAAGCGTTCGGCAGAGCCCGCGAGCTGAACCGGCCGGTGCTGCTGTCGATCGGCTACAGCGCCTGCCACTGGTGTCACGTGATGGCACGTGAAAGCTTCAGCGATCCGCTCACTGCGGAGCTGATGAACAGTGGCTTCATCAACGTCAAGGTGGACCGCGAGGAACGCCCTGACGTTGATGCCGTCTACATGGCCGCCCTGCAGGCTCTGACCGGTGCCGGAGGCTGGCCGCTCACTGCGGTGCTCACGCCGGAAGGCGAACCGTTCTTCGCCGGAACTTACTGGCCGAAGGAAGCGCGCCATGGCCTGCCGGCTTTCCGCGACGTGCTGCAGGCTGTGCTGCGCGCCTGGGTCGATAATCGCGATGAGGTGCTGGCCACTGCCGCAGACCTCAGCAGCCACCTGAAAGGCCAGGTGCAGGCGGGACTGCGCCGCTCACCCGTACAGGCAGGTGTGCTCGCTGGTGCACTGGAACGTCTGCTCGGCGCGCTTGACCCACGCAACGGTGGTTTCGGCACGAGCCCGAAGTTCCCGCCCCATTCGGTGCTGCGCTTCCTGTTCGCGCGGCCGGAGCCTGCCGCCCGCGAGGCAGCACTGCTCACAGTCAGCAACATGGCGCGGGGTGGCATCTTCGATCAGCTGGCTGGCGGCCTTGCCCGCTACACGACCGACGATGCCTGGACCATCCCGCATTTCGAGAAGATGCTGTTCGACAGCGCGCAGTTCCTGGGGGCCAGCGCGACCGCGTGGTCACTCACCGGTGCGCCCGGCTTCAGGCGGGCAGTCCGTCTGACAGCAGACTGGCTGAGCCGGCATCTGCGTGCGCCGGACGGCCGGTTCATGACCGCACTTTCAGCAGAGAGTGGCGGGAGCGAAGGTGAACATTACCTGTGGGAGGCAGGCGGGTTCAGGCGCGCACTGGCCAGTGCCGGTCTGAGCGGGTACGGCGAGGCCGCGTTCGGGGTCACTGCCGCCGGCAACTTCGAGGGCCGCAACGTCCTGACGCTGAGCAGCGCCGCATGGGACGAGGCTGATGATCCCAGGCTGGAAGAAGCCCGTAAAGCGCTGCTGGCAGTCCGCTCTGGGCGTGAACTGCCGGAACTCGATGACAAGATACTGACCGGCTGGAACGGCCTGACCATCAGCAACCTGAGCCTGGCCGGCCGGCTGCTGGACGACCCGGAACTGCTGGAGCTGGCCCGGGCCGCTGCCGCGGCGTTCCTGCCTGAGCTGACCCGCGGCAGGTTACGGCACAGCAGCAGTGGCGGCCCGCTGCTGCTTGAAGACCTGGCGCATCTTGGTAACGGCCTGCTGGAACTGTACCAGGCCGACCTGAGCCCTGAACTGTTCACGGGAGCCGCCCGGGCAGCCCGGCAGATCGCTCACGACTTCAGCAGCGGTGGCCAGCTGTTCAGCACAGGCGCTGAGAGCAGCGACCTGCTGTTCCGGAACCGGGAGCTGGCGGACGCCGGTGCACCGGCCGACGTAGCCGAAGCTGCCCGGCTCCTGCTGCGTATTGGCCGCCTGACCGGAGACGATGGCCTGCTTGACCTGGCTGAAGCCAGCCTCGAGACGGCTGCGCCACTGGTGTTGCAGCAGCCTACCCTGCTGGGCAGCAGTCTCGCTGCGATGGACGAATGGCTGGCCCCGGTGACGGAGGTCGCCCTGGCAGGTGAACGCGGGGGTGCCGCGCTGCAGCAGCTGGCCCGCACGGCGGCAGGCCGGTTCCTGCCACACACCCTCATAGTTCACGAATCTGCCGGTGCGCTGCCGGTGTTCGAAGGCCGCTCGGCAGGTGGAGCGCCGGCGGTCGCCTGGGTCTGCCACGACCGCAGCTGCCTCCTGCCTGTGACAGAGCCGGCTCAGCTGGCTGCCCAGCTGCCGGGCGGGTCCACAGACGGACGGTAAACTGCAGGGCGTGTCGCTTGAGCTGATCTGCGGAGCCCCCGGCAGCGGCAGGACCGAACTGCTGCTGGAGCGGGCCCGTGCCCTGACGCGGGCAGGCCGGCGTGTCCTCTGGATAGGGCTGCCGACCCAGCGTGACCATGTGCTGCAGCGGCTCGCCGCCGGCGGTGCCGTGACCGGCTTCGAGTTCATCAGTGAACAGCAGCTGTGCTACCGGCTTCTCTCACGGGCCCGGCAGCTGCGTCCCCTGCTGGTCGGAACGGAGCGGCTCGCCCTGGTGGGGGCAGCGCTCGCGGAACACCGGCAGCAGGTGCCACTGCCCGGCGAAGCGCGGCTGTACTCTGCCGGCATCGCTGAACTGAAACGGCACGGGCTCGATCCCGATCGGGCGCGTCAGCTGGCAACCGACCCGGAGTCAGCCCAGCTGGCAGAAGTGTGGACTGTGTTCGAGGAGCTGAAGGGCGACGCCTGGGATTACGACGATTACCGCAGCGGTGCACTGCAGCTCGCCGAAGCCGGCCAGGCTGATCCCGGTGCGGACGCGCTCATCGTCGCGGGTTTCAGGGAGCTGCTGCCGGCGACGTTGCGTCTGATGCAGGCGCTGGCTGCCAGCTGCACAGTCACGGTCGCCCTGCCTGAAGTGCCGGAAGAACTCGCTTCAGCCGGTCCTGCTGTGACTGAACTGCCGGCACCGGCGCCGGCCAGGCGGACCGTGTGGCGCGCACCGAACGAGATAGAGGAGATCCGCTGGGTGCTGCGGGACGTGAAGCGTGAACTGGCGGCGGGCACCCCGATGGCCAGTATGGCAGTGGTGGCACCCGCGGATCAGCTGCGGATGTACGAAGCCCTCGCTGAAGAGTACGGCCTGCCGCTGCGCAGCGAAGAACCGCGTACCCTGGCGGACACCGTGCCCGGCCGCGTACTGCTGGAGCTGATCCAGTTGCACGATTACGCCGGGCCGTCGGCGCTGCTGGCGCTGCCGGGACTGGCTGAACTGGCAGCTGCAGCGCTCAGTCAGCGTGTCAGCGGTGAAGCTGCTCTGCTGGAGCTTGCCAGGCAACTGGACGCGCGCGCACAGGACGAGGAACCCGACGCTGAAAGCGGCCCTGGCTTCGAGGTGAAGCTGCAGGAGTGGCTCGGGCGGCTGGCGGCAGGCAGCGGTCCGGACTGGGCGGATGCCCTGATCAGGTTTGTCACTGATGAACTGATGGCGGACAGCGAAGTGGAACAGCAGGAGCTGCAGCGCTTCCGTGACCAGGCGCGCCAGCGCGCGGCTGAAGCGGCCCGGCTCGGCAGCGGGCCATCGTTCCGCGCCTGGTGGGCGGCGCTGCTGCAGGACACGCTGCTGCCAGCCAGCGGACCTGCCGGGATCGCACTGCTGACACCGCGTCTCACGAGTGGCCGCCGCTACCGGCACGCCTGGCTGACCGGCGCCACCGAAGGTGCGTACCTGCCTGCGGGCAGTGAGGACTGGTTCATACCAGAGGAACAGCGCAGTTACGACCGCCGCTTCGGCCTGCTGCCCCGGCGTTTCACCGGCCAGGAGCAGCTCGTGCTGCTCGAGCAGCTGCAGCTGGCGGATGAGCTGACCGTCACCTGGGCCGAGTCGTCCCAGTCCGGGCGGAACACCCCGCAGCCTGAACTGACCGCCGGCGTCGACGCCGGACTGCTGCCGGACCAGCCGGCAGGTAACAGCGCTGAGCTGAGTGCGGGTGCGAGCCCGCAGCTTGATCACCAGCTGGATCCCGCCGCAGTCAGCCTGCCGCAGCCGGAAGCGCAGTGGCTGCGCAGCTATCAGCTGTGTCCGCACCGTGCCTGGGCGACTGATCTGCTGCAGCGTTCCGGTGACCGCGCGTCCGGCTTCAAGCCGGAGTGGCAACGCCTGCGGAGCGAACTGCTGCGCAGCGGTCAGCTGTCTGCAGCGGACCTGGAACTGCTGTCCCTCAGGTTCCCGTGGGCCGCCGGCTGGCTTGACGAGTGGTCCGGGCTGCTGAGTGGACTGCGGCTCGGCTTCCGCTGGCCCCGCGGCGAAGGACTGCATGCACGCGTCGATGCCATGGGTCGTCCCGATGGAACTGTGGCGATCTACCGGTTCAGTGCACCTGACCCTGATCTCGGTCCCGAAGAGGCGACAGCCCTGCTCCGCGCCCGTACGGCTGAACGCTGGCTGGCCAACCACCTGTTGGACGCCCGGCAACGGCCCGAGCCGCTCGTGCGGCTGTTCGTCTGGCCGGTTGGCGGGGCGCCGGTCGAGGCAGGCGCACCGGGCGGCCAGGACCTGAACCAGCGCTGGCTGCGCAACGGCCTCGCCACCCTGGACGAGGCGCTCGAACTGCACGCCCTGGGCAGCGTAGCGCCACGGCCGGACTGGTCGTACTGCCGGGGTTGCCCCGTGTACGACTTCTGCCGCCGGGGGGCACCGCGGTGAAGGACGTACTGCGAATCCGGGTCGCGTCAGCGGGGACTGGCAAGACCACCGTCCTGGTCGCCCGCTACCTGGAACTCATCGGCAGCGGCGTGCCACTGCGGCGCATCGCCGGTGCCACCTTCACCCGCGCCTCGGCTGAGGAGCTCAGGCAACGGGTCGCTGAAGGCATCACCACCCTGCTGAACACGGGCAGCTGGCTCGACCTGGTCGAACTGACCCCCGGCAGCCGGGCTGCTTTCGAAGAAGCCCGCCGGGAGCTCCCCGGATCCCTCCTGACCACGATCAGCGGACTGATGGCCAGGTTCCTGCGCCTGACAGCCGTCCAGGCGTCTCTTGACCCGGAGTTCAGCCTCATGGACGAACACGACGCGCGGGCCATCTTCGAAGAGGAGTTCCGCAGCCTGCTGCTTACACGCGGCGAGGATCCGGACGGCACTTCCCTGGAACTGGCACTGATGCTGTTCGAACGGCGCTCACTCGCCGAAGAGTTCCGTGCCGGGGAAAGCAGCGCAGAGCGGCTGCTCAGCGACTTCAGCAGCGCCCTGCAGGGGTACCGGCGGCGCCTGGCAGCCAGCCTGCTCGGTCCGGCCGATGTCGAACGCGAGGCGCTGCGCGTCGTGGCCAATCCCGCCGCGTTGCGGCGCATCGCATCCCGGTACGGCTACGTGCTGGTCGATGAGTTCCAGGACGTCAACCCCCTGCAGGGCAGCTTCTTCGCGGCACTCAGCGCAGCTGGTCTGCGGGTCGAAGCCGTCGGTGATCCCAAACAGTCCATATACGGTTTCCGTGATGCGGACGTCGGTGTGTTCCGGGCAGCGCTGGCTGAGGGTGAACGACTGCCGGACCTGACCCACACCCGCCGTCACTCGCCGGCCGTCACCGGCTTCCTGAACGCGGCGACAGACTTCATGGCCCGCCACTCACTCGGCTTCACGGCTGAAGAGGCCCCGCAGGTCAGTGTGGCGGGCCCCCAGGCGCAGAAGCAGGGTGCGGTGGGCCTCCATCTGGTGACGGGCAACGCCAGCATCGCTGTCCTGCGTAACCAGGAGGCGCGCCTGCTGGTGAGGCTGCTCCAGGAGGAACATGCGCGCGGGACTGCCTGGGACGCGATGGCAGTACTGGCCCGGTCGCATGCCTCGCTTGACCTGGCCCACCGGGCTCTGCTCGCCGAGGGCATCCCGGCGGCGCTCGGCAGCGGCCGTGGCTTCTTCCAGCGCCCTGAGATACGCGATGTCGCCAACGCCCTGCGCACCGCAGTGTCGCCCAGCGGACCGGCCTTCGCTGCCTTCCTGCGCTCGCCGTTCGGACAGCTCAGTCTGGACGAGACGCAGCAGGTGCTGCTTGCTTCAGACCGTTACGCGGCGCTGGACGAGGCGGACCCGCAGCTGGCAGCTGCGGTCAGGCGCCTGCAGGAACTCGTGCTGTTGCCGCCCCTCGAGGCACTCAAGTCGCTGCTGCGTGAGAAGCTCGCCCGCGGCCGGCGCTTCGCCGACTGGCTCGGTCAGCGGCAGCGGGCGAACCTGGACGCCCTGTTGCTGCGGGCCGCCCGGCAGCCTCCGGCTGACCTGGAACTGCTGCTCAGCGAGATCGAACGGCACGCCCGCTCCCAGGTCGCTGAGGTTCCGGAGTCAGGCGGTGGTGTCAGCCTGGTTACCGTGCATTACTCCAAAGGTCTGGAATGGCCGGTCACCGCCATCTTCGACGCCGGCCGCGACAGGCTGGACCGGGCGCCCGGACTGCTGGTGCGCAGTGGTGACGGTTCGGTGGCACTGCCCGGCAGCCGGCTGTATGCGGAACTGAACGAAGAACGCCGGGAGCGGGAACTGCAGGAGAGTTACCGCCAGTTCTACGTCGCTGCCAGCCGGCCACGCGACCGGCTCATCATCACTGGCAGCGTGCCGGCTGGCCGGCCAGCCAGGGGCTGGGCGGAGCTGCTCAGCCAGCTTGCTGCAGAAGGTGCGCTGCCACACGGCCTGGAGCTGCAGAAGCACCCGTTCGACAGCACGCTCGCCGGCCCGCTCCCGGAGCGGCGCCGGGAGGCACCGGTGCGGGTGGCCGCTCCGTGGAGCAGCCAGAGTTTCCCCGCCGGCCGGTTTCGGCCGGTTATGAGCCCGTCCCTCCTGCGGGCCACGGACGAAGAATCAGCCGAACCCCTCATCCAGGGTGAGCTGCTGGGCGATGACACACACGTCACCCCGGCCGCTGCCACAGGAACGTTGCTGCACGCGGCGGTCGCCTGGGACTGGGATACCTCGGACCCCGGCTTTCAGGCCAATCTGCTCGCTCAGGAAGTCATGTTCCCCTTCAGTGACGCAGAACGAATGAACATCGTTGTCGAGGTGAGTAAGTTGCTCGACAGCTACCGCCACATGCTGGGCACCGCGCTGCCCCGCCTGGAAGACCGTGATCGGGACGAGGCAGAACTGCCGGTCGTCCTGCCACTGGCCGGTACGGTCTGGCAGGGCACCATCGACCGGCTCTACCTGGCAGGTGACGAGTGGTGGCTGGATGACTACAAGACAGACCGGAACCCTGACCCGGACAGGTACGTGTCCCAGCTGGCCGTGTACTTCGAAGCGGCCCGCGCAGCGCTGTCCGCCACGCCACGCGTGCGCCTGGTCTGGCTGCGCAACCGCACCGTCAGCGAGCTCGCGCCAGAGGTGCTGCAGGCCGCCCTGGAACGCCTCGAAGACACGTCCGGCTGAGTCTCACCGTGTGCCTCAGCACACGGTGTAACCCTGCCCGCCATGTTGTAGACTTGACGCGTTCCGACAAACGCATACGGCGGTGTCAGGACACCGGAGTGATCCGGAAGTTAGTAGTGCCTCCCGGCCGAGCCGGGCAGGTGGATAGGAAAGAGAATGCCTACAGGTAAAGTCAAGTGGTTCAGCGGCGAAAAGGGTTACGGGTTCATTGCCCAGGATGATGGTGGTGCAGATCTGTTCGTGCACTTCTCCGCCATCTCCGGCGACGGATTCCGCAACCTGAACGAAGGCGACGAAGTCGAGTTCGAGGTCGGTGAGGGTCAGAAAGGCCCGCAGGCCCGTAACGTCATCGTCACCAACGCCGCACCCCAGCGCGACGATGACCGCGGTGGCTACGGCGGCCGCGACAGCTTCAGCGCTCCGCGTCGCCAGCGTTACTGACCAGCAACCGGTCTGAAGGCTGACCCGTCAGCCAGAGACTGAAATTCCAGACAACAGCAAGGTGCCCGGCAGAACTCCTGCCGGGCACCTTTTCCTTGCTCTGATCAGCTGCGTCAGTTGGTGGCTGTCTTCGTCTCGGTCCGGGCCTGCTCCAGGTCACGGCCGGCCGGAGCCCCTACCAGCGGCAGGACGAAGTAGTCGAGACCCCAGTAGCCCGCGATGCGCCAGGCCAGCACGAGCCAGGTGGCGACCACGAACATGACCGGGTTGGTTGACAGTGTTCCGGCCAGCAGGAACGAGACGTTCATGAGGCCACCGGTGAAGGCGCTCAGGCCGACCAGGAAGCCGGTGATGAGGGCAAGGCCGACCAGTACCTCACCGAAGGCGACCAGGTAGCCGAACAGGGCGGCGTTCGGCAGGAAGACGTTCTCGATGAGCCAGGCGTACCAGCCGGACACCGTGGGGGCATCGCCACCGGCGCGGGCCAGAGCTCCGTTGAGGTAACCCGCGACGCCGGCACCTGCGTTCGCACCGACCCAGGCGGGGTTCGTGACCTTGCCCCAGCCGGCTGACAGCCAAGACCAGCCCAGCCAGATGCGGAGGACGGTCCAGAATGGTGCCATGTATGGCGATGCAAAGAGGAAGCGTGAGATTGCGGGTTCTTCGTAATACAGGGTCTTGTTCATGAGCTGGTCCCTTTCGTCTTACCGTGCCCTTATATTGCCCTGAAAACCATCAGACCTGAAGCTACAATTGTCCCCGGGGTCAGCTCTCTGTCAGGGCCCGTTCCACCAGCTCACGGGCCAGCTGCGGATTCGCCTGACCGTTCGTCGCCTTCATCAGCTGACCGACGAAGAAACCACTCAGGCCGGTCTTGCCGTCCCGCCAGGCAGCGACCTGCTGAGGATGGGCTTCCAGTATGCCGTCGATGATGCGCCCGAGCTCGGCTTCGTCACTCAGCTGACTGAGCCCGCGTTCCCGGACCGCTTCGGCGGGGTCAACACCGGTGCTGACAGACTCGGCGAACAGTTCCTTGGCGATGCGGCCGGAGATGCTGCCGTCTTCGACAAGTGCCACGAGTCCGGCGAGTCCCGCCGGGCTCAGCTTCAGCTCCGCGGCATCCGCGTCCCGGGCCTCGCGCAGCACCTCGTTCACCGTCCAGTGCGCCAGGGCAGCCGTCTGGCCGGGCAGCACGCTGACTGCTGCTTCGAAGTAAGCCTGCAGGTCGCTGCGGCCCAGCAGGGTCTCGGCCACTGCGGGCTCCAGGCCGAACCGCCCGGCATAAGCGACGATGTCGGCGCCGTACTCGCGCTCCACCTGCACCTGTTCCGTGTCCGGCTGGCGTTCCCGGCGGGCTGGGGTGTCACTGCCGGAGCGGGCCTCCTGCTTCGCCCACGAGTCCTTCAGGCCGACGATGCGGTTGAACACCAGGGCGTCAGGCTTCGAGTCGACCGGATCCTGCCAGAAGTAGCCAAGCCGTTCGAACTGGAAGCGGGTTTCCGGGTCCTGCCCCACCAGTGATGGTTCAACGAAGCCGTTCCTGACGGTGAGCGAGTCAGGGTTCAGATGCTGAAGCCAGTCGTCACCGGTGTCAGGGTCACGGATGTTGAACAGGTTCTCGAACAGGCGGAACTCAGCCGGGACCGCAGTTGCGGCGTCCAGCCAGTGGATGGCGCCGCGCACTCTGACGCCTTCAGGTGTGGTTCCGATCGAGTCCGGCCACCAGCTGCACAGCAGCCGTACCGGTTCGCCGCTCTCATCGGTCTCGACGCTGTCACAGCGGATGACCGGGCCGTGGCGCAGCCGGACGGCCTCACCGGGGGCCAGGCGCCGCCAGCCAGCCGGCGGTGAGGCGCGGAAATCATCGCGTTCGATGTACAGTTCCGGGCCGAAACGGAGGGGCCGGCTGCCTTCGTGGCCGACGTCCTCAGGCCAGCTGGCGGCGTCCAGGTCGAACGGTTCGCCGGTGAAGTCAGTGATGGTGACGCGCAGCGGCTCGAGGACGGCCAGCGCCCGGGGTGCCTTGTGGTTCAGGTCTTCACGGATGCTGTACTCCAGCAGTGCCGGGTCAGTCCGGGTGTTCACCTTGGTAACGCCGACCCGGTTGGCGAAGTCACGTACGGCTGCCGGGGTGACGCCCCGCCTGCGCAGACCGGCGATCGTCGGCATGCGCGGGTCGTCCCAGCCGCTGACCCGGTTACCCTGAACCAGCTGGATAAGTTTGCGTTTGCTGAGGACGGTGTAGTCGAGCTGCAGCCGCGAGAACTCGTACTGATGGGGCCGGCCGGCTCCATCGACCGTGTGTTCGACCACCCAGTCGTACACCTCACGGTTGTTGTCGAACTCGAGCGAACAGAGGCTGTGGGTGATACCTTCCAGCGCGTCGGTCAGCGGGTGCGCGTAATCGTAGAGGGGGTAGATGGGCCACTCGTCACCGGTGCGGTAGTGGCTGGCGTGCCGGATCCGGTACAGGAGCGGATCGCGCATGAGCATGTTCGGGCTGGACATGTCGATCTTCGCCCGCAGCACGTGCTCGCCGGCTTTGAACTCACCAGCGCGCATGCGGCGGAACAGGTCCAGGTTCTCGGCGACGGTCCGGTCCCGGTACGGACTGTGCCGGCCAGGTTCGTTGACGGTGCCGCGGTACTCGCGGATCTCTTCTTCACTCAGACTGTCGACGTACGCCTTGCCGTTCTCGATAAGGTGGATGGCCCAGCGGTAGAACTGTTCGAACTGGTCGGAAGCGTAGGTCAGTTCATCCGGCTCGAAACCGAGCCAGCGCACGTCGTCCACGATGGCGCGTACGTACTCGGGGTCTTCGGTGGTCGGGTTGGTGTCGTCCATCCGCAGGAAAGTACGGCCGCCGTAGTCAGAGGCGATACCGAAGTCAACGAGGATCGCCTTGGCGTGACCGATGTGCAGGTAACCGTTCGGTTCAGGCGGGAAGCGGGTGATTACCTCGGTGTGGCGACCGGTTTTCAGGTCGCGGTCGATCACCTCGGTGATGAAGTTCGGGGAGACCAGGCGCATAGACCTCAGTGTACCGTCAGGCGGCTCACAGCTCGGTGCGTGGCGAGCGTTCCAGCATCATCATGACGGCCGCGGTGATGACCATGAGCAGCGTCGACAGTGCCAGCGCCGCTGACCAGTTGGCTTCGCCCGGCCGGCCCAGCCGGTCGTAGATCGCTACCGGGATGGTGGCGTTCTCGGGCCGGGTGATAACGAGTGAAGCGCCGAACTCACCGAGCGAGATGGCGAAGGCGAAGGCGCTGGCGGTCAGCAGGGCAGGTACGAGCAGGGGCAGCTCGATACGCCGCACGATCGACCACTCGCCCGCCCCCAGTACTGCAGCGGCCTGCGGCAGGCTGGCCGGTATGCCGCGCAGTGCCGGCAGCAGGCTTCTGGTGACGAACGGGAAGGCGATGAGCGAGTGGGCCAGCACGAGTCCCCAGGTGCTGGTGACGAGGCCGGGGAACGCGAGCAGGTAGCCGAAACCCAGGGTGACAGCGCTCGTGGCGAGTGGCAGCAGGCTGAGCGAGTCAAGCCAGCGCCAGCCGGCCCGGACCGTCGCCCAGGCGAAGCAGGCGCCGATCAGCAGGGCAACGCACATGCTCAGTGCAGCGAACTTCAGAGAGTTCATGATCACGGTGAAAGTGCCGGGGAAGAGCGTGCTGGGCCGGGCTTCCGCCAGCTGCCGGAACGCCGTCAGATCAGGCAGGGCGGAGCCGCCCCGGAAGAACACCTGGCCGGCCAGGGCGACCAGCGGCGCCAGCACCAGTATGGCTGTGGGCAGCAGGATGGCGGCCAGGAGCAGCAGCTGTGCCGGCCGGGCCCGCCTGGCTGGCTGGCTGCTGCCGGTAACCGGTACGGCCAGCTGCGCCTGCCAGCGGGTGTAGAGCCAGGTCATGACTGTGACTGTGAGCAGCTGGATGATCACGAGTACCGCGGCGGTTTCCAGCTGCAGCAGCCGTGCGGTCAGCCGGTATATCTCGACTTCCAGCGTCGGCCAGGCGGGCGCGAGTATGAGGATGACGCCGAACGAGGTGAAGGTCAGTACGAACACCAGCGCAGCGGCGGCCAGGATGGCCGGCCGCGCCGTCGGAAGGGTGACCCGCAGGAGGCGGCGCCACGGACCGGCGCCCAGGCTGGCCGCCGCCAGCTCCGGCCCGCCGGCGACTGACTCCAGATAGGAGCCGACGATACGGATGACGAGCGCAGCGTTGTAGAACACGTGGGCGAGCATGATGACCGTGAACGTTCCCTGCAGGTTGATGCCCAGGCTGCCGCGTGGACCGAGCAGGGCCAGGAAGCCCATGCCAGCCACGACCGTGGGCATGACGAACGGGATCGTGAAGGTGCTGCGCAGCAGCCGCTTGCCCGGGAAAGACCAGCGGGCGAAGACGATCGCAGCAGGCAGGCCCACCAGCAGCGTCAGCAGCGTCGACAGCAGCGCCTGACCGAAGGTGAAGCCGGTCAGGCGCAGGTACCACGGGTCGGTCAGGACGGCACTGATGCCACCGAGGCTGGTCAGGCTGCGTTGCAGTATCACCAGCAGGGGCCAGACGTGAAACACCGCCAGGAAACTGACCGCGATGATACCCGCTGCGACCGCCAGACGGCGGCCGGCAGCGGCTGGGGCTGCAGCTGTCATGGGTTCAGAATACGAAGAGGGTCAGGAACAGGTACGAGAACGCCACTGCGAACAGGTGCGAGTCGATGCGGTCCAGCACCCCGCCCTGGCCGGGCAGGAAGCGGCCGGAATCTTTCACGCCGACCCAGCGCTTGAGCAGGCTCTCGAACAGGTCACCGGCCTGGCCGGCTGCACCGACGACGAGGGCGAACAGGACCAGGTTGCCCATGTTGAGCTGTGTGTCGAACAGGCTGAACGCCAGGCGGTCCAGTCCCCAGACGAACAGCACTGAGAAAGCCAGTCCGCCCAGGGCGCCTTCAACGGTCTTGTTCGGGCTGATGGCCGGTGCAAGCCTGCGTCTGCCGATGAGTGAACCGACGGTGTAGGCGCCGACATCCGAGGCGACGACGGCGATGAGCGGCAGCGCCAGGTACCAGAAACCGGTCGCGGCATCAGGGACGTAGCGCAGGGTGATCATGAAGCTGTACAGCCAGGGGATCCAGATGTAGCCGAACAGGGAGAACACGAAGCTGCTGAGCGAGTTGCGGTTGGGCCGGATCAGTTCCAGCACGACCAGGTAGACGGCAACGAGGATCAGCAGCAGTTCACGCCAGGAGGTACCGTCACCGATGACGGCAGGCAGTCCCAGGCTGCTGAGCATGTCAGCCGGCAGCGCCGCCAGCAGTGTCAGCGGAGCTGCCACCCACAGGCTGTGTTTGCGGATCGGGATGCCGCGCAGCCGCAGCATCTGTTCGAACTCAGCGATGGCGACCATGACGAGCGCCAGCCAGACGGGAGCCAGCAGCGGCAGCCCGGTCCACAGGACCAGAGCCGTGCCGGCTACTGCTGCAACACCGGACAGGACGCGCCTGTACGGGAAGCTGTTCCGTCTGGCTGTCGGCACCGCCATTCTCAGACGGCCATTATGTCTTCTTCTTTGCTCTTGACCCGCTGGTCGACCAGGCCGATGAACTCATCAGTGATCTTCTTGACGTCGTTCTCGCCGGTGCGCAGCTCGTCCTCGGAGATGAGTGCTTCTTTCTGCATCTCCTTGAGTTCGTCGTTCGCATCCCTGCGGATGTTGCGGACCGCCACACGGGCGTCCTCGGCCATGTTCTTGACGGCTTTCACCAGGTCGCGGCGCCGTTCATCGTTGAGCGGTGGAACGGTGATGTAGATGGCGTCCCCACGGTTGTTGGGGTTGAAGCCCAGGTCGCTTTCCAGGATGGCCTTCTCGATGTCGGACATGGCCGACTTGTCGAACGGGGTGATGACCAGGGTGCGCGCGTCGGGGCTCGAGATGTTGGCCAGCTGGCCGAGCGGGGTGCTGGAGCCGTAGTAGCTGACGTTAACGCGGTTCAGGAGTGCGGGGTTGGCCCGGCCGGTCCTGACGCCGCCGATGTTGGTCTCGAACGCTTCGAGCGAGCGCTGCATCCGTTCGCGGGTTTCCTTCAAGACAGTTCTCATGTCACTTCCTCCTGCCGGACAGGGCCGGACGACAGCCGCTGCCGTGCTTGACTGTTGGACAGTTTACCGCCTGTGGCAGCTGACTCCCGGCAGATGGCGGGTTTCAGCCAGGCACTTCAGCGCTGATGAGCGTGCCGACCCGCTCGCCGTTGAGCAGCCGCTTCAGGTTGCCTTCGGCGAATATGTCGAACACGGTGATCGGCATGTTGCGGCCCATGCAGAGGCTGACAGCCGTGGCGTCCATCACCTGCAGGCCCTGGTTGAGCACGTCGAGGTAGGTGAGGTGGTCGTAACGCTCAGCGTCCGGGTTGGTGCGCGGGTCGTCTGAGTAGACACCATCGACCTTGTTCTTGGCCATCAGCACCATGTCGGCGTCGATCTCCAGGGCGCGCAGCACTGCAGTGGTGTCGGTCGTGAAGAACGGGTTGCCGGTGCCGCCGCCGAATATGACGGTACGGCCCTTCTCCAGGTGGCGCAGGGCCCGGCGCCGGATGTACGGCTCAGCGACAGCCTGCATGCTGATGGCGGTCTGCACGCGGGTGTCGACGCCGGTGCGTTCCAGGGCGTCCTGGAGCGCCATGCCGTTCATGACGGTGCCGAGCATGCCGACGTA
>CAYPKV010000040.1:0-17473 GCA_964411415.1 uncultured bacterium
AGGCGCAGAACACCACGCCCGAGCAGATGAAGATGTTCCTGACCCGCATGGGCTTCAACTCGACCGTGGTCATCACCGGCGACATGACCCAGACGGACCTTCCGGGTTCTGTTGCATCGGGCCTCAGCGTGGCTGAGCGCATCCTGCGCGGCATCGAAGGCATATCGTTCGTCAGGTTCAACGAGGGCGATGTGGTCCGTCACCCGCTCGTGGCCCGGATCATCAAGGCCTATGACCAGCACGCCTGAACCAGGCCGCGGCCAGCTGCTGCTCCTGTTCATTGCAGGGGCGGTTTCGCTGGCAGCACTGCTGTTCAGCGTCTACGAAGACAGGTACCAGGGCGAACTGCGGGCCGGTGAAGCGAGTCCGCTCAGCTTCACTGCCCCGGTCAACCTGGAAGTCGTCGATGAGGTCGCGACGTCTCAGCAGCGCCAGAGCGTGCGCGAGCAGGTTCCCGACATCTATCACGTGGATCAGCAGGCGCAGCAGCTCGTCCTGGCAGCGATCTCGGCGGCCAGTCTGCCGGACGGTGTGCGCGAGACGCTGCAGCGCGCTTTCATCGAACCGGACGGTGTTAAAGCTCAGGAGCTGCCGGAGCTGGTCAACAGGGCCCTGGCGGGTGAAAGCGCCGAGGATGCTGCGAACCTGCGGGTGCTGCTGGCCCGGCGTCTCGTGCCGACGAGCATCCCTGATCAGTTGCTCACCGAAGCTGCCCGCAACGCGGCTGCCGCGGCAGTCCGGCCGGTCATGACGTTCGTACAGGCCGGCCAGCTCATCGTCCGTGAGGGCGACACGCTCACGGCTAACCAGCTGAGCCTGCTGCAGGCGACCGGGCTGTATGACCCCCGGGCGGTCGAGTTCCGGCAGATGATCTGGACGGTGCTCGGCAGCCTGCTGCTGGGTGCCGTGTTCGCCCTGGCACTCATGCTGGTGTGGCGGTTCGTCGCCCCCCGGGTGGTGTTCAGGCAGTTCCTGTTCCTGGCGGTACTGACATTCGTGGTGATGGTCGGACAGCGCTACGCGCTGGGCATCTCGCAGAGCCTTATCTTCCTGCCGGTACTGCCACTCGTCGTGTCGATCCTGGTGTCTCGGTCAGCGGCGATCCTGTGGGGTGTATGGAGTTCCGTGCTGTTCTCGTTCCTCGTGCCGGCCGGCACCGAGTTCGCGCTGGGCACGGCAGTGGTCGGCTCGATCGCAGCAGCCTGGTTCGCACCGCAGCAGCGCAGCCGGCCTTCCCTGCTCGTCGCCGGTGCGGCCAGTGGGGCCATCGCGGTAGTCGTGCTCGCCGCCATGTCGCTGCTGCTGGGCGGCTACACGGTGGTCGCGGTGATCACTGCGGCGGCCTGGCTGCTCGTCGGTGGCGCCGTGGCCGGCATGGTCGGCATGGCACTCCTGTCAGTCGCTGAGGATCAGTTCGGCTTCCTCACCGATTTCCAGCTGCTCGAACTGTCCAACCCCGGCACGCCACTGCTGCAGCGGCTGCTGCTGGAGGCGCCGGGTACGTATCAGCACAGCCTGGTCATCTCGAACCTGGTGGAGCAGGCCGTGCAGCGGATCGGTGGCAATGCGCTGCTGGCCCGTGTCGGCGCGCTCTATCATGACGTCGGTAAACTGAAACGGCCGAGCTTCTTCGTAGAGAACCAGTTCGGAACCGAGAACCCGCACGACCGGCTCAGCCCGCACCTGAGTTACCTGATCATCACCGCCCACGTGCGTGATGGCGTGGAACTGCTGCAGGAGTACGGCCTGCCCGCAGAACTCGTACGGTTCGTGCAGGAACACCACGGGACGACCGTGCTCAGCTACTTCTACAAGCGGGCGCTGGAGGCGACCCCCAGCCTGGACGAGCTGAACTTCCGTTACCCCGGCCCGAAACCGCGCAGCCGCGAGACCGCAGTGCTCATGCTGGCCGACGCCGTGGAGTCCGCGTCACGGACCATGCAGGGTGCCAACCAGAGCGATATCCGCGCGCTCATCGACAGGCTCGTGGAACAGCGGCTGCGTGACGGACAGCTGTCAGAGAGCAACCTGAACTTCGACGACCTCGAGAAGATTAAGGCGACGTTCGAGCGCCTGCTGTCGGCGATCCTGCACCGGCGCATCTCCTACCCGACTCCTGAAGAGATCGGCCGGCTGCGGCGTGGCAGCGCGGCGAACGGTGCCGGCCAGACCACCGACCCGGCAGTACCGGCCGGGTCAGCTTTTCCGCAGGGACAGAGGGCTGATTCATGATCCAGATCGAAGACGAGACCGGCAGCCTGAGTTCTGAGCAACTCGCTGAGGCCGGGCGGGTACTGGAGCAGTACGCAGCTGAGCAGGGGCTCCTGGGCGGCCTTCAGGAAGGGCTGCCACTGTTCAGTCTCGTGTTCATAGACGATGAAGCCATCCGCGCACTGAACCGCGAGCACCGTGGCCTGGACGAGGCGACTGACGTTCTCTCCTACCCCGTTCACGAGCCGGATGACGTCGGTTTCCCACAGCTTGGGTTCCTCGGCGACGTGCTCATAAGCGTCGACACGGCTGCAGTTCAGGCCCGGGCGGCCGGGCATGACCTGCTGAGCGAGCTGCTCGTTCTGGCGGTCCACGGGCTGACCCACCTGCAGGGGTATGATCACCAGACGGAGGAAGAGTGGCACACCTTCGAGGCCGCGCAGTCCAGGATACTGAGCCTGGTCCGGGCAGGTCCTTCCTGATAAGCAGGTTCCGGCGCAGCCTCGGCTACGCCGTGAACGGGCTCGTCCATGTGTGGCGGCATCATCCAAACCTGAGGATGGAAGTCGTCCTGCTGCTGGTCTGCGTGCTGCTGGCCCTGCTTCTCAAGGCGGATCTGCTGCCGGTGCTGGTCAGCTGGGGTCTGGTACTCGGCTTCGAGGTGATGAACACCGCCGTGGAGATCACGGTGGACCTGCTGTCACCCGATTACAACGTGCAGGCCGGACTGGCCAAGGACGTCAGTGCCGGCGCCGTACTGCTGGCCGCGCTGACGACCGCCGTGGTCAACGCCTGGGTTCTCCTGCCGCCACTGCTGCGGCTGATGGGATTGGTGGATTGAACGATGCCTGCTGACGTTCCGGAAGATCTTGCTGCCGCTGCCGAACAGGCGTGGCGGAACGCTTACGCCCCCTACTCCGGCTTCAGGGTCGGTGCGGCCCTGCGCGCTGCTGATGGTGTGGTCTTCGCTGGCGCGAACGTCGAGAACGGCTCGTTCGGACTGACCCGCTGCGCTGAGCAGAGCGCGGTACAGGCGCTGGTCACCGCCGGGGGACGCAGTTTCACGGAGCTGGTCGTCCACACTGCAGCGGAACCGCCTGCGAGCCCATGTGGCGCCTGCCGGCAGGTGCTGAACGAGTTCGCGCCGGACGCAGTCGTATGGTTGGTCAACGACCGGGGCACGGTCATAAGGTCAACGGTCCGCGAGCTGTTGCCGCTGGGCTTCAGCTACGCTGAATCCGCGACCTGAACGCCTGCTGCGGCGTCAGCGTTCTCACCCTGAGGCGTTATACTCCACGCGATGAACGCCAAGAGAATAACCATATTCCTGATCTGTCTCCTGGGCTCACTGGCACTGGCCCAGTCGCCGCTCCGGGTCCTCGTTCTGCCGTTCGATGCGGCTGACTCGGCTGATAACTGGGGCCTCGGCCTCGCAGTAGGCATCCAGCGTGGCCTGAACGGCCTCGAAGGCGTCTACGTGCCACCGGTCGGTGACGGCGCCCTTGTGGCGGCCCGTGCCACCAGCCTCTCCGAAGATCCGACCAGCACGGTGACTGAGCTGTTCAACGCGGATGCCATCGTGAGCGGCGCGGTCAGTCAGACCGCTTCAGGCCTGCGGGTCACGCTCGCTTTCAGTGGCCGGCGTTTCCCACAGCCTGAACAGGTCAGTTTCGAGGTGCCGGACGTGTCCTCGAGCCTCGTGCGCACCACGGTCGAACACGTCATGGAAGGCCTGGGGATCAGCACCAGTGCTGAAGTGCAGGCACGCACCGACAGGATCGCTGCGCAGGCTCCGACGGTGTTCTCCATGGGGCCGGTCGGCATGGCCGCCGCGCGCCTCGGTGGTGGCGTCAGTGAGCTCGCAGGTGCCCTCGAGATGGACGGCGGTTCCAGCTGGGTGCACTCTGAGTACGCCCGTGCCCTCATGCTGGCCGGCAACGCCGAAGGTGCCCTTACCGCGTCGACCCGCGCGCTGGAACTGAACCCTGATGACATCGAAGCCATCGTGAACCACGGCATCATCCTGAGCCAGCTCGGCCGGCTCGATGAAGCGGTGGCACAGTACGACGCTGCCCTTGCACTCAACTCGAAGCATGCGACTGCCCTGGCTGCCCGGGCGATGCTCACACCGGACACCCGGCAGGCGATCGCCGGCCTGGAGCAGGCTGTTGAGAGCTATCCGCGTCTGGTGGACGCCTGGATCGATCAGGCTTCCCTGCTGACTGATGACGGCCGCGCCCTGCAGCTTCTGCGCCGTGCTGCCACCTACCTGCCTGAATCAGTGCAGCTGCACCGGGCGTTCGTGCTGAGAACGATCGCGGTCGGGGACCCGGCTGCGGCGCTCAGCTACCTGCAGCAGGCAGCGTCCAACCCGCTTGCGGCTACGCCCAGCCTGTACTCGCTTGCCATCAACCTGCCGACCAGCATGGCTGACGAGGGGATCGCGTTCGCCCGGCAGGGTGCTGCGGCGTTCCCGCAGAGCACCATCCCCGGACTGACTGAGGCCCACCTGCTGCGGCGTTCCGGTCGGGTTGCCGAGGCCGAGGCGCTGCTGGTGAGCCTGAACACTGCGTATCCCGAAGACGTTGAGGTCATAAACCAGCTGGCCATCACCGTCGCGGCTGCCGGCCGTGTCGGTGAAGCCCAGCGGCTGTTTGAGTCGATCGCCGGTACGTCGACGGTCGTGCAGCTGAACCTGGCCCAGGCGCTGCTCGAAGATGGCCAGGCCCAGGCGGCGCTGCAGGTGCTGCAGCCACTGGCGGCCGCCGCGGAGGCAGACGCCGACACCCTGAGCCTGTACGGTGATGCGCTGGCCCGTACGGGAGACCGTGCTGCTGCCGAGACCGCATACCGGAACGCACTCGATGCTGATCCGAACTGGACGCCGGCCCGGGTCGGGCTCAGCCGGCTCAGCGAACAGGGCCAGGTGACGGGCGGCCAGTCGTTCACGATGCCGGCTGCTGCTGCCGCTCCGTTCGAGCGTGGCCTGGAAGCACTCAACGCCGGTGACACCACCAGCGCCATCATCGAGTTCAGCGCTGCAGCCGAGAGTGGCGGCGGTGGTCTGGCTGAGTTTTACCGGGGCTACGCCCTGCAGACCGCCGGCCGGGTCCGTGAGGCGATCACGGCTTACGAAGCTGCGCTGGAGGACCTGCCTGACAGTGACATCGTGCTGAACAACCTCGGCTACTCGCAGCTGAGCGTGGGCCGTTACGACCTGGCCCTGCCGCTGCTGCGTCAGGCTGTCGCAGCCAACGCCGCTAACCCGCAGGCACACATGAACCTGGGACTGACGTTCTTCGGCCTGTCCCGTTACAGCGACGCGATCAGTTCCTGGGAGACAGCGATCGGACTCCAGCCGGAGCTTGCCGGTACGCTGGAAGACCTGGTCCAGGAAGCGCGCAGCCGCCTCGGGCAGTGAACATCCGCGACGGGGTACTGGGTGTCGGGGCCTACAGCTTCACGGCGTTCGATGCTGCGGTGAAGCTGGACCAGAACGAATCACCGTTCCCGCTGCCGGCCGCTGTGCAGGCGGAGCTGGCAGGGCTGCTCGGCGGTATCGAGCTGCACCGCTATCCCGGTCTGCAGGCCCGGGAGCTGGCGGCGGCACTGGCACGGCTGCACGGGTGGCCTGAAGCCGGTGTAACGGTCGCTGGCGGTTCGAACATCCTGATCCAGAGCCTGGTCATAGCTGCCGGCATCGGCCGGACCGTGCTGACCGTTTCCCCCACGTTCTCGGTATACGCCCTGCAGGGCCGGCTGATGGCTGACCGGCTCGTCGAGGTGCCACTGGCGGCGGATTTCAGCCTGCCGGTTGAGGCTCTTGAGGCAGAGCTTGAGCGCGGCAGCGGCGTGTTCTTCCTGGCCAACCCGGCTGCTCCGACCGGCAACCTGCATCCGGCAGCTGAGATAAGGCGACTGAAGGAAGCTGCCGGTGACCGCTGGCTGTTCGTAATCGACGAGGCGTACCAGCAGTTCTCCGGACTGGACTTAAGCGGCATGGCCCGTGAAGAAGGCACCGTCGTGCTGCGTACCCTGTCGAAAGCAGCCGGACTGGCCGGACTGCGGCTCGGTTACGCCCTCAGCAGTCCGGAGCTCGGTGTCCAGCTGCAGAAAGTGGTCGTGCCGTTCTCAGTATCGGCCGTACAGGAACGTGTCGCGCTCGCCGTGCTGGAGCATCAGACGGAGCTGCAGGCGAACGTGGAGCTGCTCATCCGGGGCAGGCAGCGGCTGTTCAGCGGCCTGCAGTCGCTGACCGGTGTGGAGGCGTACCCGTCTGCTGCCAACTTCATCCTGTTCAGGGTGGCTGACGCAGCTGCGGTCCATGCCGGCCTGCTTGAGCAGGGCGTGCTGGTACGCCGCCAGGACCACCTGCCCGGGCTGGAAGGCTGTCTGCGCGTCAGCGTCGGTACTGACGCTGAGACGGATCTGTTCCTGAGCGCACTGGAGCGTACGCTGCAGACTGTGAGGAGTGAACGATGAACGAGCAGAGTGAAGCTGCCCGCCGGGCCGACGTACAGCGTACGACGAACGAGACTGACATACGGCTCAGCGTCGACCTGGATTCCAGCGCGCCCGGTCGCATCGCCACGGGCCACGGTTTCCTTGATCACATGCTGGACCAGCTCGGCCGCCATGGCCGTATGAAGCTGGACGTCGAGGCGAAGGGCGACCTGCACATTGACGTGCACCACCTGGTCGAAGACACCGGCATAACTTTCGGCCAGGCAGTCAGTCAGGCGCTCGGTGACCGCAAGGGCATCGAACGTTACGCCGACAGTCTGCTGCCGATGGACGAGACGCTCGTGCAGGTGGCCCTGGACCTGAGCGGACGCGCCTGGATCAGTTTCGAACCGTCCGGGTTCGAAGGTTCTGCCGGTGGCTTCAACGCCCACCATCTGCGCGAGTTCCTGCGTGGGTTCTGCAACCATGCTGGCGCTACCCTGCACGTCACGGTGCTGGCCGGCACGGAGACCCATCACGTGTGTGAGGCCATCATGAAGGCGTTCGCACGCAGCCTGCGCTTCGCCGTTGCACGTACCCATTCAGATCTGCCTTCGACCAAAGGCCTGCTCTAGCACGCCATGAGCTCACTCAGACTGGTTGCCGTACTTCTGCTGCTTGGGTGCCAACTGGCCCTGGCGCAGGAACTGTGGACGATCCAGACGGTGGCCTATCCGGATTACCGGCAGGCCCAGTCGGACCAGGAACAGTTGCTGGCAGCCGGTTTCGATGCCTACGTCGAGTTCACGATGAACGCCGGCATCCAGTACTCCCGGGTGCGGGTCGGCTGCTTCGACTCACGGGGCGCTGCAGAGACGCTGGCCGGACTGCTGGCCGGGGCGTTCGTGGCTGAGGCGATCGTCCAGCCGTTCACGCCCGGTGCCGCCCCCGGCTTCTGCGTGCGTGACTCCGTCGGCTTCATCAAGCCACCGGTGTGGTCGGTGCAGGCTCAGGACGAGCGTCACATCATCTTCCGCGTACAGCTCGGTGGCCACAGCGGCTTCGTGCGTATGTGGGACGGTGAGTGGCGGCTGCTGACTGCCATCGAACCCGTCAGCGTCCCGCCTGCCGGCCGGGTTGTCCCGTTCGAACAGGTGACGCTCGGTGGTCAGCAGGTCATCGTGGCCCGGCTGGACGGCAGCCGGAGGTACGTGTGTACCGGCCGGCTCATCTGGCAGTCGGGACGGACTGCCGTTGTGGAGCGGGGCAGCACTGTGTCTGCCTGCGTCCTTGAAGACCCGTCCTCTGGAGGTGCGGCATGAATCAGGCTGATGGCAGGACCCTCGTCCTGACCGGTTTAAGCGGAGCCGGCAAGACCACGGCGCTCCAGGCGCTTGAGGACCTTGGCTTCTTCGCGGTGGACAACCTGCCACCCGGACTGTGGGGCAGGCTGGTCAGCGAAGCACGGGCCCGCGGTGAGAAACGCATCGCCGTGTCTGTTGATGCGCGCACCGAACGGTTCCTGGACGGGGTTGAACAGGGACTGGCCGACTTGACCTCGATGGGTTTCGGGCCGGAAGTTCTGTTCCTGGAGGCAGACGAGGCCAGCCTCATCCGGCGTTACAGCTTCACCCGCCGGGCCCATCCGCTCGCTGAAGGAACGCTGACGAGCGACATCCGGCGCGAGAACGCGGCACTGCTGCCGCTGCGGCAGCTGGCGCACACCGTCATCGACACGACCGACCTGTCTGCCGCCCAGCTGCGTGACACGCTGAGCCGCAAGTACGGTGACGGTCAGACGTTCCGGTTGCAGCTGGTCTCGTTCGGCTTCAAGCGCGGCGCGCCCCGTGACGCCGACATGGTGCTCGACGTGCGCAGCATGCCGAACCCGTACTACGACCCCGAGCTGCGCAGCCTGCCCGGGACCGAGCATTCGGTAGCCAGCTACGTACTGCAGGGCGGCGGTCTTGCAATATACGAGCAGCTGACGGGCTTCGTACGCAGCATGGTGCGCCTGGCAGCGGGCAGTGGCCGCAGCCAGTACACGGTCGCCATCGGCTGTACCGGTGGCCAGCACCGCTCCGTGGCGGTCAGCGAACGGCTGTCGCAGGAGCTGGCACCTGAGTTCCTGGTGCAGGTCGAGCACCGGCACCTGGAAGCAGCGCTGCAGGAGCACGCCGGGTGACGAAACCACCGCCCTGGCAGCGACTGTCGTCACTGCGGCTGTGGCTGGCACCTGGCATGGGTGTCAAACGCCACGTCATGCTCGCAGTGCTGGGCGGCCTGCTGCTGGTGGCCGGGGTCATGCTGGTCATCCTCTGGTACTTCGCCGGCGACCGGCAGGTACTTTCAGATCCGATAGAGAACGTGCTGGTGAGCAGTTCCTGGGCGACCTGGGGCGTCTGGGTATCCGTGCTGCTCATCGCAGCCGGGGTGACCCTGTCCGTCATCGCAGTCGGCCGGCTCAACCGCTCACTGCTGTCGCACTGGCTCGACCGCCCGTCTGACGCTGCTGAAGTTCTGTTCCAGGAGCTGAAGCTGTCCAAGGGACCGCGCATCGTGGCCCTCGGTGGCGGCACGGGGCTGAGCATGCTGCTGCGGGGCCTGCGGCCCTTCACCTCCAACCTGACGGCGATCGTGTCCGTCGCTGACGACGGTGGTTCTTCGGGACGGCTGCGTCAGGCGTTCGACATGCCGGCACCAGGTGACCTGAGTGACTGCCTCGCGGCCCTGTCTGACCGTGATCAGGAGCTGGGCAAGCTGCTTCAGTACCGGTTCGTGCGGGGCAGGGAGCTCGAAGGCCATACGTTCGGGAACCTGCTCATCACGACGCTGACCGAGGTGCAGGGCGACTTCGGCAAAGCCATCGACGCCCTCAACTCGCTGCTGGACCTCAAAGGCCGGGTCTACCCTGCCGCGACCAGTCCGGTCTCGCTGGTCGCCACGAAGGAAGACGGCCGTGAAGTACGGGGCGAGAGCGCGCTGCGTGAAGGTGGTGGCCGGGTGCAGACCGTGCGGATCGAACCGCCGGACGTTATGGCTCTGCCGCGGGCGCTCGCACAGATCCAGGCTGCTGACGTGATCGTGCTGGGCCCGGGCAGCCTGTTCAGCAGCACCATCCCGCCACTGCTCGTGCCTGCGGTACAGGCGGCGGTCCGGGAATCCGGTGCGAAGCTCGTCTACGTGTGCAACATCATGACTGAGGCCGGTGAGACCGACGGCATGGGCGCCTTCGCCCACGTGAGCGCGCTGCGTGATCACCTGGGCGTGTGGCCCCACGTGACCGTCATCAACGGTCAGCCGCTCGATGCAGTGCGGCTGGAAGCCTACGCCGGTGAAGCTGCCGAGCCGGTTGCCTTCTCGCCAGCGGAGTTCGAGTCGGCCGGCGTGCATTACGTGCTCCTGGACCTGCTCGCTGCGGGTGAACAGGCGTACCATGATTCCGAAGTCCTGGCTGACTGGCTGCTCGGTTACGCCCGTCAGCAGCAGTCCGAAGGCTGGGCGCGCACGCGCTCCGGCCAGATTCCCCTGAATGGATGATCCCAGATGATTCCCCTGTTCCTCTCCCTCGCCCTGCTGACTGTTACGGATCCGGCACCCGGACCGACCGGAGCTTCGGTACTGACTGCTCCGAGCAGCGCGATGTACCGCAACCTGGCACCGTTCGACCTGCGCGAGGTGTCCGTGCTGGACAGCGACACCCTGGAGCTGCGCCTGGAACTGGGCGCGTGGGCCAACCCGCTCGGACTGGACAACGGCTTCTCGCACCCGATCATCGAGATATACCTGGGCTCGGCTGAGCCTGGCCTGACCGGTCTGCTGCCTGGCTCCGGAATGCGCCTGCCGGACGGTGAGAGCTGGACGGTGGCGCTGCAGCTGACGGGAGACTACGCCCGGGGCTGGTTCGTCAGCGGCCAGGAACAGGTTCCGTTCGAACCTGAACTGCAGCTGATCGATGACCATCTGTTCGTCATGACCGGTCTTCCCCGCATCGAGAACCCGCGGGTTGCCGCCATGACCGGACTGTACTCGCCGTTCCATGAAACAGGCTGGCGGCCGCTTGAGTCAGACCTCAGCCCGTGGGCGTTCTCGTCGGCTGAGCAGGTCTTCCCTGTAGTGGACGTGCTGGCCCTGGACGTGGACGCCCAGCTGACTGCACTGTCTGGCGGCATCCTGCCGGTCACTGAGGTCAACACGATCGAGAACCCGAACACCGTGTGGTTCGCGCTGATGGCGGGCGGTATCGCACTGGCGGGCATCGGCCTGGTCCTGCGGGGCCTGAGCGGCACCCCGGCCGCGGAAACCGGTACGGCTGCGCGTGAAACTGCTGAGGAACCACACGAGGAAGACGTGGCGGAACGAACCGCAGCCAGACTGTCTGCGCTGGTTGCCTCAGACCGCGGGACGGCCCCCGCCGCAGAGCCGGCGGCTGAAGAAACCGTGGCTGAGCTTGAATCGGAAGACGGACCTGACGATGAGGAAGTCGCCGCGCCGCGGGTCGGTGTATTCCGGGGCCATGGTGACGTGGTGGCGGCCGAACCGGCAGACGAGGCCGGGACCGGTCCGGACCTGCCGTTGCCGGAGCTGGCTTCAGTCGATTTCGGCGAGTTCGAGCTGCCCGCAGCTGCTGACGAAGACGACCATGAAGACGATTATGACGACGAGGACGAAGAAGGAAGGCCCGGCTGAGTCACGCCGGGCCTCTCTGTCAGTTTTCAGCCGGTGAGGTTCAGCCAGCGGCGGTTGCGGCACGGCCGGCGACGGGTACCTGCGGTGCTTCCTTCGCAGCCGGAGCGGCTTCGCGCTGGATGGCGGCGCCCAGCCGGCTCAGCCGGCCAGCCATGTCCTCGTAACCGCGGTCGATGAACTCCAGGCCCGTCACGACTGAGGTGCCGGTGGCAGCCAGGGCAGCGATGACGACTGCGCCGCCAGCGCGGATGTCAGCGGCGTGCAGGCGGGCGGCGGCGAGCGGTCCACCGCGGATGATCAGGGTGCGTTCGAAGATCTCAACATCAGCACCGGCCCTGCGCAGGTCATCAACGTGGGTGAAACGGTCCGGGTAAACCCGGTCGCGGACCACGCTGGCGCCGGCCAGGGTGGCCAGGTAAGCGGAGAACGGAGCCTGCAGGTCAGTCGGGATGCCCGGGTACTCTTCGCTCGTCACGTCAGCAGCGGTCAGGTCGCCGCTGGCGTCGACCTTCAGTGAGTCAGGTCCGTTGTCCAGAACGCGGACACCGGTCTCCTCGAGCTTGTCGATGACGCTGGTCAGGTGATCACGGCGCACGCGGTTCAGGGTGATGGTGCCGCGGGTGGCTGCGGCCGCCAGCATGTAGGTGCCGGCTTCGATGCGGTCAGGCAGCGGGCGGAAAGTGGTGCCGCTGAGCCGCTCCGCCCCCTGGATCGTGATGGTGCGGGTGCCGGCGCCTCGGATGTCTGCGCCCATGGAGTTGAGCATGTCGGCCAGGTCAGCGATCTCCGGCTCCAGGGCTGCGTTCTCGATGATCACTTCGCCCGCGCCGAGTGCCGAGGCGAGGATTACGTTCTGGGTGCCACCGACGGTAGGGGCTTCGAACACGACTCGGCCGGCGAGCGGAGCGTGCCGCTCAGCGTAGAAGTCGCCACCGTCCTCGCTGATCTCGACGCCCAGCGCTTTGAAAGCCGCGATGTGGCGGTCTACGGGCCGGGGGCCGAAGGCGCAGCCGCCGGGCATGGACAGGCGGGCCCGGCCGGTGCGGCCGAGCAGTGCGCCCATCGCGACGAACGAGGCGCGCATGCGGCTGACGAGCGCGAACGGTGCAGTGTGACCGGTGAGGTGCTCGGCATGCAGGTTCAGGTGATCACCGCGGCGTTCGACCCGGACACCGAAGTGCTGCAGCATCTCGAGGGTGACGCGCACGTCGCTCAGGTCCGGTACGTCCAGCAGTTCAACAGGGTCCTCGGTGAGCAGGCTGGCAAGCAGCAGGTAAAGGGCCGAGTTCTTGGCGCTCTTGACGGTGATCTCACCGTGCAGCGGTGTGCCGCCCCTGATAATGAATGCTTCCGTTTCCTGCTTCATCACGCCTCCGTACCTGAACTGTTGGTGCCGGTTCCTGCCGGCGCAATAGCATGTGTAACTTACACATGTCCAGTTATTGCAGTCTAATCAGTAGGTACACCATTGTCAAGAAATCACTGCTGATGCTACAATGCAGCCAATACAGTGTCCCGGAAAGGGCCGCAGGCCTGGCTCAGGCTGCTGGAGGAAACGTGCCGAAGAGAGAGAAAAGCAAGCGACTGCAGGTGGTGATCACGGAGGAGCAGGACTCACTGCTCACCAAGACCGCCTACCAGCTGTCAAACCCGGAGCGCCTCGTCTCGAAGTCCGAGGTCGTCAGGCTGGGCATCCAGATGCTGAACCGGGCTGTCGAGGAGGGTGAGCTCGACCCCTCGATCCTCGACGTACTCGAAGAACATACCTGAGGCCGGGCGTGTACCTGCCAGGTGACACGCTCGACGACCGCTACGAGATCCTGGGCAACCTCGGACAGGGAGGCATGGCGCACGTGTTCCGCGCGCGTGACCGCCATCTGGACCGCGAGGTGGCCCTCAAGGTTCTGCGGCCGCACCTGACCGAGACCGACAGTGAACGGTTCCGGCGTGAGATCCGGGCGCTGGCCAGCCTGAGCCACCCCGGTATCGTCAACATTTTCGACCTCGGCCTCGGTGAGAACGTCTACTTCGCCATGGAACTCATCCATGGCGGACCGATCACTGACCTGGGACCGTTCGAACCTGACAGCGAGAAACTGAGCACCCTGCTCGATGCCTCCATCACGGTTGCTGAGGCGCTGGCCTACGTGCACCGGCTCGGAATGGTGCACCGGGACCTGACGCCCCGCAACATCCTGCTCGCCAACCAGAACCTGCCCAAGGTGATGGACTTCGGCCTCGTGCAGCTGACCGAGACGAGCCAGCAGCTGACCCGTACCGGCTTCACGCTCGGCACCCCGCAGTACATGGCCCCGGAACAGGCCCGCGGTGACCTGACCGGCGCGGCCACCGACCTGTACGCCTTCGGAGCCGTGCTGTACCGCACGTTCACGGGTGTTGCGCCGTTCGAAGCGGAGAACGACCAGGCGGTGCTGTACCAGCACGTCTATGGCGATGTCAGGCCGTGTCAGGAGCTGAACCCGCTCATCCCGGATTCGCTGGCTGATCTGGTCACTTCACTGCTGCAGAAAGAACCGTCGGCCCGCCCGCCCAGTGGCGAGGTAGTGGCAGACGCGCTGCGCTCCATCAAGGCCGGCCTGCTGGACGGCTCGACCCACGTACCGCTCGGCGGGCCGGCCCGGCGGGCGAGCTACAGCTTCGGCCCCAGTCAGGCCAAGCGACTGAAGCCGGTGTGGCGGCGGCGCATGGCCAACGGCCCCCAGTGGCCGGCCGGCATCGGGGCAGCCGAAGGTTACATCCTGCTCGGACTGCGTGACGAACGGGTGGCAGTGCTGCGGCCGGCTGACGGCGTCGAGGTGCTCAGCATCCCCGCAGCCGATGAAGTCATGACAGCGCCGGTGTACGCACACGGGCGGCTCTACGTGGTCAGTCGCGACGGCAGCCTCAGCGTCGCTGACTGGCCTGACGGCAACCTGCGTTACGAGGAAGACGCTGCTGACGCTGTTGGTGTCCTGCCGCTGGGTCGTGACCTGCTCGTTACGACCGGCGCCGGTGAACTGCAGCTGCTGGACCCTGAACTGAAACCGCGCTGGAGCTACCAGGCAGTGGAACCGGCATCCACTCCCCCGATGGTGCACGGCGGCATGGCTGTGTTCCAGACCGCAGACGGCTGGCTGCATGCGGTCGACCACGCAACCGGCAAAGGCCGCTTCAAGATCGAGATCGGCACTACCGCAGCCGCACCGGTCGGCCAGGACGGTGTCCTCATCCTGACCGTGCGTAACGGCGAGCTGCACGCGTTCGACTCAGCGGCCCGCGAGGTGCGCTGGAGTTACGACCTGGACGGTGAGGTGTACGGAAGCCCCGCCCTGTGGCAGGGCCGCGTCTTCGTGGCCAGCTGGGGCCGTACGCTGCACTGCCTCGCCTGGAGCAGCGGGGATGACCTGTGGGAACGGGAACTCCCTGCAGCAGTTACCGCCTCCCCCGTCGTGGCGGGCGGCATCCTGTATGTCGCCTGCGAGAGCGGTGAAGTGCTGGCTTTCGACGCCAGGAGCGGCACCCCGCTGTGGCATGACCGGGCCAGCCACGGGCCGATCCAGGCCAGTCCGCTGCCGATCGGCAACCGGCTCATAGTGGCGGCGCTCGACGGGAGCGTCACGGCATACGAAGGCTGAAGGTGACAGTCAGAGCGGCTCTACGCCGTCTTTGAGCAGTTTGAACTCAGCGGCGTCGATCAGCGCCTGGTACGACGCTTCGATGACGTTGGTGCTGGCACCGACCGTGCCCCAGTGCTCACTGGCATCTGCGGTCTCGACCTGCACGCGGATCACGCTGCCGGTACCGGTTTCCGGGCCGGACAGCACCCGCACCTTGTAATCAGTCAGGCGCGTCTCCTTAAGCGTCGGGTAGAAGCGCAGCAGTGCCTTGCGCAGCGCTGAATCCAGGGCGTTGACCGGTCCGTTGCCGAGTGCCGCCGTGTGTTCCTGCTGACCGCCGACCACGACCCTGATGCTCGCTTCGCAGCGGGGGTCATGTTCATCAGTCTCGCGCTTGTCGATCAGGACGGTGAAGCCCTGCAGCGTGAAGTAAGGCCGGTAGTCACCCCTGACCTTGCGGGTCAGCAGCTGGAACGACGCTTCGGCCCCTTCGAACGAGTAACCGAAGTGCTCGAGTTCCTTCAGACGCCTGACGACGTCTGCTGCGGCCTCGCCGCTGGCGCCGTCACCGAAGTCACGTTCGACTGCGACGACGTTCGCCCGGCCGGACAGGTCTGAAAGCAGGATGCGCCGCTGGTTGCCGACGAGTTCAGGAGCGATGTGCTCGTAAGTCTCCGGTCGCCGGTTCACCGCCGAGACGTGGATGCCGCCCTTGTGGGCGAAGGCCGCGTCACCGACGAACGGCGCCCGGACGTTCGGCTGCAGGTTGGCCCGCTCATCGATCGTGCGGGACAGCTCACGCAGTTCGTTCACCTTCTGGCGCTGTGGGCGGCCGAGCTTCACGGACAGCAGCGGCATGACCGAGACCAGGTTGGCGTTGCCGCAGCGTTCGCCGTAGCCGTTGATGGTGCCCTGGACGTGCCTGGCACCTGCTTCGACCGCAGCCAGGGAGTTCGCCACCGCCAGCTCGCAGTCGTTGTGGGCGTGGATGCCGACGACGTCACCGAACCGTTCCCGTACCAGCGCAGCGAGGCTGCCGACGCGGGCGGGCAGGTTGCCGCCGTTGGTGTCGCACAGGACGAGCCGTTCGGCACCGCCGCTGACAGCTGCCTCCAGCGTGGCCAGGGCGTAATCCGGATCGGCACTGTAACCGTCGAAGAAATGCTCTGCGTCGTAGATGACCCGGCGGCCATGCCTGGTCAGGTACTCCACCGAACGGCGGATCATGTTGAGGTTCTCGTCGAGGGTCGTGCCGAGTGCCTCCGTGACGTGCAGCGTCCAGGACTTACCGAACATGGCGATCCAGGTGGTGCCTGCGTCCAGCAGCATGCGCAGGTTGGAGTCGTCTTCGGGCGCCGTGTCCTTGCGGCAGGTGCTGCCGAACGCGGTCAGTTCGGCATTGGTCAGTGGCCGGTCCTTCATCATCTCGAAGAACTCAGCGTCCTTCGGGTTGGAGCCGGGCCAGCCGCCTTCGATGAAGTCCACGCCGAACGCGTCAAGGCGCGCGGCGATCGCCAGCTTGTCAGCGCCGGTCAGGTTGAAATCCAGGCCCTGGGTGCCGTCGCGCAGGGTCGTGTCGTAGATCTCTACAGCACTTCCCCTGGCGACAGACAGCCATGGCTGGCTGAGATCCACTTCGGGCCTGGACTCGCCGTTCACGGTGCGGACATCTTCTCCTGGCTGCGCACCACACCGGCCGCCAGCTTGTTTAGCACGTCAACGTAGGCGTTGGCTGATGCTTCCAGCACGTCAGTTGACAGGCCCCGGCCGGTCACGAAGCGGCCTTCGCTTTCAGCGCGGATGGTCACCTCGCCAAGCGCGTCCTTGCCCGAGCCGACGCTGCGGATCTCGTAGGAGTCCAGCGTCACCGGCACCTGGGTGATTCGTTCCAGTGCGCGGTAGACGGCGTCGACCGGACCGTCACCCGTCGCTGCTTCCGCGTACGTGCCGGTGTCGGTGGACAGCCGGACGGTCGCGACCGGGATGAGTCCGGAACCGGACTGGAACTGGACGGATTCCAGGGTGTAGGTGGCCGGAACCCGGCTGGTTTCGGTACCGACGAGCGCCAGGATGTCGTCAGTCGTAACGAAGCTCTTGCGGTCGCACAGGTCTTTGAACTGGCGGAACAGGGTGTTGACCGTGGCGTCGTCCAGTTCCGCGTAGCCGAGGTCGCCCAGGGTCTTGCGGAAGGCGTTGCGGCCTGAATGTTTGCCCATTACGAGCACACCGGCGTCGCTACCCACGAGTTCTGCGTTCATGATCTCGTACGTGTCCTTGTGCTTGAGCACGCCATCCTGGTGGATGCCGGCCTCGTGAGCGAAGGCGTTCTCCCCCACCACTGCCTTGTTCGGCGCCACAGCCATGCCGGTGTGGCGGGCCACGAGCCGGGACATGCGGTAAATCTCGCGCGTGTTGATGCCCATGTCGACGTTGTAGTAATCGCGTCGGGTGTAGAGCGCCATGACGCACTCTTCGAGCGAGGTGTTGCCCGCGCGTTCACCGATGCCGTTGAT
>CAYPKV010000041.1:0-17345 GCA_964411415.1 uncultured bacterium
CTTGCCCGCGTCGTCGCCGGTGCCGCTGCGGCCAGTCGCCGGGAGGAAGAACTTGCCCTCCTCGGTCTGCAGCCACTCGGCTCGTCATTCTCCGGGTTGTAACGCAGGAACGCCGGGATGTCGTAGTTGCCGGGGTCGAAGTTCTGGCCGCCTCCGAGCCCGCGCGGACCCGACGGCTTGAGCAGCCGCACCTGCGGGGTCTGGTTGAAACCGGCGGCGATGACGGTGACGCGCACCTCGTCAGCTGCCGCATCGTCGTAGGTGACGCCGAACAGGACGTTGACGTCTTCGACCTCGGTGGCGGCGCTGATCTTCTCGACGATCTGGTCAGCATCGTGCAGGGTCAGGTCTTCTGAACCGGTGATGTTGATCAGCAGGTGATGGGCGCCTTCGACGCCCCGGGCGAGCAGCGGCGAGTGGGTCGCGCTCAGGGCTGCGTCCTCGGCGAGGTTGTCACCACGGCCGCCACCGATGCCCATCAGCACCGTGCCGGCGCCGGACAGGAGCGTCTTGACGTCCGCGAAGTCCACGTTGATGAGGCCCGGTACGTTGATGACGTCACTGATACCCCGTACACCGTGGTACAGGACCCGGTCAGCAACACGGAACGCGTCGTTCAGTTTGACCTTGCGGTCGAGCGAGGACAGCAGGCGCTGGTTCTCGACGACGATCAGCGCATCGACCTTGTCTTCCAGCCGGCGCAGTCCTTCTTCGGCCTGGCGCATCCGGCGCGGGCCTTCGAACGAGAACGGTGTCGTTACGACTGCGACGGTCAGGGCACCCTGTTCACGGGCTACCTCAGCGACGACCGGTGACGAGCCCGTACCGGTGCCGCCGCCCATGCCGGCAGTGATGAACACGAGGTCCGAGCCGCTGAGGGCTTCGGCGATGCGTTCCCGGTCCTCGAGCGCAGCCTTCTCACCGATCTCCGGGTTGGCTCCGGCTCCGAGGCCTTTGGTCAGGTGGTCTCCAAGCTGGATCCTGGTGTCAGCCAGGCTGGTGGCGAGCACCTGGGCGTCAGTGTTGGCAGCAATGAACTCGACTCCGATGAGTCCGGTCTCGATCATCCTGTTAACGGCGTTGTTGCCGCCCCCACCAAGGCCGATCACACGGATTACGGCATTGTCGCTGTTCATTGGTCAACTCCTATGGGCATCAGAAAAAGTCCTTCAGTATGTTGCGGATGCTCTGCAGCAGGTTGCCGGCACGGCCCCCTTCGGCCGGCTGGGCCGACTTGCCCGGCAGCCTGACCACCCGGCGGTTGCTGACGGCAGCCTGACTGCGGTTCAGCATCCCGTAACGCACCAGACCGACCGCAGTAGCGTGTGCCGGGCTGGCGACCACGTCGATGAGGCCGCTGACGCCGTACGGTTTGCCGATGCGCACCGGCAGACGGAACCGGTCCGCGGCGACCTGATCGAGACCCGGCATCAGTGAAGAACCACCGGTGATGACCACGCTGCCGACGACCAGTTCAAGAGCACCCATATGCTCTTCGACGTTACGCCGTACGAGGCTGAGAATTTCTGTGACCCGGGGCTTTATCACCTGGGCAAGTTCATGAGCCGACAGTGCGGCCGGGTAGTTCTGGTTGTCGATCTCGACCATAAGCTCACGGTCAGCCATCTCCGGCAGCGCCATGCCGTACGTCTTCTTGACCCGCTCGGCTTCATCAGCGGGGATGCGCAGCAGCTGCGAGATGTCCTGGGTGATGTGGTCCCCACCCAGCGGGATGACCGCCGAATGGGCGAGGGTGCCACGGCGGAACACGCCGATGTCAGTCGTGCCGCCGCCGATGTCGATCAGCAGGGCTGTAACTTCACGTTCAGCTTCACCGAGCACAGCCAGGCCGGACGCCATGGCCTGCACGACCACTCCGTCGACGGCGATGCCCGCGTCAGTGGCGCAGCGCCGCAGGTTCTGCAGCGGGCCGTGCGAACCGGCGATCAGGTGCACGTCGACCTCGAGGCGGACGCCACTCATGCCGACCGGGTCCTTTATGCCGTCGTGTCCGTCCACCACGTACTCCTGGGGGATGACATGCAGGACTTCCATGTTCGCTTCGAGCGGCACCGCCTTGGCGTTGTCCACCGTGCGTTCCACGTCGGCCCGGGTGATCTCCTGGTTGCGGCGGATCGCTGCCATTCCATGGCTGGTGATCGCTTTCAGGTGGGTGCCGGCGATGCCGACCCATGCGCTTTGCGGGTTAACTCCGGCCACCCGGCCGGCAGCAGCCACGGACTGGCGGACGGACTCGATCGTCCGCTCCAGGTTGACCACTACACCCTTACGCAACCCGTCACTCGGAACGGTACCCTCACCGATGATGTCCAGCACTCCGTCACTGGCGATCTCGCCGATGACGGTGCAGATCTTGGTGGTACCAATGTCGAGACCGACGATGATGCGTTCGTCACTCATTTGATTCGCTCACTCCCCAGGGATAGACCGCAAGGCGGCTCCCGAGTCTGCCCTTCACTGCGGCCCACTGTGCCTCCAGTGCAGCTACGCTGGGCGTGAAAATCGTGGCTCCTTGCACAGTGATGTCAAAGCCATCTGGCGAGTAGCTTATCACCTCGAGCCCGGCGCTGCCCATGAGCTCAAGAACACGCAGTGCTTCACTCACACGCGGTTCTCCCCAGCCTTCCAGGCGCGGCAGGAGGGCCAGCTCCTCTTCCGGCAGGCCCGGCAGGGCGACCGCGTCGGCTGACCAGGCGATGTCACCCGTTCGGAGAAGCGGCTGCCGTTCCTGCACCGTTATCGCAACAGTATCAGGCCAGTGCCGCACGACACTGGCCCAGGCGATCCACGGGTCAGCTTCCAGACCGGACACCGACCAACGGTTGATCCACAGCAGCGGATCACCGACAGCGACGTTCGCGATCCACCTGACCTGGTCAGCGGAGTAATGTTCGTTACCGTTGACGTGAACCTCGCTGACGAGCGGCCACATGCGGCTGGTGACCAGTGCCGCCACGGCCAGCAGGCCCATGATGATCACGGCGATGCGCAGCTGCATCCCCGTACCTCAGGCGGGCCGGGCCGTACCGGCCAGGCCGGAGGCGATCCTCCAGACGTCCCCGGCGCCAAGCGTCAGGAACAGGTCATCCTGCCCGGCGGTTGAGCGCAGGTACTCGAGGGCGGATTCAGGCGTGTGATGCGCGGAGTCGGTGCCCAGTTCACGGATGCGGTCGACGATGAGTCCGCTGGAGATGCCGGGGATCGGGTCCTCGCCGACGCCGTAAATGTCCAGCACAAGCACCTCATCGGCGACGCTGGCTGCCTCTGCCAGGGCGCGCCAGTGCAGGGCCGTCCGTACCCAGCGGTGTGGCTGGAGGATCGCCCGGACGCGCCGGCCGGTGTGGCGGGCGACGGCGAGCGTGGCGGCCACTTCGGCCGGATGCACGGCGTAGTCATCGAATATCAGCGCGCCGTCTAAGTCACCCCACAGTTGCCAGCGGCGGCCGACGCCACGGAACTCCGCGAGCACCGCGGCCGCGGCATCGAGCGGCAGGCCGGCGGCAGCCGCGATCGTCAGGGCACCGGCGGCGTTCTGGGCGTTGTGCATGCCAGGCACGTTCAGTGTGATCGGCAGGGGCGCCTGTCCGGGCACGCTCAGCCGGAACTCACTGCCACCGGGCGTCAGTGTTATGTCAGTTATGCGGTAATCGGCTCCTTCGGTGAAACCGTAGGTGAGCCGGTCAGGGTGGTCTGCCAGCAACGTCTCGAGAGAGGCTGAATCCCGGCACGTGATGAGCCTGGCAGCCTGACCGGCGAACGAGCGCACGGCAGCTTCCAGGTCAGCCAGGCTGGCGTGGTAGTTGCGGCGTTCCTCGAAGCCGGTGGCGACGTGATCGTCTTCCAGGTTGGAGAGCAGGGCGATGCTGCTGTGCAGCTTCGCGAAACCGGGGTCTGACTCGTCCACCTCAGCGATGAGGTGCGGTCCGCGCCCGTGGCGCATGTTGCCGCCGATGAGCGGCAGGTTGGCGCCGATCTGCACGCTGGGGTCATCGGCCAGTCTTGTGAAGATGCTGGCGGTCATGCCGGTGATGGAGCTCTTGCCGTGGCTGCCGGTGATGCCGATCGCCTGGCGTTCTGAGAACAGCTGTCCGAGCAGCTCCACGCGCTTCAGCGAGCTGATGCCCAGCTCGCGGGCAGCCTGGTACTCCTCGCTGCTGCCGGGAACGCGGGCGTTGGGTACTGCCATCGTGCTGATGAGGGTGTCGACACCGTCCAGGTGTGCCGGGTCGTGACCGATGAAGACGTCGATGCCGGCTGCGCGCAGGTCGCTGACGGTCGTGCTTTCAGCTGCGTCGCAGCCACTGACCGTGAAGCCTTCGGCGTGGTAGTGACGGGCCAGGCCGCTCATGCTTATGCCGCCGATGCCCATGAAGTGCATGTGCCTGCTCATGGCCGGCCTGCTTCCAGGCGGTCCGTCACGAGCCGGCTGAACCGTGTGAGGGCGCCCGCCGGTGACAGTTCACTCATGGCCGCGCCCGCTGCTTCACGGCGGGGGCCATCGGCGAGCAGTTCCGGCCAGACGTCAGCCAGGCGGTCCAGTCCGGACTGCGGCAGCAGGACCCCGGCACCGGCTTCTTCGAACGTTCTCGCGTTGTGGTACTGGTGATTTTCTGCAGAAGTGGGTAATGGAACCATGATCAGGGGCACGCCGTTGAAGGCGGCCATTGACAATGTACCAATACCCGCCCGCGTGATGGCAAGGTCAGCCGCAGCGAAGGCGAGGCGGCCGTCTGCGTAGCCGAGGACGTGATGCCGTGCCGGGTCGGCCTGGCGGGTGAGCACAGCTTCGAGGTTGGCCGGACCGCTTAAATGCAGCGTCAGGGGCACAGGTTGTCCGTTCTGGTGCAGCACGTTCAGCACCGCTTCGTTCAGGGCGACCGAGCCCTGCGAGCCGCCCATGACGAGCGTCAGCAGTCCGTCTGCGGGCAGGCCCAGGCGTGCCCGGGCTTCGGTCCTGCTGAAACGGGTCTCGTCGACCGGGTAGGGGATCACCGTGCTGTTGCGCGCCCGTATCCGTGGCAGTGCCGTTGCCACTGAGGCGATGACCAGCTCGGCCCGGCGGCTCAGCAGCCTGGTCACGAGCCCGGGAAACGAGTTCTGTTCGTTCAGCCACAGGGGCACGCCGCTCTGGGCTGCAGCTGCGCTGGCTGGCAGTGAGGCGAAGCCACCGAAGCCGATCACCAGCTGGGGCCTGAGTTCCCGGAGCAGCCGCCTGGCCTGGACGACACCTCTGAACGCCCGGGCCAGTTCACGCGGGTCGGGCCGCTGCCGGTCGATCTTGCCGCTGCTGACCCCACGGAACTCCACTCCGGCTTCAGCGCTGAGGCGCTCTTCCAGGCCGCCGGCGACGCCGATCAGCACGCTGCGGACGTCATGAGCTGCCAGCCGGCCGGCCAGAGCGAGGGCAGGGTAGATGTGACCGCCGGTTCCGCCGGTCGCCAGCACGACGGTCCTGCTCACGCGGCTGCCTCCGTCCGGCGGATCTGCCGGTAGGCGCCATGGATCAGGCCGGCTGCGATGCTGACGCTGAACAGGCTGTTAAGCCCGTAACTCATGAACGGCAGCGGGATGCCGGTGATGGGCAGCAGGCCGGAGGCGACCGCCAGGTTCACACCAGCCTGCCCGCATATGTACAGCGTCGCCCCACCGGCGAGCAGGCTGCCGGGGCCCTGCAGCGATGAGGCGATCTTGATGCCGCGGATTCCGAACAGTACGAACAGGGTGATCACGGTGAATATGCCGACCAGGCCCAGTGACTGGGTGACGGCGATGGCGACCATGTCGGTCTCCGCCTCAGGCACCAGGCTGGGGCGGCCGGGACCGATGCCGGTCAGGCCGGCCCGCATGATGGTGCGCCGCGCCTGCACCGCCTGGAACGACACGTCCTGGGCCAGCGCCTGTTCGCCGTGCAGGTCGAAGAAACTGTCGATGCGGTCGGCGAAGTAGGTGAAGTCCGACAGGAACAGGCTGCCGAACAGCCCGCCGATGACGAGCGCGAAGCCCGCGACGGCGAACACCTTCTGGGGCCGCACCGGTCCGATGAACATGATGCCGAGCGCCAGGAGGAACACGAACACGCTCGTACCCAGGTCCGGCTGCAGGATTATGAGGCCACATGCGACGCCGATCACGACCGTCGGCCGCCAGATGGGCGTCTGATCCAGGTGGTTGTGGAAGAAGCCGGCCAGGTAAGCGATGACGGCGACCTTCATGAACTCGCTCGCCTGGAACGTGAACACGCCCAGGTCCAGCCAGCGGTTGCTCTGCGAACCTTCCGGTGAGACGCCCCGGACGAGCGTCAGCACGAGCAGCAGCAGCAGGCTCAGGTAAATGGCCGGGCTCAGTTTCACGATCGCCCGGGGCTTGATGAACGAGACGAACACCGTCAGCAGGAACGCACCCAGGAAACGGCCGGTGTGCTCGTTCAGCAGTGCCGGGTCACCGGTGGCGACGCCGAGGATGCCCAGCGCCCCCAGGAGCAGCTGGATCGTGATCAGTACGGGATCCATGTCTCCTCCAGCCGGCTGACTTCCTCACGGAACACCCGGGCGCGGTCCTGGTAGTCCCTGAACTGGTCGAACGAGGCAGCCAGTGGGGCCAGCAGCACGGCAGCCGACCGCACTGAGTGGCCATGCAGGTGCTGGACCGCCAGGTTCAGGGCCCGGCGCAGTGCCTGACGTCCGTCGCGCTCCTGAACGTGCAGTACCGGCACGACGTCGTGCAGCCCACGGCAGAACTCGCCGCCTGCTGCACCGATGCCGATGAACAGCTCCACGCGTTCACCTGCCAGCTCCCGGAACTCACGGATGTCAGCCCCTTTGTTGTGCCCGCCGGCGATCCAGACGAGCGGCCGCGGAGCAGCCTCCAGTGCCGCCCGCACCGACAGCGGCCGGGTGGCGATCGAATCTTCGATGAAGGTGATGCTGCCGATGGTGGCGACGGTACTGAACCGGCCGGGCAGGCCGGTGAAGCTTCTCAGGCCGGCAGCTATCTGGCCGTGGCTCAGGCCGAGCTCGCTGCACACCAGGGCGGTGGCGAGGGCGTTGGCGACGTTATGGTCGCCGCGCAGCTGCAGGCTGCTGCGCTCCAGCAGCGGTTCGCCGTGCAGCATGAGCAGCTCGCCGGCCAGGTGTGCTTCAGCTGGCTCCTGCACCGAGAAACCGGCCCTGCGCCCCTTGTGCTCCTCAGCCCAGCTGCTCAGCAGCGGGTCAGCAGCGTTGTAGACGAGCAGGTGCTCACTGCTCAGTGAAAGCAGCAGGTTCTTCTTCGCAGCGTGGTAGGCGGCTACAGTGCCATGCCGGTCCAGGTGATCGCTGCCCAGGTTCAGCAGGACGGCCACTTCAGGGTCCAGGTCGGTACTGCGTTCCAGCTGGAACGAGGACAGCTCGGTAACCAGAACCCGGTCCTCGGCAGCCACCTCGCTCAAGGCGGGGTCGATGTTGCCGCCGGCTGCTGCCGGCAGTCCGGCCGACTGCAGCACCGCGGTTATCCAGGCGGTGACGGTACCTTTGCCGGCCGTGCCGGTTATGCCGACCATCGGAGCTGCGAAGCTGCGGCGAACCCAGCCGACCTCGCCGGTTATGTCCACACCGCGTTCGCGCAGTGCCTGCAGGTCCGGATGGTCGATCGGCACGCCCGGGGCAGCGATCACCAGCTCCGCGCGGCTGTCAGCTGCCGACTGGAGCCGGCGGGCGCCCAGGGCCAGGGCGGCCGCGATGTCCACCCCTTCCGCTCTCGAGTCCATGAACTCGAGGTCATGCCCCTGGCCTGCCAGCAGCCGCGCCGCGGCCAGGCCGCTGCGGCCCAGGCCGTACACCAGTACCGTCATGCCAGGCCGCCACGCAGCCAGACGACCAGTGCCGTGGTCACGGCGGTCACTATCCAGAAGCGGGTCACCACCTGCTGCTGGGTCCAGCCGCTCAGTTCGAAGTGATGGTGCAGGGGGCTCATCTTCAGGAGCCGCCTGCCGCCCGTCGCCCGGAAGTAGAGCACCTGGGCGATGACGGACAGGACGACCAGGACGGGTACGAGGGCGAGCAGCGGCAGGTGCCACACCAGGCCCTCGGTTATGGCCAGGCCGGCCAGGCCTGCGCCGAGTGCTTCGCTGCCGGCGCCTCCCATGAACAGGCGGGCCGGCTGGCCGTTGTACCAGAGGAAGCCGAGCAGTGCGCCGATGAGTATGGCGGCCAGGGGACTCGTGCCGGTGAAGGCGAGCAGCATGATCATCATCATGCCGGCCGCCAGGCCGTCGAGCCCGTCAGAGAAGTTCAGCGCGTTGATGCTGCCGACGATCACGAAGGTGTAGATGAGTACGTCGAAGAAACCGCTGCCGGTCAGGGCATGGCCGCTGTTCACGGCGTCGAGTGCGAAGGCCAGGCCGATGGCTGCCTGGAACAGGATGCGCCAGCGCGCGAGCAGTCCGGCAGCTTCGGTGCGGCCGCGGCTGCGCCTTATCGCCAGGATGTCGTCGGTCAGGCCGAGAATCGCGATGGCCAGCATGAGCAGCAGCACCGCGTTGCCGTCCCGCCCGCCGCCGAAGATGAACCAGTTTATGGCTGCAGCGGTGAGGAAGGCGGCGCCGCCCATGGTCGGCGTGCCGGCTTTGCTGTGGTGGCTCTCGGGCCCATCGGTGCGGATGCTCTTGCCCCAGCCCCAGCGGAGGCCCAGTCGGATGAAGATCCCGCAGAGCAGCAGCGAGATCAGGGCGGTCACGGTCAGGCTCATGCTGTTACCCCCAGGTGGTCGACGATCCGTTCGAAACGCAGGCTGCGTGAAGCCTTCACCAGTACGGTGCCGGTGGCCGGCAGTTCACTGAGCAGTTCGAGGGCGGCCTCGGTGTCAGCGGCCGTGAGTGCTGCCGGGTTGCCTTCGCGCACCTGACCGGCGTACTCGCCGACGGCGATGACCACGTCCAGGCCGACCGTCGCCCGGCCCAGCTGGCGATGGTGTTCACGGCTGTCAGGTCCGAGCTCGCGCATGTCACCAAGTACCGCTGCGAGCGGTGCGGCTGACTCGCGCAGCACCTCGATTGCTGCGGCTGCCGAAGCGGGGTTGCTGTTGTAACTGTCGTCGATGATGGTTCTGCTGCCAGCCTGTTTCAGCTGCAGCCGTTGCGGGGCCGGTTCGAACGCAGCCAGACGCTCCTGCATGACAGCTGTCGGGGTACCAAGGGCCCGGGCAGTGGCCACAGCGCCCGTCAGGTTGGTCGCCCAGGGGCTGCCGGGCTGCGTGAGGGGGAAGGCTGCGCCAGCCACGAGCAGCCGGTCGCCCGCACGCTGTGAGGACACGGTCGCGTCCTGGGCTACGCCGTAGCTGACGAGTCCATCCGGCAGCGGGCGCAGGAAGGGGACGGTCTGGCTGGCAGCGAAGCGCAGCTGGGCGTGGTCCAGCAGCAGGCGTTTCTCAGCGGCGATCTGGTCCAGGTCACCGAGGAACTCGCTGTGGCTCAGGGCGATCGCGGTCAGTACGCCGACATCAGGGCGGGTCAGTCCGAGCAGCCGGGTCATCTCGCCCCGGTGGTCGATACCGAGTTCCAGCACCAGGTCGCGGCCGTCGTCCGCCAGGGCTGCATCGACGAGGGTGCAGGCGAGTGCGCCCATGGTGTTGAGGTTGCCCGGGGTAGAGCGGGCTGCCAGCAGGCAGGCGATCAGGTCCTTCACCGTCGTCTTGCCGGCTGAGCCGGTGACACCAACGACCCGGCCGCGGAGCCGGGCCCGGGCCTGCCGGCCAAGTTCGAGCAGCAGCGCCTCAGGATCGGCCGTGAGCAGTCCCCGGGGGTGGGGCCGGTCGCTGACGATGAAGCTGGCGCCCTGGGCGAGTGCGGCGTCAGCCCAGCGGATGCCGTGGCTGCTGGCGCCGGGCAGGGCGAAGAACACGTCACCGGGACGTAGCCGTTCGGTGCTGAAGGTGACGCCGCGTGCTTCCGGCCAGCTGGCGGCGCTGACGGGCAGCTCCGTGCCTGGCGCGAGCTGCACCAGACTGGCTGGTTTCAGCATGTCAGTGATCCGCATCTGCTGAGCATGATACACACGCTACACACTATACTGTTCTACTGGACGTGGGCGAGTGGATTGCGGGGCGGCAAGTGGTCCCAGGTGGCGGTGATCTCGGTGCCGATCGCCTGGAACAGCGGCGCGGCCATGTACGTCGCGGTGGCGCCACCGTCCGGCTTCATCAGGCTGACCACCATCACGATCTGCGGATCGTCAGCGGGGAACATGCCGGCGAAGGTGAGCGTGTAGTCACCCGCGATGTAAGCGCCCTGGGCGACGTCGTATATGTCAGCGGTTCCGGTCTTGCCGGCCAGAGTCATGCCCGGGATCATCGAGTTGCGCAGGCCGCTCATCTCGACCGTGTACGTCATCATGCTGCGCACTTCACGGGCAGTCGCCGAGGACAGTACCCGGCGCGGTGCCGTGACCTCTTCATCGGCCAGCAGGCGCGGGCTGACCAGGATGCCGTCGTTGGCGAAGATGCTGTAAAGGGCGGCCAGCTGCAGGGTGGTGCTCGAGACGCTCTGGCCAAGGGTGACGGATGCCTGGTCCTGGGGGACCCAGCTGGTCCAGGGGTTCATGCCGCCACTGCGCGTGAACACCGAACTCATGCCCAGGTCGCGGCCGAAGCCGAAGTGGCTCAGCCATACGTGAAGCTCTTCAGGAGTGAACCGTTCGGTCAGGTGCGTCATCGCGGTGTTGCTCGAGTAGCGGAGGATGTCGTAGGAGTTCAGCTCGGGTTCGTGCCAGACGGTCTCGCGGAACGTCTGACTGCCGACCCGCCTGGCCTGTTCCGCCGGGATGAGCTCGTCAGGGGTCAGGCGGCCTGACTCCAGCAGTGCGGCGATCACGAACGGCTTGACCACTGAGCCGGGTTCGTACTGTGACAGGAACGCCCGGTTGATGAAGTCCTCCGGGTTCGCTCCGCTCCGGTCGTTCGGATCGAAGCTGGGCCAGCTGGCTGCCGCCAGGATGTTGCCACTGCCTACCTCGAGCATGACGACCGTCGCGGACTCCGCGCCGTACTCGATGGCGCTCTCGGCCAGATGGGTCTGGGCGACGCTCTGGTAGAGCGGGTTGATGGTGGTGACGAGGTCGTTGCCATCCTGGAGCCAGGAATCGTAGGTGTACTCCAGGCCTTCCAGGCCGTAGCGGCCATCGGGCTGCAGCTTGCCGCTGAAACCGACGATCTGCGCAGCCAGTGCCTGCGGGTAACGGCGGTTGGTGACCGGTCCGGTGGCCAGCATCGTGCCGTCGCTGGCCAGGATGCTGCCGCGGGGCGGTGCATCAGTGAGCTGGCCCGGCCAGGCGGGTGCCTGGTTGCCCAGGCGGGCGAATCCGTACATGCTGCCGAACAGTGGCACGAGGATGGCCAGGCTGACGAGAACGCCCTTGAGTCTGCGGATCTGTAACGTGGGCTGGTTCAGCGCCATACCGTGTGGACCTCCAGTCCGGTAACAGGGGCAGGTGCCTGCGGTGGAACCGGTTCCGGTGCCACTTCACGGACGTTCCTGCCCTGGGGTGCGGGGATCATGCCCTGCGCGCGGGCCCACTGACCGACGACGGTCGGTCCGGACACCGCAGCTGCTTCCTGGCGCAGCGTCGAGTTGAGGCTCTGCAGCTCCGCCTTGTAATCGATCAGGTCCCACTGCCTGATGTAGCTCGCCTGGTTGCCGCTGCCGACGTAGGCCAGTACGAGCAGGCTGCCGATGAACACGAACGGAGCCGCGTTGAAACGCAGGCGTGACCTGTCGCTGTTCATCAGGGGAGCCTCCTGGCTGCGCGCAGTTTGGCGCTGCGTGAGCGGGGGTTGCTGGCCTGTTCTTCTTCGCTGGCCAGCTCAGGCCGTTTCGTCAGGACCTCGAAGCGGGCATCGTCGCGCAGGGCGTGTTTGACGATCCGGTCTTCAAGCGAGTGGTAACTGAGCACGACGAGCCGGCCGGCTGTAGCGAGTGCGTCCGGGGCCTGAGCCAGTGCCTGTTCAAGCGCTCCGAGTTCGTCGTTGACGTAGATGCGCAGCGCCTGGAACGTCCGGCGGGCCGGATGGTCCCGGCGGGGGCCGCCCGGGTAGGCGTCCTGGATGATGCGGACGAGCCGGGCCGTATCGGTGATCGGTTCCCGCTGCGCTTCGGCATGGATCGCCCGGGCGAGGCGCCGGCTGTGCCGCTCTTCGCCGTACCGGAAGATGACGGCAGCCAGGTCAGCCTCGTCATAGGTGTTTACGACGTCAGCTGCGCTCTTGCCCTGCTGGCTCATGCGCATGTCGAGCGGACCGACCTGCCTGAACGCGAAGCCGCGTTCTGCCTCGTCCAGCTGCATCGAAGAGACGCCGATGTCGAGCAGCAGACCGTCAGCCCTGCGTTCCGGCCAGGTGGCGTTCAGCAGTTCGACGAGGTCCCGGAAGTTGCCGGCTGCGAAGCGGAACCGGTCGGGGCCGTAAGCCGCTGCCATCTTGCCGGCGGCTGCCAGGGCCGATGGGTCCTGGTCGATAGCCATGACGTCAGCGCCGGCTTCGAGCAGCAGCCTGGAGTGGCCGCCGGCTCCGAACGTTCCGTCGATGACGAGCTTGCCGGGTCCGGCTGCGAGCCAGTGCAGGCACTCGTCCGGCATGACCGGCACGTGGGGCATGGCCGTTTCGCTCATGCGACCAGCTCCCGCAGCAGTTCAGGTGCAGGCGGTTCGCCCTGGACGGCAGTGATCGCTTCGTTCCAGCGCGCTTCGTTCCATATCTCCAGCCGGTTCGGTGCGCCGGCCACCATGACAGGGCCTTCCAGTGCGGCGAACTGACGCAGTGTCGGCGGTACGGTGATGCGGCCGGCCGAATCGAGCTTCAGTTTCGCTGCACCCGAGTAGAAGAAACGGATGAACTTCTGTGAATCAGGGTCGATGAGCGGCAGTTCGGTCAGCCGCTGCTCGATCCGCTGCCAGGCCGGGATGGGGAAGATGTACAGGCAGCCCTCCATGCCACGGGTGATGACCAGGCCATCTTCGACGAACTCACGGAAGGCAGGAGGGATTATGACCCTGCCCTTGTCGTCTACCGAGTACTGGTATTCACCGAACGGCACCTGTTGATCGCTCCTGTGTCCGGACTGCCCATCCTGCTGCAGTCACGCGGCTCAAGCGGGCACTGTTGTCCCCTGGCTTGGGTGAGTTTATCACAATCTTCCCACACTGTCCCACACTCTCCCACTCATGACGTTCCGGGTGACGGTGAAGGGGCCAGGGCTCCCACTCAGGCGGCGATACTGCCGCGGGAACGGGCGGCGTGCAGCACAGAAAGGCGCCGCCGGAACTGTGTCCGACGGCGCCTCAGTAAGCTGGACGGCGCTCAGCGCCTGACTTCGTCTTCAGGATCCGTTCACACGCTGCAGGGTCTGCTGCGTGCCGGCTTCTTCGTCTGTGCCGGTCAGCTCCGGTCCGTACGGCTGCCGGGTAGGCAGTCCCGTCAGGAACCCCATGCCGAACGCCGCGGCCGCCACGACCAGCAGCCGCACCGTCTGGTTGCCAATAAGGTAGAAAGCACTGAAGCCGGCGAACACCACGAGGCTGGAGATCGCCACCAGCCTGATGCTGCGGGGGATGCCGTTGCCCGCCCGGTAGTCCCTGACGATCGGTCCGAACACCCGGTGGTTGAGCACCAGGTTGTAGAAGCGGGGGCTGCTCCGGCTGAACAGGAAAGCGGCGATGAGCAGGAACGGTACGGTCGGCCAGCCGGGCAGGATCACACCTAGTATCGCGGAGCCGACACTGAGCAGACCGAGGCCTGCCCAGACGCGCCGCATGAGCGGGTTCGTCTTCACTTCAAGGTCAGCGGCGTAATCACTGAACTCCGGGTCTTTCTCGTCGGGCAGTGTCAGCAGCCGCCTCAGCCTGCGGTCATCGTTCACGCAGCGATGCTAGCGGACCGTCAGGAGCGCACGTGTCACGGTACTGTCGTCGCCGGGCCGCTGCAGACAGTAATGTGACAACCGCCCGGCCTGCTGCTGACTAGCATTGAGCCGATAATCGCCGGCTGCCAGCTGTGGGCGGGCCGGCACGAGCGGAGAACCAGAACATTATGAGTGCCAGGAAGATAAAGACCGGAATCGTGATGATGAACCTGGGCGGGCCGAAGACGCTTGATGACGTCGGCCCGTTCCTGCTGGAGCTGTTCCAGGACCGTGAGATAATCCAGCTGCCGATGCAGTCGTTCCTCGGACCGTTCATCGCCCGGCGCCGGACGAAACACGTTCAGGAGCTGTACCAGGGTATCGGCGGTGGCTCACCCATCCTCCACTGGACCGAACTGCAGGGCCAGGGCATGGTCGAACGGCTTGACCGCATGAGCCCTGAGACCGCCCCGCACGGTTTCTACGTCGCCTTCCGGTACATCAACCCCACCAGTGAGGACGCCCTGAAGCAGATGGCAGCCGATGGGGTCGAACGGGCAGTCGCTTTCACCCAGTACCCGCAGTTCTCATGCGCGACGACCGGCTCCTCACTCAACGAGCTGTGGCGGGCTCTCGGCAGGCTGGGCATGGCCAAACGGTTCAGCTGGAGCGTCATCGACCGCTGGCCGGTGCAGCCGACGTTCATCGAGGCGATGACCGACACCGTCCGGCGTGGCCTCGAGCAGTTCGATGAAGCTGACCGCGATGACGTCGTGCTGCTGTTCAGCGCGCACTCGCTGCCACTCAGCGTCATCAACCGCGGCGATACGTACCCGGCAGAGATCGGTGCCAGCGTTCACGAGGTCATGCAGCGGCTCGGCAACCGCAACGAACACATGATCAGCTACCAGTCGGAGGTCGGCCCGGTACCGTGGCAGGGACCGTCGACCGAGACGATGATCCGCCAGCTGGGCGAGAAACGGCGCCGCAACGTACTGGTGGTCGGCATCGCCTTCACGAGCGATCACATCGAGACGCTCAGCGAGCTCGACATCGAGTACGCCGAGCTTGCCGAGAAATCAGGCATCACCAACTTCAAGCGCGCCCCGGCCCTGAACGGCGATCCGCTGTTCATGGACGCCCTGGCGGAAACCGTCCGTGATCACCTGGCGAGCGGCGAGGTAGCCAGCCGGCAGTACCCGCTGCGCTGCCCCGGCTGCGTCAACCCGCAGTGCAGGAACGTCCCGAACCCGGTCGGTCCGCTCAGGCGCTTCCCGCTCGCCGCGGGCGACTGAAGGCTGCCGTCAGTCGGCAGCCTCGTAGCGCCAGGTGACGTCCCGGCTGTAATCGATCGTCTCACGCATCGTCACCACACCGGTCGCAACGCTGATCACCTCGGTCACCACGCGGTTCCAGCCGCGTGCCAGGTTCAGGTCAGCGATGTAGCGGTGACCACCGGTCGCAGTGTCGTTGATGCGGATGCGGGTCGGTTCGTTCGAGTAGACGTAAGCGGCGTACGTGTCACCGACCTGGGCGTCGTCCTCGAAGTCCTCGTCGGTGTCCATGAACAGCCAGCCGACCGGCTGCTGCCGGCCCTGGTGCACACCGTAGTAGTAGATGAACGCGAGGCGCGCCTGCGGGTTGCTGCTGATGATGTTGGCATCGTAAAGCCAGGCGTCACGCACTTCCAGGAGCGCTTCGCGCGGCGGGACCTGCAGCTCCAGCTCCAGCTGACCGGCGGTGCTGATCGTACCGGTCACGAACGTCACTTCACGGCCGCGGAAGTCGCTGCTCGCCAGGATCGTGCCTTCGCCGGCTGACCAGTCTGGAACCGTGGCACTGACGCGCGTCACGCCGTCCTGACCGACCGGCATGCCGATGGCAGCCTCACGTACCGGCTCGAGAGCAGCCGGTACCGCACACGCGCTCAAGACCACGGCCAGTGCGGCCACCGCAGCTGCTGCAGTTATCCTGAAGTTCATTCCATGTACCCCCACTCAGTGATGGTGCGCATGTTACCAGCCCGCCCGCTCCCCGTCGTCAGCCGGTATGCTCGCCTGCGTGCACATCCGCTTCGACAGCGGCCAGCCCGGATCGGGCAGCCGCAGCTACTCTGACCCGGTCGCGCTGTTCACGGCAGCCCGGGTAACCGACGTGCGGCAGGTACTGAACGACTGCCAGGCTGCCCTGGACGACGGTCTGCACGTGGCAGGCTTCCTCAGTTACGAGGCCGCCCCGGCCTTCGACGCAGCCTTCGAGGTCAGAAGCGGCGGGAAGCTGCCCCTGGCCTGCTTCGCCGCTTACCGGGACGTCAGCCGGGAAGCACCACCTGAGCCCGCCGCGTACAGCCTCGCGCCGTGGCAGCCGTCAGCCACTGCGGAGCGTCACCGCCAGGCAGTTGAAGCGATCCGCTCTTCGATCAGTGCGGGGGAGACTTACCAGGTCAACCACACCTTCCGGCTCCACTCACAACTTCAGGGCTGTGCCGGCGGGCTTTACCAGGACATGCTGCAGCGGCAGCCGGCCGCCTTCGCTGCCTTCCTGGAGTGTGAGGCGTTTCAACTGCTGTCCGCCTCGCCGGAGCTGTTCTTCAGGCGCCGCGGCCAGCGGCTGGAGACCCGCCCCATGAAAGGCACGATCAGGCGCGGAGGCGATCCTGCGGCTGACCAGCTGCTGCAGCGTGAGCTGCTCGGGTCCGCCAAGGATGCGGCGGAGAACGTGATGATCACTGACCTGCTCCGCAACGACCTCGGACGGCTGGCCGTGCCTGGCACCGTCACTGTCGACGCGCTGCTGCAGCTGGAGTCGCTGCCGACGTTCCACGCCCTCACCTCGACCGTAAGCGCGCTGCTTCCGAACGAAACGCGGTTCCCGGATGTGTTCGCGGCCCTGTTCCCCTGTGGCTCGATAACGGGGGCACCGAAGGTGAGCACCATGCGGCTGATAAGTCAGCTGGAGGACTCGGTCCGCGGCAGCTACTGCGGCACGATCGGTTTCGCCGAGCCCGGCGGTGACTGGGTGTTCAACGTCGCCATCCGGACGCTCGAGGTCGACCGGCTGACCGGTGGCGTCACTTACGGAACGGGCGGTGGGGTCACCTGGGATTCTGACGCTGCCGGGGAGTACCGGGAGGCGCTGCTGAAGGCAAGTTTCCTGCCACAGGCACCGGCCGCCTGGAGGGGCGGCCGGTGACAGGACCCTGTTGTCTGGTGGTGCGGGTGAGCCTGTAAGCCGGGTTCTGTCCCCTTGCGGGGTCTGATCATCTGTCTGGGAGGTGCGTCGCCGCACCCCTCAAGCGGTCATCCCGGAGATTCTGACGAGCCGGGCAGGCTCTTTCTCCCTGTCGGACCTTGCACCGGGTGGGGTTTACCTGGCTGCTCCTGTTACCAGCGGCACCGGTGCGCTCTTACCTCTTTGGCGGCTTTTACTTCCTCCCGTTTCCTTGCAATAATCTTATCTA
>CAYPKV010000042.1:0-6853 GCA_964411415.1 uncultured bacterium
AACTACGAGGTGCTCGGTTCCGACTCAGCACTGATCGATGCCGAAACGATCTCGCTGCTGTTCGACTGCCTGAGTGCAGTCGGTCTGCGCGGACTTACCGTCCGCCTGGGCAGCGTTGGCGACCCCGAGGACCGGGCTGCCTACAACGCCTACCTGCGCGCTGAGCTTGAACACCGGGCGGACGAACTGACCGAAACGAGTCAGGAACGGCTCCGCCTGAACCCCATGCGCCTCCTCGACGCCAAAGACCCCGGTGACCAGGCCATCGTCGCGCCGCTGAAACGACCCATCGACTTCCTGAACGATGAGGCAGCCGCCCACTTCCGTGAAGTACAGGACTGGCTGGCCGCCTGGGGCATCCCGGTGGAGATCGATCCCGGCATCGTCCGCGGCCTTGACTACTACCGGCGGACCGCATTCGAAGTACACCACCCCGGCATCGGCGCCCAGTCAGCGCTGAGCGGCGGCGGCCGCTACGACGGACTCATCGAGAGCCTGGGCGGACCCAAGACCCCCGGAGTCGGCTGGGCCTTCGGCGTGGAACGCGTGCTGGACGCGATGCAGGTCGATGGAGTGCTGCACGAAGGCAGTGCTGCCCCGCTCGCATACCTCGTGCCGATGGACGACGAGGCGGTCGCCGAAGCAGCCGCACTCGCCCGTGAACTGCGCCGGAGCGTACCTGTGCAGTACGGTGTGAGCCGGCGCAACCCGGGTAAGGGACTGCGGGACGCCGACCGGGCCGGTGCACGTTACGCACTGCTGCGCGGTGCCCGCGAACGGGCCGCCGGTACCTGGGAAGTGAAAGAACTGAGCAGTGGCGACCAGACACAGGTCGCCGGCGCCGACATAAGCGCCTGGCTGCTGGAACGGGAACACAGATGAAACGCACCGACTACAACGGCAGGCTGTCCGGCAGCGATGCCGGCCGCGAAGTAACGCTCACAGGCTGGGTCAACCGCCGGCGCGACCTGGGCGGACTGATCTTCATCGACCTGCGCGACCGCACCGGTCTCGTCCAGGTCGTCATCGAACCGGACCGGCACGACGTGTTCACCGCCGCCGAGAAGGTCAGGAGCGAATACGTCCTGCAGATCAGCGGCACCGTGCGCGAACGCCCCGAAGGGCAGCGCAAAGGTGACGGCTCCGGTGCCGTTGAAGTGCTCGCCTCCAGCCTGAGCGTGCTCTCCTCCGCCCGCACCCCGCCGTTCCTGGTCGACGGCAGCATCGACGCCGGCAGCGTCAGTGAAGAACTGCGCCTGAAGTACCGTTACCTTGACCTGCGCCGTCCCGAAGCTGCCGCACCGCTGCGCCTGCGCCACACCGTCACCAAGACCATCTGGGACCACCTCGATGAACGTGGTTTCACCCAGGTGGAGACCCCGCTGCTCACCCTGTCAACGCCGGAGGGGGCCCGCGACTTCGTCGTACCGTCCCGTCTGCGGCCCGGCGAGTTCTACGCCCTGCCACAGAGCCCGCAGCTGTTCAAACAGCTACTCATGATCGGCGGCTTCGACCGGTACTTCCAGATCGCCCGCTGCTTCCGCGACGAAGACCTGCGCGCCGACCGCCAGCCCGACTTCACCCAGCTGGACATCGAGATGAGCTTCGTCAGCCAGGAAGACGTGCTGGAACTGAGCGAGGGCCTCATGGCCGAGATCGTCAGCCGTTCACTCGGCCGTACGATCAGCACGCCGTTCCCGCGCGTCAGCTTCCAGGAAGCCATGGACCGCTGGGGCAGCGACAAACCTGACCTCCGTTTCGGCCTTGAGCTCAGGGACGCTACCGAACTGTTCAGGGACAGCAGCTTCAACGCCTTCAGCAGCGCCATCAGCGGCGGCGCCGTCACCCGCGTCCTGACCGTCCCGGCTGAACAGGCAACGTCAGTCACCCGCCGCGTCCTGAGCGACCTGGAAACGCTTGCCAAACAGCACGGCGCCGGCGGCCTGGCCTGGCTGCGCCGTGAAGGCGACGGTTTCACCGGTCCCATCGCCAAGTTCATCGGTGACCAGATCCCGTCCCTGCTGGAACTGACCTCCGCGGATGGCGACCTGCTCCTGTTCGTCACCGCTGCGTGGAACACGGCCTGCACCTCCCTTGGTGCGGTCCGGCTGCAGCTAGGCAACCAGTTCGGCCTGCGCACCGGTACGGAACTGAACTTCCTCTGGGTCGTCGACTTCCCCCTGCTGGAGCAGGACGGCGAAGGCGGCTGGACTTACGTCCACCACCCGTTCACGATGCCGCGTGAAGCGGATGTCCACCTGCTGGAGACCGACCCCGGGGCCGTGCGCGCCCAGGCATACGACCTCGTGCTCAACGGCAACGAGATCGGCGGCGGCAGCATCCGCATCCATGACCGTGACCTGCAGCAGCGCATGTTCAGCGCACTGGGCCTCAGCGATGAGGAGATAAGCAGCAAGTTCGGCTTCTTCAACGAGGCACTCGGCTACGGCACCCCGCCTCATGGTGGGGTCGCCTGGGGACTCGACCGCCTGATCATGCTGCTGGCCGGCACCGACAGCATCCGCGACACCATCGCCTTCCCGAAGGTGCAGAGCGGCATGGACCCGCTGACCGGCGCGCCCGGCCCGCTGGCCGATGAACAGCTGGCGGAACTGGGCATCCAGGTGACCGACTGATGCTGCCCCTGGTCATCGTTGACCTGGACGGCACCCTCATCGGCTCAAGCGGCCAGGTGCTGCCCTGCGTCTGGCAGGGTGTCGACCGCCTGCTGGCAGCCGGCGTAAAGCTCGCCGTCTGCACCGGCCGGCCCAACGCCGGACTGGCCCTGCGCATCGCGGAACGCATCGGTCCGCGCAACCCGCACATTTTCAACAGCGGTGCGCTGGTCACCTACACCGATGGTGACACCCAGCTCGTCGCCGGCCTGAAGGAAGCCAGTGCCACGGAGCTCGTGCGCCAGGCCCGTCAGCTCGGACACGTGCTGGAGGTGTACACACCCAACGGTCTGTACATCGAACGCAACAACGACTACAGCGAACGGCATGCGGAACTCCTCGGTGTCAACTTCACCGTCGGTGACCTGGCGCAGGTCGTCCAGGACGAGCCGGTCGTGCGCGCCCAGTGGGTACTGCCGGCCGGAGAGCGGCACGCCGTCGAATCAGTCGCCGTCCCGGACACGAGCTACTCGTTCGCCCTCTCACCGGGCATGCCAGGGGTCGGCTTCATCAGCGTCACCCGCTCCGGCACCGACAAGGGCAGCGCCGTCCGTCACCTGGCTGAGTCGATGCGGGTCCCGCTGAGTGACGTCATGGCCATCGGCGACAGTGAGGGCGACGTGCCGATGCTTGACGTCGTCGGCCACCCGGTCGTCATGGGCGACGCCGAACCCGGACTGCGCCAACGTTACGGAGCGGTCGCCGGTGAAGTCGACAACTGCGGCGTGCTGGCGGCGTTCGAGGAAGCGCTCGCCACTCCGGCGAAAGGTGCCTGAACGCGTTACACTCGGGGCTGTATGCGTGACGCCACCATCTCCGAACTGACTTCACTGACCGGCGAACAGGTCCGGCTGCAGGGCTGGCTGACCGGCCTGCGCTCCAGCGGCAAGATCGCGTTCCTGCAACTGCGTGACGGCACTGGCTTCATCCAGGCCGTGCTCGTCCGCTCCAACGTCGCAGACGACATCTGGGAGGCTGCCCGCAGCCTGACGCAGGAATCCAGCCTCGTCATCAGCGGTACCGTGCGTGCCGATGACCGCTCGAAGAGCGGCGTCGAACTGGACGTGTCGGGCCTGCAGGTCCTCCATGCCTCTGACGGTTACCCCATCACTCCGAAAGAACACGGGGTGGACTTCCTCATGGAACGCCGGCACCTGTTCCTGCGCCACCGCACACCGTGGGCGATCATGCGCATCCGTGACGAACTGACCCGCGCGATCCACGACTTCTTCCTGGACGAGGGCTTCGTCCGGTTCGACGCACCGTTCTTCATGCCCACCGCGGTGGAAGGCACCACCAACCTGTTCGAGATCGACCTGTTCGGCGAGGACACCGCCTACCTGTCACAGTCCGGACAGCTGTACGCCGAAGCAGGCGCGATGGCGCTGCGCAAGGTGTACACTTTCGGACCTACCTTCCGGGCTGAGAAGAGCAAGACGCGGCGCCACCTGCTCGAGTTCTGGATGGTGGAGCCTGAAGTCGCCTTCCTTGATTTCGAAGGCAACCTGAAGCTGCAGGAACGGTTCGTCAGCTACCTCGTCGGCCGCGTCCTGGAGCGCCGCAGGACTGAGCTGGAACTGCTGGAGCGCGATACGGGCCGTCTGGAAGGCGCCGCCGCCGGCAACTTCCCCCGCCTCACCTACGACGAAGCACTGAAGGTGCTGGCTGAGCACGGTGAACAGCTCGAGTGGGGCGACGACCTGGGTGCGCCACACGAGACGCTCCTCGGCAGCATGTACGACCGGCCGCTGTTCATCACGGCCTGGCCGACGAAGGCCAAGGCTTTCTACATGGAGCCGTACGCTGATGACCCTGAGCGGGTGAAGGCTGCGGACCTGATTGCTCCGGACGGTTACGGTGAACTGGTCGGCGGCTCAGAGCGCATAAGCGACCTGGCCCTGCTCGAGCAGCGCATCGCTGAGCACAACCTGCCGCGCGAGGCGTTCGAGTGGTACCTGGATCTGCGCCGTTTCGGCAGCGTGCCGCATTCCGGCTTCGGACTCGGTTTCGAACGGACACTGGCTTGGATCACTGGCGTGCACCACCTCCGGGAAGTCATCCCGTTCCCGCGTATGCTCACCCGCATGTACCCCTGAATCAGACCGGGTCGTCCTGGTCCGGCGGCGGCCGCCACGCCTGGCCGTCGACCAGGATGACCACCTGCCCGATGCCCGCGTCCAGAAGCGTCTCGGTGACGCTCCTGGCAACCCGGGCCAGCTCGGCCGGTTCCGGACTTTCCCCGCCGGCCAGACGGAAGTCCGCCACGGCCGTCAGCTGACCACTGAGCGTCTCAGCGAACACGACCGGCAACGGCAGCGTTTCCGGCCACGCACCGTTCTCACTCATCAGGTCCTTCACCGCAGCGACGATCGCTTCAGTCCTGCCGGCAGCATCTGCGGGCACCTGCAGCAGTTCCCGTACCGGGATCTCCAGGTTGAAACGGTCATAGGTGACGAGCCGGACCTCTTCTTCGTGCAGTTCACGTGGCTGAACGGCCGGCAGTTCGAACGGCTCAGCCTCGACAGCTTCGGGCCGGGCCAGGAACACGGCCACCAGTGCTGCAACAAGCGCCAGTACCGAGATGATCACCTGGGGCGAGCGCAAAGCGCGCCGCCATGCATCGGGCCTGATGTTCATCGCTCCTCCAGGGCGCTGCGCAGCGCCTCCGCCAGCCGTTCGGGCAGGCCCGGGTCGCTGAGCACATCCGCGCTCAGTTCGAGCCTGACACCCCGGCCTGCAGCCGGTGTCAGTTCCGCCAGCGGAAGTCCGGCTGCAGGTTGCAGCAGCTGCAGGCCTTCCTGCAATGCCCGGGCGAGGCGCCGGCCTTCGCTGAGGTCACCGTGGCGGCCGAGCAGCAGCTCCCGGCGCAGGCGCTCGACTGCCGGCTGGTCACCGCCGGTCAGCCGGACCGCCTGCTGCAGCTGAACCTCGTCGCTCGCCTCGAACAGGAAGGCGACGCTGTTGCCGTTGCCGCTCACGAGTTTCAGATACAGGTCCGAGCCGGCAGCCGGCAGCAGTGAACCGACCGGTTCAGCTGCGCTGCTGCGGGTGAGCAGTACCTCGAACCCGTCACTGCGCAGCAGCGTAGCTGCCGCCAGGGCCAGGTCGACCAGCGGTGTTTCCGCACCGGGGTCCAGCAGTATCGTGCCGCCCCGCTGTGTGGCCGCCGATGGCTGGCTGAGTCCGGTGGCCGGTTCTGCTCCCGCTGTTTCCGGGAAGCTGAGCACCAGCTGCCAGCCGTTACCGGTCGGTGCGGGCAAGGTGCTGAGCTGCCAGGTACGGCCGCGGGCCAGCTGTATCCGCAGCTCAGGATCACCATCGACAGCGGGCAGCCACGCCTGTACGAAACCTTCACCCGAGACCGGTCCGGCCTGGGCGGGCCTGGTCCGGGCGAACGTCAGCTGCAGCGTGTTGAGCGGGCCGTTCCAGTAAACACTGACGGGCACCGGTGCGCTCAGGCTGACGCTGAGGCGCTCCCCTGCTCCGCTGCCGCTGCGTTCCAGGCCGCTCAGCGACGCTGTCGGCATGCGCACGTCGACGACGTCGCCGGCGGCACCCAGTACGGTCACGTATCCACCGAACGCAGTCGCCACCGTCTTGACAGGCAGGAGCACTCCAGACGTCGTGTGGACTGCGGCGTGCCCCGGGAACTCCCGACCATCCAGGGCAGCACTGTCAGCTGCGCCGGCTGCCGCAGGGTCGCCGGTCAGGCGCAGCTGCAGCAGCCGCCCGGCCATGCGCAGCTCGACCGCGGCGAAACCGATCTCAAGCTCGGCACCGAGTGCAGCTGCGTAAGCCGTCGCCGGCGCATACGAGACTCCGGGGACGGTGTCCTGATCAAGGCCCGCGACCGGCTGGCCGGCCACCTGCAGGCCCACCTGCGCTGCTGCTGTCTGCATGAACAGCAGCAGCGCAAGCCACAGCCACGGACGTCTGGTCAACGTTCGCCCTTGATGGCACTGTCGATCTGCCGCCTGGCATCACGTTCGGCCTGCTGCTGCCGCTTGTCGTGCCGTTTGCGGCCGCGGCCGAGACCGAGTTCAACCTCGTGGGGGCACTGGTCGAGAACGTCGTCGGGCTGCCGCTGGACGGCCGCGATCGCGCGAGCGTGCAGTTCTTCATCTACGACACGATCAAGATCTTCGTCCTGCTCTCCACGCTGATCTTCGTGATCTCAT
>CAYPKV010000042.1:6863-17278 GCA_964411415.1 uncultured bacterium
GAGCAGCTTGGCCCAGCCGTCCTTGAAGTAAAGCTTCAGTGGCACGATGGTCAGCCCCCGCTGTTCCACAGCGGCTTTCAGCTGGCTTATCTCACGGCGGTTCAGGAGCAGCTTGCGCGTACGCAGCGGCTCGTGGTTGTTGTAGCTCGCCTCCTGGTAAACGGGGATGTTCATGCCTTCGAGCAGCACCTCACCGTTGCGGATCCGTGCGAACGCCTCGCTGATGGAAGCGCCACCGGCACGCAACGACTTGACTTCACTGCCGGTGAGCACCATACCCGCCTCGAATGTCTCGAGTATCTCGAAGTCGAAGCTTGCCCGTCTGTTGCGAAGTTCAGTCACCGGATCACCACAGGCCATTCTAAGGTGCGCCCGCTGCCTGCGGTCATTCCAGCTGTAACGACACCTCCCGCGGATCGACATCGACGCGGAAACGGGCCCCCTGCTGACCGGCCGGAACGCCCTGCAGCATCTCGCTGAACCGTCCTGGATCGCTGCTGCGCAGGACGAGCTGCCAGACGTAGCGGCCCCTCACCCGGGCGACGCCGGCCGGCGTCGGGCCCAGCACCTCGCTGTCGGACGCTCCGGCGGCCAGCAGGGCCCCGCGCAAGCGGATGGCTTCGCGTTCCGCGGCAGCCCGGTCACGTGCGCTGATCTCCACCCGGGCGAGCTGCGCGAACGGCGGGTAACCGAACGCCTGGCGCCGCTCGAGAGTGCTGCTGGTGAAGTCCTCCAGTGCCTTGTCCCGGTCATCAGCGAGCAGCGTCCGCAGCACCGGATGATCCGGCTGGAACGTCTGGATGAGCACGAGTGGCCGTCCGCGCTCCGTCAGTTCAGGCAGCTGCAGCATGAGCCGCAGCGTCGCTTCGCCGGCCCGGAAATCGCTCAGGCTGAGGTGGGCGTCGAACAGCGTCACGGCGATCAGCGACACGTTCGGCAGGGGCGGCAGGCGCAGCGCCGCGGTCGTCGCGACGAGAACACCCGGCTCGCCGGCATACAGAGCTGCCGGATCTTCACGGACGTCCGAGTCGTAGCGCAGCACCGGGAAACCCGGAAGCAGCCTGCGCACACCACTGGCGAGCCACTGGGTGCCAGCCGCCCGGTTCGGCTCCAGCTGCTCTGACCCGCATTCCGGGCAGCGCGGGGGCACTGACCGCTCGTGGTTGCACTGATGGCAGCGCAGCAGCGGACCGGACTGGTGGTAGCGCAGCGGCAGGTCGCAGTTGGGACACGGCACGGGCGTACCGCAGTCATGGCAGCTGAGCGCACCGGAGAAGCCACGCCGGGACGACAGCAGCAGCGCCTGCCTGCCCCGTTCCTGCACCTGCCTGAGCACCCGGACCAGGTCGGCATCGAGCGGCCAGCTGCTGGCGTCTGTCAGGTCAGTGACGTGCAGCCGCTGTCCGATGAGCGGCAACTGCAGCCGGGTGGCGTAAACGGCGTTCAGCTCAGCGTTACCGGTCACCTCAGTCTCGATCAGGCGCCGGTCAGTGACCGCAGCAAGGCGGCGGGCCGCTTCCGGCACGAACAGCCGCGCCCCCGACAGCAGTTTGAACGATGGGCTCGCACTCTCCAGTACGACGATGCAGCCCGGCGAACTGGTCCTGAGCAGCAGCGCCGGCCAGGTACCCACGATCACGACCGGCTTCTCCGCAGTCGCAGCGAGCTGCACCGTATGGGCCCGTGCGGCGTCATCGAGTTCGCCCGACACCTGCAGAACCGGGAACGAAGCCGCCAGCAGTGCCGCAGTCTCGGTCAGAACCGCCAGTTCCGGCACCAGCACCAGCGGACTGCGTCCCGCCGCCAGTTCGTCTCTGAGAAGCGGCGCCAGTTCAGCCAGACGGTCCCGGCGCAGTCCGCCGGTCAGGCTGAACGGGCCTTCAGCCGGCAACGACAGCGACGCGGGCCGCAGCGGCGGTGACGGGTCCGGTTCCGGCAGTCGCGGCGCCGGGGCGGGCACGTCCTCGAAGCGGGCCAGTCCCCGGCTGATGAGGGTCCGGACGCTGCTGACCGGCACTCCGGCAGTACGGGCGAGCGCCGCGGCCGATTCAGCCGGTCCACGGAGCAACTGGGCCAGTGCCGTCCGCTGGTTGGCCCGCCGGGCGTCGGAACCCGCAGCGTCCGGGTCGTCAGCGACAGCGGTCAGCCGGCTGACCAGCCGCTGCGCTTCGCGGGCCCGCTCGTCGACGAGTCCCTCCTGACGCAGCCGCTCCAGCACTTCCAGCGGCACGATGCCGGCCGGCTGCCACTCACCGGCGACCAGGTCAGGGGCGAGTTCACTTGGCTGTCCCAGGCGGATCTCATGCACCAGGTCAGGCTGGAAACCACTGAACGCGAACGCTTCAAGGATCAGGCCCGGCGGAGCCGCAGTGATCGCGGCGAGTTCACTGAACAGTTCTGTCGCCCCGTCAGCGAAGAACGGATCATCATCCAGCCAGCAGACGAGCTCGCGCAGGTCCAGACCGGCGCCACTGCCGGCGTCCGTCAGGCCGGTGCACAGGCCGACGCGCAGCGAACCCTGCCACGGCACGACCACCCGCCCGCCCACCGGGCCGGCTCTGCTTCCCGGTGGCACCAGGAAGCTGAAAGCGGGCAGGGGCAGGGGCAGCAGTACCTGGGCAGTGAGGGTCATCCCCGCCAGTCTAGCCAGCAGCGGGCGGCCGGAGCATGTTCGGGGATAGTAGAATCGTCAGTTATGAAGAAGACCTCTTACCAGGCTGCCGGCGTGGACCTGCACGCAGCAGCTGAAGCGCTGGACGGAATCAGGCTCGCGGTCACTTCGACCTACGACGACCGCGTGCTCGCCGGCCTCGGCGCCTTCGGCGGCCTGTTCGAACTGCGCGACATGCCCGAGCAGCCGGTACTCGTCGCCAGTACCGACGGTGTCGGTACGAAGACCATGGTGGCCGCGGAACTTGACCGGGTAGACGGCCTGGGCCACGACATCGTCAACCACTGCCTCAACGACATCCTGGTCCAGGGGGCGAGGCCGCTGTTCTTCCTTGATTACATCGCCAGCTCCAGGCTCTCACCGCAGCTGATCTCGCGGGTCATCTCCGGCGCGGCAGAAGCATGCCGCGCGGCCGGCATGCCGCTCCTCGGCGGCGAGACAGCTGAGATGCCAGGCGTGTACCGCACCGGTGAGCTCGACCTGGTCGGCACGATCATCGGTATCGTCGGCCGGGCCGACATCATCGACGGCAGCGCCATCCGCGACGGTGACATCGTGGTCGCCCTTGAAAGCGGCGGGTTGCAGACGAACGGCTTCAGCCTGGCGCGCGCCGCTCTCGACGGCCGTTACACGGACCCGCTCGACCCGGCTGACCCGGCCGGCCCCACCGTCGGTGACGCCCTGCTCGTACCGCACCGGCCCTACACGTCAGCCATCCGCCCGTTGCTGGACCGTGGACTGGCTCACGGGCTGGCCCACATCACGGGCGGCGGCATCCCGGGCAACCTGGTGAGGGTGCTGCCAGCCGGCCTGCAGGCCACCATCGACACCGCCTCGTGGGAGCCACCAGCCATATTCGGGCTCATCCAGCGTAACGGTGAAGTGTCCGACCAGGAGATGTTCGACGTGTTCAACATGGGGGCCGGCTTCCTGGCCGTGATCTCCCCCGCTGACCTGGACGAAGCCCGCGAACTGGCCGGCGAGCCGCTGCACGTCATCGGCCGCATCTCGCCAGGCAGTGGCGTCACCCTGAACTTCGGCTGAGCGCCTTACTCAGTGCCGTGGCGGGTGCGGCAGCAGTACCCGGAACACGGTTCCTTCACCCAGCTGCGATTCGACTTCGACCTCGCCGTCGTGCTGCTGAACGATCCAGTTGACGATGGCGAGGCCCAGTCCGGAGCCATTGCCGCGCGTCGAGCGCGCACCGTCGACCCGGTAGAAACGTTCGAACAGGTGGGCGATCGCGGCCTCAGGGATGCCCGGACCGTTGTCCAGGATCTCCATCCGTACGCCGCTGCGGTCTTTGCTGACCGAGATGCCGATGCTGGTCGCTCCGGCATTAAGCGCGTTCTGTACGAGGTTCAGGACGACCTGTTTTAGCCTGGTCGGGTCACCAAGCACCTCCAGTACCGGCTCTGCAGCGCTGACCCGGATGTCGGCGTGCCCGGCGACCGGTGCGATCTCCATGTGGACAGCTTCAGCGACCTCGACCAGGTTCATCGGTTCCAGTTCGATCGAGAAGCCGGCGTCAGCACGGGCGAGTTCCAGCAGGTCGTTGACCAGTTTGGTCATCCGCTCGGCCTCCCGGCGGATGACGGTCAGCGAATCGATCTGTTCAGGATCCGGCCTGGTGCGGCGCAGCAGGTAGCTTGCGTGACCGGCGATGGCGGTCACCGGGGTGCGCAGCTCATGGCTGGCGTCGGCGGTGAAGCGTCGCTGGGTCTCGAATGACTCCTGCAGGCGTTCAAGCATCCTGTTGAGTGTGACGGACAGCTCCCGGATCTCATCGCGGCTGGTTGGAACCGGGACGCGCTGTGACAGGTCCGCGCCACTGACCCGGGCAGCTGCCAGGGTGATCCGGTTGACCGGCGACAGCACCCCGCGCGACAGGAACCAGATACCGAGGGCGCACACGACGAACGCTACGAGCGCCGTGAGGAACAGGGCGCTCGTCAGCTGGTTGAGTGCAGTGGTGACGGAGTTGGCGGGAACACCAACGACGATGAGCGCTGCGTAGCGCTGATCTCCGGACTGGAACATGATCACGCCCAGCCGCGCAGTGAGGAAGACGTCCTCCCCCGTCGGCAGCCGCGTGAGCAGGCTCGTCTCACCCGTGTCGACCAGCTCCTGGTGGTTCTGCTCGGTCAGCAGGCTGCGCAGCTGCACTTCGCCGGCATCCGGCGTGACATCGAACAGGCGCAGGTGACTGACGTTGTTGATCGGGATCCCTTCGAACCCCAGAATCTGGTGGTCCCAGATCATGTCACCGGGCAGCAGCGCGGAGAACTCGTAGAACAGGGCCCCGTCCAGACGGTCGAGGCCTTCAGCGGCACGTTCGCGCAGCGACTGATCCAGGAACCGTTCGGTCAGACTGAATACCGACAGCGACACCACCGTGAGGATCACGGCGATGAACAGGCTGAAGAACAGCGTGAGTCTAAGCCTGAGGCTCATGGCGTCTCAAGCTGCGCTGTCAGTCGTCGCGCAGTACGTAGCCCATCCCGCGGATGGTGTGGATGAGGCGGCGTTCGCCTTCGGCTTCGAGCTTGCGCCTCAGGTATCCGACGTACACGTCGACGACGTTGGAGCCGCCTTCGTACTCTGGCCAGACCTTCGCTTCGATGTCGAACCGTTTGAACACCTTGCCGGGGTTACGGGCGAAGAGTTCCAGCAGTTCGAACTCCTTGGCTGACAGTTCGATGCGGCGGCCACCCCGGAACACCTCACGGCCGTCTAAGTTCATGACCAGGTCAGCCACGCGGACCTCACCGGTCACCACCGGACTGACCCGGCGCAGGTGTGCACGTACGCGTGCGAGCAGCTCCTCTATCGAGAACGGCTTGATGAGGTAATCATCGGCACCGGAGTCGAGGCCGATGACCTTGTCATCGACGCTGTCCTTCGCGGTCAGGATGATGATGGGCGTGTTCGAGGTCTTGCGGATGCGCCTGGCAACCTCAAGTCCGTCGAGTACTGGCAGCATGAGGTCGAGAACGACCAGGTCCGGGTTCGCTTCCCGGTACTTGGACAGGCCGGTGACACCGTCGTACGTGACGATGGTGTCGTAGTTCTCGGCCCGCAGCTCCAGATCGATGAATTTCGCGATCTCCTTCTCGTCTTCGACGATGAGGATCAGTGGTTTGCGTTCCATGTCCCCAATTATGAGCGCGCGAACATGAGAGAACCTGACCTCGCATTAAGGTCAGCTGCCGATCGTCACCGTTTCCTGTACTTTGAAGCCGCCCCGCAGCACCTGTTCGGCCCAGGCCCGCGCACCCGGCAGCGAGTGGTCCCGCCAGTTACCGCACTCCAGTTCACTGCAGCCAGGGATGTCACCCTCGAAGGCAGCTACCCGACCCAGAGCGGCGACGAGCGCGTCCAGCACTGCTGCCGGCTCGGGCTCACCGAACAGCGTCAGGTAAAACCCGGTGCGGCAGCCCATCGGACTGGCGTCGATCACTATGTCGCCGAGGCCATCACGCAGGAAGCCAGCCAGCAGGTGTTCGATCGTGTGAAGGGCGGCGGTGGGGATCTCTGCCCGGTTCGGCTGCACGAATCGCAGGTCGAACTTGCTGACGACGTCGCCGGCGGCGCCCGTGTAGCGCCCGGCCAGCCGCACGTAAGGCGCGCGCACGCGGGTGTGGTCAAGGTTGAAAGATTCCAGTCTGCCTGTCGGTCCGTTCATGCCGGGATTATACGTGGGGGTTCCCACCCGGCTCCCCCGGCTGCGCGAGGGCGTTACACTGTTGGCGCAGTTCAAGCTCATATGTTTCACGGAGGCTATCTTGCAGGACCGAATTGCCCTATTTATCGACGGCAGCAATCTTTACAACGGGATGCGCGAGAACCTGAGCAACACGCGCGTTAACCTGGCGGAACTCGTCAGGCAGCTCAAAGGGGACCGCTCGCTCGTCCGCACCTACTACTACAACGCGCAGCTGACCGAGGATTACGACGGTGAACTGCGCGACGGCCAGCAGCGGTTCTTCGAATCACTGCGCCGCATCCCCTACGTCACCGTGCGACTTGGCCGCCTGTACCGGCGGCAGGACGGCACCATGGTCGAGAAGGGCGTGGACGTCGCCATCGCGGTCGAGAGCCTCAGCCTGGCGATGACCGATGCTTACGACTGCGCCCTGATCGTCTCCGGCGACGGGGACTACGTAGAGCTCGTCGAGGCGCTGAAGCGGCTCGGCAAGCATGTCGAATGCGCGATGTTCCGAAACCAGTCTGCCGGCATACTCATGGAGCATGCCGACGTGTTCACTCCGCTTGATGATCTGGACTGGTCGAAGATCGTTTTCTGAGGTCAGCGGGCTTTCGGCTTAATTAGACTCAGAGAGCAGCTGCTGGAGGCCGGCCTCGTCGACCACTGCGATGCCGAGTTCGCGGGCCCGGTCCAGTTTGGAACCGGCAGCCTCCCCCGCCACCACCAGGTCGGTCCTGCTGCTCACTGAGCCGGACACCCGGGCACCAGCGGCCTCGAGCAGCTCCTTCATGGCGTTGCGCGGCATGCCGAGGGTGCCCGTGATCACCACGGTCTTACCGCTGAGCGCGCCCTCGCGGGCCACCGGCGCGGCCGGCGCCGCGGGGCGCACCCCACGTTCGTGGAACAGCCTGAGCGTACGGGCCACCGTCGGTTCGGCCAGCACCCCGCGCACGGACGCCGCTGTGGCCGGGCCGATCTCCGGCACCGCCAGCAGCTCCTCCTCGCTCGCCTGCTGCAGCCTCTCCAGCGAGCCGAAGTTGCGTGCCAGCAGGTCGGCGGTCCGGGGGCCGACGTGCGGCAGGCCGAGGCCGGTGATGAAGGCAGCCAGTGGCCTGGTCTTCGAAGCTTCGATCGCCGCTGTCAGTTTGCTGGCTGACACTGCGCCGAACCCTTCCAGTCCGCTCAGCGACTCCGGCGTAAGCACATATATGTCTTCGAGCGCGCCCACCAGACCGGCGCTTATCAGCTGGGCCACCGTCGACTCACCGAGGCCTTCGATGTCCAGCGCGCTGCGCGAGGCGAAGTGGGTCAGCCGCGCCAGCAGCTGAGCCGGGCAGACCGGGTTGAGGCACACCAGGTTGGCACCGCGCATGCTCAGTTCCGCGCCACAGGACGGGCATTCCTCTGGCGGTTGCCAGGCCGGTGACCGGTCCGCTTCGCCGGCACTCAGGTTCCGGATGATCTCCGGGATTATGCCACCCGACTTGTGCAGCAGTACCCGGTCGCCGGTCCGCAGGTCGTGCTGGGCGATGAAACCAGGGTTGTGCAGCGTCGCCCGGGCAACGGTCGTGCCTTCGACGAGGCGCGGGGCCAGGTTGGCGACCGGTGTGATCTTGCCGGTCCGGCCCACCTGGATGCTGATCTCTTCGAGCACGGTCTCGACCTCTTCGGCCGGGAACTTCCAGGCTATCGCCCAGCGCGGCGCGCGGCTCGTGCTGCCCAGCTCCAGCGAATCTGCGATACTGGCCAGTTTCAGCACCACGCCGTCGACGTCGTACTCAAGCTGCGGCCGCAGCTCCTGCCACTCCTGCAGCAGCGCCAGCGTCTCGGCTTCGCCTTTCACCAGGCGGCGCAGCGGGTTGGTGCCGAAACCACGTGAGTCGAGCCAGTCGAGCAGCCCGGCGCGGTCTGCGATGCCCAGCTCTTCGGGCCTGCCGACGTCGTACAGGAAAGCCTGCAGGTTGCGGCTGTAGGTGACCCGGGCATCGAGCTGACGCAGGGCACCGGAGGCGGCGTTGCGCGGGTTCATGAACAGGCTCTCACCGTTGTGCTCCCGTTCCTCGTTTATCCGCAGGAACTCGCTCCTGGGCATGAACACCTCACCACGTACCTCCAGGTCAGGCGGGGCACCGTTGATACGCCGCGGGATGGCGTCGATGGCCAGCACGTTGGCGCTGACGTCTTCACCTTCGCGGCCGTTGCCACGGGTAGCGGCCCAGACCATCTCGCCGTTGCGGTAGCGGACGCTTACTGACAGGCCATCGACCTTCGGCTCAGCCAGCAGGGCCACTTCTGCTTCAGCACCGAGGCCTTTCCGGACCCGGGCGATGAAGGCGCCTATGTCGGCAGGGTCGAAAGCGTTGTCGAGCGAGTACATGGGGGTCAGGTGGGTGACGGTCGCGAACGACGACTGCAGCTGACCCACCTGATTGGTGGGCGAATCCGGGCTGGCGAGCTCAGGATGCTCTGCCTCGAGCTTCTTCAGTTCATGGAAGAGCCGGTCGTACTCGGCGTCGGTCAACTCAGGCTGCTGCAGTACGTAATAGCGGTAGTTGGCGGCGCGGATGGCGTTGCGGAGCTCGGTCACACGAAGCGCAGGATCCGTGGGCATGTGATGAGAGTAGCACCAACGTTTGCTCAGTGCTGCACGCTTCTTTGCCGGCTGCAGGGCTGCTATACTCAGGCGCAGAACTACAGACAGGAGGCTTTATTAAATGAAGAACATCCTCAGGAAAGCATCGGTCATGGCAGCAGCTGTTGCCCTCGTGGGCTCAGCCGCCCTGGCGCAGGACTTCGTCGTCGGCATCACCTTCGACGCTGGCGGCAAGTTCGACGCCTCGTTCAACGAAGGCACCTGGAACGGCCTGGTCCGTGCGGTCGATGAGCTCGCCGCTGCTTACGAGATCGACATCCTTGAATACGAACCGTCCGCCGGTGGCCAGACCGCCGACGGTCAGCGCCGCATGGCCGGTGAGCAGGGTGCCGAACTGATCATCGCCCCCGGCTTCAACCAGCAGGACGCGATCGAGTCGGTCTCAGCCGAGTACCCCAACACCAACTTCGTACTCATCGACGCCGTTGCCGCCGAGCGTGACAACGTGCGCAGCGTGGTGTTCCGCGACCAGGAAGGCTCCTACCTCGTCGGCTACATCGCCGGCCTCCTGAGCCAGACCGGCACGGTCGGCTTCGTCGGCGGCATGGACGTGCCGCTCATCCGCAACTTCAACCAGGGTTACGAGATGGGTGTTCAGGCTGCCTGCGCTGACTGCACCGTCATCTCCAACTACGTCGGCGTGACCCCCGACGCCTGGAACGACCCCGCCACAGCCAAGGAACTGGCTTCGCTGCAGCACGCCCAGGGCGCTGACATCATCTTCTCGGCTGCCGGCGGCTCCGGCCGTGGCGTCATCGACTTCATCAACGAGACCATGTGCCACGTGCCCACCGGCAACCTGCGCAACGAGGCCTTCTACGATCTCGTGAACAGCATCGAAAAGTCGGTCGAGTACTCGGTCGTCTGCCCCGCCAACGCTGCTCCGCTGTTCTTCATCGGCGTTGACTCCAACCAGAACCCCGAAGGTGACACCGACGGCAACCCCGCCACCCTCAACCACGGCCTCACCAGCATGCTGAAGCGTGTCGACACCGCCGCCTACAACGCGGTCATGGACGTCATCGACGGCACCTTCACCTCCGGCCTGATGGAACTCGGCGTCGCCGAGGAAGGCGTCGGCTTCGCCCTCGACGAGCACAACGAAGCCCTCATCAGCCAGGACGTGCTGGACCGCGTCGCTGAAGTGTCCGCCGCCATCGCTGCCGGCGAGATCGTCGTTCCCGACTACCGCGAACAGTAAACCCGTTCAGACGGGATCTTACCGGGGGTGGCACCGATGCTGGTGCCACCCCCGGTTTCTCATGGTCCGTGCTAAAATACGAGACGCGGTGTGAGCCGTCTGATCGCGGCAGGACGCGAGTCCTGTTGAGGAAAGTCCGGGCTCCGCAGGGCAGGGTGCCAGCTAACGGCTGGGCGCGTAA
>CAYPKV010000043.1:0-16799 GCA_964411415.1 uncultured bacterium
CGCCTGCTGGCCCCAGCGCAGGAACTCGTAGCGTTCCCGGTTGCGTTCGAACTCGATCTCGGCGTTGCGCAGCAGGGCGAGCGGTGAGTCGTACTCGTCGACCTGCACGGAATGGTCGATCACCAGGTCGACCGGCACCTGGGGGTTGATCGCTTTCGGATCGCCACCCAGGCGGTCCATCGCGCTGCGCAGGGCTGCCAGGTCGACGACGCTGGGCACGCCGGTGAAGTCCTGCAGGATGACCCGGGCAGGTTTGAAGGGGATCTCGGTCCGGGCCGGTGCCGCTGCGTCGTACCCGGCGAGTCCGCGGATGTCCGCCTCGCTCACCTGGAAGCCGTCTTCGTTGCGCAGCAGCGCTTCGAGCAGCACCCTGATCGAGAACGGCATGCTGCCGACCTTGCTGAATCCGGCTTCTTCCAGTGCCTTCAGGCTGTAGTAGTAGGCGCTGCCTGATCCGGTATCCAGTACCCTGCGCGTGTTGAACGTATCCATGCTGGCCGGTTGTTTCGTGTTGTCTGCCACTTCAAGCTCCCTCCGGTCGTACCGTGTCGCTGAACCATGCAGCTGCCGGCCCCGTAAGCCGGGCCGTCATCATGTTGCCTGTCTGCATTGTGCAGCAATCCGGGCGGCAGGGGTCGTACCCCGGCTGCCCCTTCCTGCATCCATTGTCCGGCTATGCTGGGTGATATGAAAGAGGATGAATCACCCAGCTCCGGTAACGCCGCGATCGTGTCCGACCCGGCGGTGGCCGATCTGCTCACCAACCCCGCCACCCTCGAGCTTCTCAGCCCGTTCCTCGGCCGGGAGAACACCGTTGCTGAAGCAGCCCGCGAGACCGGCACGAATCCGAACAGCATGCTCGCCCGGGTGCGTCGCTGGACGCGCATGGGCGTCCTGCGGGTCACCCGGCTGGAGCCGCGGGCCGGCAGTACGGTGCGCTGGTACCGTACCGCAGCTGATTCATGGTTCATACCTTTCGACACCACCAGCGCCGAGACGCTCGAGGCCGGTCTGGAGAAGCGCGACCGCTACTGGGAGGTCCGCCTGCGCCGCGCCGTGGTCAGCGCGCGTGAACGCGAGGTCGGCAACTGGGGCACCCGCGTCTACCGCGACAGCCGCGGCCGGCTGCAGATACAGATGGCGGTATCCCCCGACCGTAACTGGACGAGCCTGGCGCCTGAACTGCCTGCCGTCCTGGCCGCCTGGCGCGACGGGCTGTACCTGGACTTCGACGATGCCAAGCAGCTGCAGCGCGAGCTGTTCGACCTGCTGCTGCGCTACCAGGCGAAGGACGGTGCCCAGCGCTACCTGCTGCGCATCGGCCTCGCTCCGCTCGAAGGATGAGAGCAGCTTGCCTGCTTCTCTCACATAACCGCGTCATGATAGCTGTATGAAAACGCTGAACTACAGAGTTCCGGCAGTCGTCGTGGTGCTCGTGGCGCTCCTCAGCGCCTGCGCCCCGGCTGTGGCACCGGCCGGTCAGGTCCCGCCGTCCGGCGGCCCGCAGTTCGCGGCAGCCCTCAGTCCCGCTGAGGTGGCCGCCACTGACACCGCCACTGCGATCTTCTACCGCATGGAGCTCGGCCGCCTGCAGACCGGCAGCTACACGAGCAACGTGCTGATCGAGCTGACCGACCTGCCAGCCGGCATCGCGTTCGTCATGGAGTCGTTCCCCGGCGAATCGTTCGAGATCCGGGTCACCGATGACGCACTGCCAGGCATATGGTGGCTCGTTGATCCCACTGGTGTGACCCGTCACGACATGCGTGGCTGAGCACACGACTGCAACGACCCTGAAACGGCGGGAGGATATAGTTGTGCCCGGTATCGATAGGAGGATGAATGTCCAAGAAGTTCCTTAACATCACAGCCAGCCTCGCTGTCGCCCTCGCGGTGACCTCGTCCGCACTGGCGCAGCAGCCGCTGGCAGCGTTCGTACCGGCTGGCAGCCTGCTGACCGTCGGCGCCTGGCAGGATGCCGAACCGGCTCCGGCCCTGCGTGCCGAACTTGAATCGCTCGACTGGGAGGGCGGCCTGGCCGTGCTGCTGCAGTACGCCGAAGCTACCCGCGCCTACGACACGATCGGCTTCGTCACAGGGCTGCTTGAAGAGTCCGGTGGCATGTTCACAGAAGTATGCCCGCAGCTCGGCAACCTCGACCTGACTGACACGTACCGCAGCGAAGGCAGCACCGCGCTGTTCTCGCTCGGCTTCTCGCCGTTCAACCCCGAACCTGCCTTCACGGTGGTGGCCCGGCTGAACGCTGAACAGGCCGGGCTCGCAGCTGAGGCACTGCCGGTCCTGCTCGCCTGCGCCGCTGACTCCGGCCTGGCCGAAGTAACTGAACTGGACCAGGACGGCGTGCCGTTCTGGCAGGTGAGCATCGACTATGAAGCCCCGTTCGCGTTCGCGCTTAACGGCGACGTCTTCAGCGCCAGCAGCTCCGCTGACCAGCTGCGCTACTCGCTGCGTCTGCAGGCAGGCAGCGACGAACCGTCGCTCCGGGACAGTGCGCTGCACGACGTCTGGACCAGCCTGAACCGTGGTGACAGCGGACTCAGCTGGATACTGGACTACGGTGTGGTAGCCGACCTGGTCGACGTGTTCGGCCCCAGTCTGGGCAGCGAAGAGCTGGCCCGAGACCTCGCCGCCTCGTTCCGCACTGCCGGCGGCACCGTCGGCAGCGTCAGTGCCAGCGACAGCGGCATCGTCTGGGAGAACCAGCTCACCCTGAACCGTGACGGTGGCGACACCGCACTGTTCGACCTTCTCCTGCACACCGGCCTGGAACTGCCGGCAGCACCAGTCGCCATCGACGGTGCCGTCGCCGTCAGCTCCAGCCTCGTCAACGTGCAGGGGTTCACTGACTACATCCAGAGCTGGCTGGACCGCCTCAGCGTCATGGTCGGCGAAGACCTGGACCTGCGTGCGCAGCTCGCCTCTGAAGGAATCGACATCGACGCCCTGCTGCTCGGCTGGCTCGGCCACGACATGCACTCCATCCAGCTTGAGAGCAGCAGCGCCGGCCTGGCCAGCCTGGTACGTGGCCCCGCCCAGGTGTTCGCAGTGGCTGTAAGCGACGAAGCTGCCGCTGAGCGCGGCGTCCGTGAGCTGCTCGACCTCGCCGCGCTGATCGGTGAGCTCGAGGGTGAATCGTTCGACATCGGTGTCGACATCCGGGCGGCCAGCTGGAACGGCACCCCGTACCAGCGCATCAGGGTCGGTCCGCTCACCGACCTGGGAGTCGCCGTCACGGACGGCTACCTGCTCGTCGGCCTGCCGCACACGAGCCTGCATGCAGCACTTGACGCCATGAACACCGGCCGGGCAACCCGCTCTGCCGGCTCCGACCGTGTGATGACGACCTGGCTCGATGCCGGTGCCGAACTCAGCGCCCTGGCGGACCTGGCAGACACGCTCGTCCAGCCGGTCGCCTTCGTTCTGCGTACGGTCGGACTCGAGGAAGCGTCCGAGCCGGAGGACTTCTGGTTTCCGGTCGCCGCCCAGGACTGGAGTGACGACTTCACCTACGGCACACTGGACGTGAGCGCACAGGAGCGCACCTCACTCGCACTCGGTTCCGCCGTCAGCGCCACCATCGAGCCTGCCGCTGATCATTACTGGCAGCTCGAAGGACTCAGCGCAGGCCAGCCGTTCAGCGTGCGCATGGAATCAGACAGCCTCGATCCGGTCCTGGAGCTGTACGAGCTGGAGACCGGCCGCCAGGTGGCTTACAACGACGACTACGACTGGAGCGCCGGCCGGCATGCCCAGATCGACTACACCGCACGTGAAGGCATCACCTACGTCGTCCGCGCCAACAGCTGGGATTCCCGTGGCGGCGACTACACCGTTTCGCTGTTCCTTGAAGGCAGCGTCGCTGATGAAGTCACCGAGACTGAAGATGCTGCCGTGCCCCAGTTCAGCGAGCTGATCGACATGCTCGACCTGCTGCCGCAGGCACTGAGCATCACGGCCAGCCGGACCTTCAGCCTCGACGGCTTCATGGAACGCCGTGGTGACACGCTTTACTCCCGTTACGTGCTTCAGACCGACTGGTGAACTGACGCCCGGCCCGGCCGGGTAACAGAACAACTCACGCGGCGCGCGCCGCCTCAACTGCGCGCGCCGCTTCCTTTCACAGCCGGCTGAGCCGGGGCTCAGGCAGGCAGGTGCTTCTCGATGCGGGCCAGGTAAGCGGACTTCGGCTGGGCACCGACCATCACCTCGACCACTTCGCCGTCTTTGAACAGCATCACGGTCGGGATGGACATGACCCGGTACTTCTCCGACGTCTTCATGTTCTCGTCTACGTTCAGTTTGCCGACCTTGAGCCTGCCTGCGAAATCGCCGGCCAGCTCATCGATGACCGGTCCCACGAGGCGGCACGGACCGCACCACGGCGCCCAGAAGTCGACGAGGGTCAGGCCCTCTTTGGTTTCGGCACTGAAGTTTTCGTCAGTGATCGTAAGCGTTGCTTGAGACATACAGTCCTCCTGCCAGCTAATCTAACGCCCCGCTGCCACCACAGGTGTGCCTCAGGCGGCAGCTGCGGCCGGAGCGTCCCATATGTGCAGTGCTGCAGCAGTATCACCGGGGACGAAGCGGGGTGGCTGCAGGCCCAGCACCTGATGGCCACCCTTCACCGCAGCGCGTACGAGCGCCGCTGCGCTGGCCGAGCGGCCATGCAGCCGGGCAGCGAAACGCACCTCCTCCTGCACTGCCAGGCTGGGACTGGAAGCCCGCGAGTCAGTGCCGATACCCACTGCCACTCCGATGCGGGCATACAGCTCCCACGGGAACGTGCCACAGCGCAGCTGCTCGTTCGAGCGCGGGCAGTGGACGACGCGGCAGGCGTTGGCGTGCACCAGCCGGATCTCATCAGCCGTGGCGTTGACCATGTGCACGAGCGTCGGTGCAGCGGCCAGCACTCCGAGTGCCTCCAGATGCCTGAGCGGCGACACGCCGGGTGGCTGCCAGGCCGGATCGATGCGGCGCCGCACCTCAGCCAGCCCGCCTTCCCCGCGCAGGAACATCGGTTTCTCCAGTGGGCTCTCCTCCACGTGGATCTGCAGGGGCAGACCGTACTGGCGGGCCAGCTGCACCAGACCCTGCATGAGCGGGTCACAGACGGTCTGTGGCGTGTGCGGACTCAGTCCGACCCGCACACCACCGGGGCGCTGCAGGGCGACGAACTCCCGGATAAGCTCTTCGGTCTCCGCGAGCTGGGCCCCAGCCTGAGCCGGGTCCATGCCGATGACTTCCCAGTAGGCGACACCTGCGAGCTGCGGGTGCGCGAGCAGCCAGCGCATCACCTCAGGCCGGGTGACGATGTCACCTACATGCTGTACACCGCTGGCCAGCACCTCTTCAGCGCCACGGCCTGCCGCTGCCAGGTTGCGGGCGCCTGACGCGGCGAACGCGATCACCGTCGGTATGAAGCGCTCGTACGTGTCATCTACCAGCGGCATGTCAGTCAGGTCGAGGTGCGTATGCGCGTTGACCGGCGCCGGTGAGATGGCGAAGCCGGCATCACGTACTTCAGAGCCGCGCCATATGCGCAGGGCATCTTCACGGCTGCTCACGTCGATGATGCGGCTCACACCGTCCTGGCGGTCCAGCACCACAGCCCCGTCGCTGATCCCCGCTCCGATACCCTGATACACGACCTCAGCTGTCAGTATCAGGTGACCCTGTTCTTCCGGCATGCTGCAATCTTAGGGCCGGAGCTGCGGGCTCGGCCACTCAGTCATCACGTGACCTGACCCTGACGTTGTACCTGTATACGCAAGACGGGTTACAATATCGGCGATGTCCGATAGTAAATCGTCCGAACATGGCAGCCCCTGGAGGCGGATATTCGAGGACGTTCGTACGGCAACGGGTAACCAGCGCGACGAACACGGGACTCTTGGCAGCATCAACTGGCTGCGCAAGCAGATGGAGCTGCGGAACGCCAACCCGAACGTGGTCCGCAACATCATCTACCGGGACAAGGGCAAGCTGGAAGACAAGCGCGCCCTGTTCAACATCCTCGATGACCTGTGGCAGTCGACCGGGCAGGAACGCCTGCGTTCGCCTGAACTCGAAGCCCTGCTCTCACCCGCTGCCGGTGCCGAATCTGAAGTGATGCAGCTGCTCGGCCGCGAGAAGATGCAGGCGTTCAGGCGGTTCGTCAGTGGCGTACGCAACGGCACCAGTCCCCGGATGTTCGTGACCGGCCGGCCCGGCGCCGGCAAGACACTGCTGAGCGACACCATCCAGCAGGCGCTCGAAGCCATGCCCGAGGTCGCCGGCAGGATACTGCGCCTGGAGTTCAACTCCACTGACCTGGACAGTTCACTCACCCGCATGGCCCGCCTGCTGGGTGTACCCCAGTCGGCCCTCGAGACCCGGCTGATCCGGGTCGGAGCCAGCGGCGCCTTCGCCGTGCAGGCTGATGCCCAGGCAGACGTCGCCCGCATACTGTTCGAAGCCGTGCGGCAGACGAAGGAACCACTCGTGATCATGCTGCACGTCACCCAGCACGTGGCGGTCGCAGAAGAACTCGCCGGCGTGCCGCTGCGCCTGAACACGCCTGAAGTACCACGGGTACGGGCCGGCGAGTGGCTGTGGAACTCGCTCATCGAACCACTGAGCCGCATCCCCGACCTGAGCCTGCTCGTCAGCATGACCGAGGTGCCGGCCCGGCTGCTGCAGAACCCGGGCTCGTTCGGACCACCCGTGAAACTGAACCCACCCACGGCCAACGAAGCCCGGCGCTTCGTCCGGGCCCGCCTGCCGCAGCTCAGCAGCGCCCAGCACGATGCCCTGGTAGCCCGCTCCGGCCGCTCGTTCGAGGAGCTGCGTACACTGACGCTGCTCGCTGAACTGCGTGAACCGGTCAACGGTGACAACAGTGAACAGCAGCACCTCGATCAGCTGGTCCGGCTGGTCGACAGCGCAGGTGATCCCGCCCTCGGCGAGTTCCTGGCAGTACTGGCAGTCATCGCTCCGGCAGAGTTCCCGTCGTTCCCCGCCGCACTGATGGCTGCACTCCGCACCGGCGAGCGCTCGCCCCGGAACAACAGCCGTGGCGGTACTGCCGAGCCCGGCAACCTTGAACAGGCGTTCCTCGACCCGGTCCCGGCCAGAGCCGACCACTTCCGGCCGTTCTCGCGGGACCTGGCCCGCAGCCTGCGCCGCCACATGCGCACCAACCATGCGGCAGAGTTCCGGCGTCTGAACCTGCTTGCCGCCGACTGGTACCGGTCTACCGCCCAGGCAGAACCACGTTCCGAGGAGGGCGTCCGCTACATCCATCACCTGTTCGAAGCACGACAGTGGGACCAGCTCGACAGCTGGATGCGCAGCAACAGCGTGCCCCAGAGCCTGCTGAAGAAAGTGTGGGAGGCCGCACGCACTGAACTGGAACCGGGCAGCACCTTCGACGGCATCGCCCTGCGGGTCGCCACTCACTACGTCAAGCTCGGTTCGTACAACCACCCGGACGTGCTGGAAGCGCTTGAACCGCTCGGCAACTCGCCCGATCCGACCATCCGCACCTGGACCTCCCTGAAACGGGCCGAAGGTGCCGCGCTGCGCGGGCAGTTCGAACAGGCTGAGCAGCTCCTCTCGGAGTGGGAAGCCACTGACTCACCCCTGCTGAACGCCGAAGCTGCCGTGGTCCGCAGCGGAATCGCCCGCTGGCGCGGCCAGCTCAGCGAAGCGGCCCGGCTTGTCAACGAAGAAGCCCGGCCACTGCTGCCCCAGGTGCTGCGGGACGGCGCCAACGGCCGCCTGCTGCATGCCAAGGTCGCCATCTCGGCCGGCCTCGTTGCCAAGGACCAGGGCAACATGGAACAGGCGCTCGAGGAGTTCGGTTCGATCGAACCCGGCGACGACCTGATCGAAGCACGGGTGGCCTACCAGAAAGGGGACGTACTGCTCCGCCTGGGCCGTTACGACGCAGCCCGGCGCCAGCTCGACCAGGCTGTAGACCTGGCCCGCCGCAGCGAAGCACTGATCAGTGAGCAGACAAGGTTCCTGTCACGCCGCGGCATGCTGCATGGTCTGCAGGGTGACTTCGAAGGAGCCGCCAGTGACTTCAGTGCCGCCCGCGCCATCCTGGTCCAGGAAGGCGTCGAAGGCAGCCGGCTGCTGAGCGAACTGCCCGGCGGCCTGCTGGAGCGCGACTTCTGGCTGGCCCGCAGCAACGAAGACCATGCGCTGGTCCTGCTCGGCGCCGGTGACTTCCAGAAGGCCATCTTCGTCCTGACCGACAACCTGCGGGTGTTCAGCCTCTACGGCCGTACCTTCAACGTCGACACCTCACAGCGCATCAGCCGCAGCACCCTTTACCTGGCACTCGCCTACTGGTGCCGCGGCACCCTGCAGGCGTTCCGCTTCCCGCTCGAAAGGACCGTCAGCCAGCAGGTCGACGCTGCTGACATCACGCACTCGCGGCAGCTGCTCGCCCAGCTGCTCGAAGGTGAAGGCAGTGCCAGCCGCACGCTGCGCCGCGACTGCCTGCTCCTGACCAGCCTGCTGGCAGACGAGCCGGCCGAGGCGGCAGCCAGTGCCCGCCTGGCACTCGGGCTCGCCAGCAGCCCGTTCGACCGGGCCCAGTGTGGCGCTTACCTGGCTATGGCTGTCCTGCGCACCGGTGACAACGAATCAGCCCTCGAGTGCGTCGCCGCCGTCGAGGCTGAGCTCGCACAGCTGACCACGAAGGACGAGCGCAGCGACCTGAGCCTGCACGCCTGGGCAGCAGCTTTGCGCATGCGTGCCTGCGTCGGCCTCGGCCGGGTCGAAGAAGCCGCGGCGATACTGCAGGAATGCCTCCGTTCAGCCGACATGGCTGACTTCCAGGAGTCACTCATCCGCACCTTCGGCGACGCCGTCGAGAACGCCACTGGCTGCGGCGGCCGACCGGGCGACGCACCTGTCCTGCCCCGGGACCTCATGCCCGGCTCCAGCCTGGATCTGGACCTGACCTCTGAGATCCGCCTGCCGGACGCACTGCTGGCCAGCTGGCAGACCCGGGCGCGCAGCGCCAGCTAGCCGGACTGGCAGCCATGCCTGCTGAGGTCAGTTTCGAGAGCTGCGTCAGCCGGGAGCGGTTGCTGGCGCTGCAGTTCAGCAGCAGCCTGGATACGTTCCGGCCACCGCAGCAGCAGCGGGCGGCACTGGCAGCCATCGCCGGGGACAGCCGCAGCTGCCTGACAATCGCGGTCAAAGAAGGCCGCGTGGTGGGCTATGCAAGTTTCCATCCACCTGCACCACCGGAGAGCTGGAGCCGGGACCGGACCGGTCAGCTGCTTGAGCTGGGTGCGATCGAGGTCGAGCCGGACATGCGTGGCAACCGCCTTGCTGAACAGCTGCTCGGGGTCAGCATGGCCGGCGGCCGCTTTGATGCTACGATTGTGCTGGCTTTGATATACGTGTGGAACTTCGACCTCAGGCGGGTTCCGCTTGGCGCACTCGGTTACCGCCGCCTGCTTGAGCGTCTTTACATGAAGGCCGGCTTCGAACGCTTCGCGACGGATGATCCGGAGGTTCTGGCCAGTCCCGCCAACGCCCTGATGGCACGGATCGGCAGCCGCACCCCGGCTGCAATCAGGGAAGAATTCGACAGGCTGCGCCTGGCGCAGTGACTTTCCCACGCCCGCTGCAGGGCTGCCGGAGGTAAACACAGATGCTGGTTCAGGACATCATGACCCGTAAGGTCGTGGCGATCTCGCCTGACATGCCGATCGCGGACGTACACGCCCTGATGGAGCAGCGCAACATCAGGCACTTCCCCATAATGGAAACGACCGAAGGTGAAGGCGAACGCCTCACAGGCATCGTCTCAGACCGTGACATCCGCAGCGTCGGTGCTTCGCACCCGTTCGCCCCGGCCGGTGTGACGATGAGCAGTCCGGTCAGCCGGATCATGATCCGCGACGTGATGACCGCCCATCCGCTCGACCCGATCGAAGAAAGCGCCCGGATGCTGCGCGAGTACAAGATCGGTGCCATGCCGGTACTGGAAGGCGACGAGCTGGTCGGCATCGTCACCGCGATCGACTTCCTCGACGCACTCGTCGCGATGACAGGCGTGAACCGGTCCAGCTCCCGGCTGGAGATCGAGGTTCCGAACCGGCCGGGCGCCCTGGCGGCCCTGCTGGACCGGATCGCCGCCCGCGGACACAACGTCAGCAGTGTCTTCACCAGTGAACGGCACGAAGACAGCCTCAGCTTCGTGCTGCGGGTCGAGACGATCAGCGGACACCAGCTGGCAGCCGACCTGCGCGACCAGGGTTACCACATCGCCTGGCCCGCAGATTCCTGATCCGGCCATGGGCCGCTCAGTGTTCGTCACGTCTGAATCACTGCACAGCTTCAGGCTGTCAGACGACCATCCGTTCCGGCCTATCCGGCTGGCGCTGACCGAGACGCTGCTGGACGCCTGCGGACTGTTCGAGCCCGGTGAACGTGTCGCCCCGGAACGCCTGCCGCCGGGCGCGCTGGCCCACGTGCATGACCAGCACTACATCGACCTGGTCCGCGATGTCTCTGCCGGACTGCGCCGCCAGGACAGTTACGCCCACGGGCTCGGCACCGGCGACACACCGATATTCGGAGGGATGCACGACGCCATCCTGGGAGTATGCGACGCCACCTGCACAGCCCTGACCCTGGTCGCCAGTGGCGGGGCAAGGCGGGCGATGAACCTGGCCGGCGGCCTGCATCACGCCCACCGGGACCGGGCTTCGGGCTTCTGCGTCTACAACGACCTGGCCGTCGCCATCGAGGCGGTGAGCCGCCGCTTCGGCTGCCGCATCGCCTGCATCGACCTGGACGCCCATCACGGCGACGGCACCCAGGAGATCTTCTTCGAGCGCGGCGACGTCCTGACCGTGAGCCTGCATGAGTCCGGCCGCTACCTGTTCCCCGGCACCGGCCACACGTTCGAACTCGGCCGGGGCGCGGGCCGCGGCTGCAGTGTCAACGCTCCACTCGAACCGTTCACCGAAGACGCCAGTTACCTGGAAGTGTTCGACGCGGTCGTGCCGGCTGCCCTTGAGTGGTTCCGGCCGGACATCATCGTCCTGCAGGCGGGAGCGGACAGCCACCGGCATGACCCGCTGGCCGACCTGTCACTGACCCTGACCGGCATGCGTGAAGCCTGGCGACGCGTGGTGCGGCTGAGCGAAGAACACTGTGGCGGCCGGCTCGTCGTCACAGGTGGTGGCGGTTACGACACGTGGCGCACGGTACCGCGCGCCTGGGCGCACCTGTGGGCGCTGCTGACGGACCGCAGCCTGCCGGAGAGACTGCCCGGGACCTGGATCTCACACTGGAACACCCAGGGTGTAAGCGGCCTGCCGGAGCTTAGCCTGGACGGGCCTGATGATTTCCCACCCCAGCCGCGCCGGCGCGAGGTGAGCAACCAGAACCGTTCGATGCTGCGCCGCCTGCACTCGGCTGTCAGGCCGGTGTGGACTGAACTGCGGACCGGCTCCTAGCCGCGTTCTGCCACGACCCACACCAGCGCAGCATCGACCTCAGCGGGTTCGCCCCACGGCTCTTCGATGAGTGCGACGTTAACGAAGCCGGCTTCGGTGAGCAGCATGGTGAGCTCATCCTGGTCGTAGGCACGCTCCCGGTGCACTTCGAGCCAGCTCTCCCCACCTATGAGGAAGCCTGCCTCAACTGTCGCGATGCGCGCAGCAGGGTCCCAGGAATGAACCCAGCCGTACCAGTCCGCACCGATGAAACCGCCGACCTGGCCGCCTTCCCACAGGTCAGCCAGTCCGAAGCTGGTGTTCACGTCGAACATGAACAGCCCGCCCGGCTCCAGGTGCGCGTGCACGCGCCGGGCCATCGCCAGGAACGCGTCTGCATCGAGCAGGTTGTTGACGGAGTCGAACACGCTCTGCACGAGGCTGTAACGGCCGGGAGCACTGAACGAGGTGAAGTCGCCCTGCAGCCAGGTGCCTGCTTGCAGCTTGGCGCGGGCCTGGGCGAGCATCTCCTCCGAACTGTCCACACCGACCACGCTGTAACCCCGCCGCAGCAGCGGGGCCGCCGAGTTGCCGGTCCCGCACGCCAGGTCCAGTATCCGGCCGCCATCGAAACCGCGCTGAGTCGCCTCGTTCAGTATGAACTCAGCCCATTCCTCGTAGTCGATGTCGGCCATGATGCGGTCATAGACCGAAGCGAAGATGCCGTAAGGATGTGATCGTCTGGGCCCTGCCTGCGCCATCCGCCGATGATAACCGTGGCAGCTGGCGGCAACGGCGCGGCGAGACGGGGCTGCTCCCTGCCCGGACGTATACTGCTTGACGTGATAGGCGTAGATCTGGGTACAACGAACGTCAGGATTCATGTGAAAGGCAAGGGCGTGCTGCTGCGCGAGCCTGCCGTGATCGCCGTGGTCAACGGAACGACCGATGTCAAGGCGGTGGGCAGTGACGCGTACCGCATGCTCGGCCGCACTCCCGGGAACATCACTGCGATACGGCCGATGTCCGAGGGTGTCATCGCTGACTACACCCTTACCGAGAAACTGCTGCAGGCGTTCATCCGCAAGGTGATGACCGGCCCGTCACGGTTCTTCAAGCCCAGCATCATGGTCTGCATCCCCAGCGGTATCACGACGGTCGAGAAACGGGCAGTCATCCAGGCAGTGGCGGAAGTCGGAGCCAGGCGCACTTACCTGATCGAGGAAGTCGTAGCCGGTGCGATCGGTGCGGGCATCGACATCCTGCAACCCGTCGGTTCGATGACCATCGACATCGGTGGCGGCACTACCGACATCGCCATCATCAGCCTCGGTGGCATCGTCGTCTCTGACTCCCTGCGCATCGCCGGTAACGCGTTCGATAACGAGATCATGCGCTTCGTCCGCAACCGCTTCAACCTGCTCATCGGTGACCGCACCGCCGAGGAGATAAAGCGCAAGGTCGGCGCGGCGATGCTGCTCGACGGTGAGGACGACCTGACTATCGATGTGCGTGGCCGCGACCTCATCGACGGCATGCCCAAGACCGTCACCGTTGCCAGCAGTCAGGTGGTCGAAGCGCTCAGCAGCTCGCTGGACCGCATCGGCAGCGCTGCCCGGCACGTGCTCGAGCAGTCGCCACCCGAGCTGATCAGCGACGTCATCGAACGGGGCATCGTCCTCACCGGTGGTGGTTCGCAGCTGCGCAACCTGGACGTGTTCCTGCAGCGGGTGACCGGCGTGCCGGTCATGGTCGCCGACGATCCGAGCGACTGCGTGGTCATCGGAACGAGCCGGGCGCTGGAGATGAGCTCCCTGCTCGTCGACGCGAGTACCGAACTCAGACGCAGTTAGACCTATAAGGTCAGGCTTCCGGCTCCGGTTCCGCCTTCGGCGGGACCGGGATCACCAGCCGTGCGAACCTGCCGGTCAGGAACATGCCGACCGCGTACTGCATGAGCAGTATTACGAGCAGGAGCAGCAGCGGCAGCCGCGGCTGAGACGTGATGAGCGCCAGCGACAGGAACCAGGCTGGCGTGGACAGCAGCACGGCTGAGAGCAGCGTCGCTGACAGTGAGGCACCGCGGTCCAGCGCGCGGACGCCGCGGGTGCTCAGGAACAGTACAAGCGGCAGGTGCGGCAGGCTGATGAACACCAGCACCCAGCCCAGCAGCGGATCACCGGCCTGGGCGCCACCCGGAACGGCCAGGCGCAGCAGGAAGCCGGTCAGCATTGCCACGATCAGCTGTCCCATGAACAGGACCACAAAGACAAGGCGCAGGAACGAGGACGCCTGCGCCAGTGTCAGTTCAGGACTGTGGAGGTAACTCCGCAGCAGTTTCAAGACTCAGTGGTCAGCGCGGTGGTCAGACACGTTTCCGGATACGAAGCGGGAGATGAACACCCCAGCCAGGCCCAGCGCTGTGAGGAAAGCCAGTACCAGGGTTGCGTTGGTGATGATGGTTACAAAAGTGCTCATTGGTCGCTCCTAAATCGAACTCGCTGCTGATTGTAACCGGACTGTCCCGGAACTGCCACTGTGCCGCTCAGCCGGTGATCAGCCGGCGGCTGATCGTCTGCTTCACGCGCCAGCGCAAGCGCAGGCTCAGCAGCACGGCAGCGCAGAACAGGCCGATGACCATGCCCAGCCATATGCCGGACGGTCCCAGGCCGGATACGAACGCCAGCAGCAGACCGCCGCCCAGGCCTACGAACCAGTACGAGAACAGAGAGATGTACATCGGCACCGTGGTGTCCTTGTAGCCCCGCAGAGCCCCGCTGGCCGCCACCTGCACCCCGTCAGCCAGCTGGAACATCGCGGCGAAACCGATGAACGTCAGGGCGAAACGCACCACTTCCACGTTCAGCGGATCGCTGACGTCCATGAACATACCCACGACCTGTTCCGGGAACAGCCAGAACAGGCCGCCGGTAAGGCACATGGCACCGAGCGCCATGCCGACGCCCGTGAACGCTGAACGGGCCGCGGCGGGCCGGTCGAGCCGCCCGACGTTCTGCCCGACCCTGACCGCCGTGGCCAGTCCGATAGCCAGCGGGATATTGAACGCCATCGACGCAGACGACAGTGCTATCTGGTGGGCTGCCAGCGCACTGCTGCTGAATCCGCCCATTATGAATGCGGCCACCGTGAACAGCCCAGACTCGAAGCCCAGTGTCAGTCCGATCGGCAGGCCCACCCGGACGAGTTCCCTGAGCATCGCGCCGTGCGGCCGGCCCGGGCGGGTCAGGAGCTGCAGGCGCCGGTGCCGCAGGCTGACGTACAGAGCTGCTGCCGAGAACTCGGCGACATAGACGAACGCACTGGAGAGGGCGGCACCGCGCACCCCGAGGGCCGGGAACGGCCCCCAGCCGGTGAGGAGCACACTGTTGAGCACGATCTTGACCAGCAGGCCCAGGAACAGGATGAACATAAGGGGCCGCGTGTCACCGGTGCCTTCCAGGAACCCGCGCAGCGCCACCGTCAGCAGCATCGGCACGAAACCCCACGAGATGGTCTGCAGGTACATGGCAGCCAGGGCCGCCACTTCCGGGTCCTGCCCGGCAGCCAGGAGCAGCGGTCCGCTGAAGTTCAGCAGCACGGCCACCGGCACCGATACGAACAGAGCCAGCCACACACCCTGGCGGGCCGCCAGCAGCAGGGCCGGCTCATCCCCTGCTCCGTAAGCCTGTGATACCGATGGTGCGACCGAGTAGAGGATGCCGGAACAGAATATGAACAGGAAGAAGTACACGGCCGCGCCGAGTGCGGTGGCCGCAAGCTCGAGGCCACCGAGGCGGCCCACCATGACCGTATCGGTGAAGCCGACACCGGAGTGGGCCAGCTGCCCCAGCACCAGGGGGAGCGCCAGGACGGTCAGCGTCCGCAGTTCACTTGTGAGGGGCCTGGACACAGCTGCGGATGCTAGCACACGGACGGCTCATGACCATCATGTTCCTCGTGAACAGGAGCGCTATGGTGGATGACATGCTCCGAACCATCCTCGCCATACTGCTGATCGCCGCCGCTGCCGTGGTCGCCCTCTGGCAGTTCGACGTGATCGAACTGCCGTTCGGTCAGGGCAGCCTGAGCCGCCAGCCCGCCGTGCCTGACCTGCTCGCGGCCGCAGCTGAAGGCGTCACGGCTGACATCCTCGCCGCCCTGGAAGCCGGCACGCCGGTCGACATCCGCGACAGTGCCGGGGCCACCCCGCTCATGCTGGCGGTGAGCGGCCCGGGCGCTTCCGCGGCTGCCAGCCTGCTGCTGGACCACGGTGCCGACCTGAACGCCGCTGATCAGGACGGCAACACCGTCCTGCACCTCGCTGCCCGCGACACCCGTGACCCTGCCGTGGTGCTGCTGCTCATGAACGCCGGGGCTGACCCCACGGTCCGCAACCTGACCGGCGAGACCGCAGCCGACCTGGCCGCCCGCAACCCCACCGTCAGCGCCACCCGCCTCGTCGGCCGGCTGCGTGAACTGCAGGACAGCCAGTTCGATGCCAGCTGGCCCAGCGGCTACATCGTGCCTGTTGACGGCGCGACCATCAGCTCGCGGGCATCGCACCTGCCAGGCGCCCTGCGCGCTTACCGCAACGGCCGCCACGAAGGGTTCGACTTCTACCAGGGGACGGTCAGCGTACCGATCAGTTACGGCACGCCCATCCAGGCGGTCGCAGCCGGTACCGTCATCCGCGCCGACCACGGCTACACCGAGATGACCCTCGAGGAGTACGAGGAAGTGATCGCGGAATCACAGTCCAGCCTGAGCACCCCACCTGAAGCTCTGGACCGGCTGCGGGGCATGCAGGTGTGGATCAGCCACCCCGGTGGTTTCGTGTCCCGTTACGCGCACCTGTCCGGCATCGAACCGACCGTGCAGGCAGGCAGTCAGGTCAGTCAGGGCCAGGTGATCGCAGCTACCGGCAACTCAGGTACGCTCGAGGCGGCCCAGCTGACCCAGGATGACCCGCACCCGCACGTTGAACTGTGGCGGGGCGACGTCACGTACCTGGGCGCCGGCATGGAGACGGCTGAGATATATCGCCTGGCCGGGCAGGTGTTCGGGACCGCCGCCCTGCCACCGTTCATCGAGTAACGGTCACTCCGGCAGTTCGAAACCGGTGCTGTGGATGCTGCGGTAGTACTGTTCGATCTCGTCAGGGATCATGCTCAGGTCGTCCGTCACCTTGAACAGGTGCAGGTCGTTCTCGTTGATCGTGCCGTTCCTGACGAGGACCCCCTGCAGCCACTGGATCAGGCCCTTCCAGTAATCGACGCCGATCAGGTAGACCGGGAACGGGATTATCTTCCTGGTCTGGATCAGGGTGAG
>CAYPKV010000044.1:0-5723 GCA_964411415.1 uncultured bacterium
CGTGGTCAGCCAGGTCGAAGCTGCCGAACAGGGCCGGGTCGGCAGCGATGAGGCGCAGCTCACCGAGGAAGCCGCCAGAGCTGCGGCCGTTCTGGTCGTCCAGGCCGATGAGCCGCACGTAACGCGCGCGGACGGGCCGGTCGAACCTGAACGCCTGATCGGTGCGGCTGGCACGCAGCTGGCCCTCGAACGCGGTCGTGAAGTTCCTGCCGTCCTCGGACGTCTCGATGCGGAAAGCGCGCAGCTGGTCCTCGACAGTGCGGTCATTCAGCGGATGGATGACCGCTCCGAGCAGTTCAGCGGGTCCGTCGCCGGCGATGACGATCGTCACGGCGTCTTCGGCGGTGGCGTTGCGGACGAGACTGCCGGTGGCCGGGGTGACCATGCCGTCGAACAGCGCACGGGCGCGGGACGCGTTGGCGTGCTCCCCGTACAGGTCGGCGCCGAAGTTGCGCCACAGCACGTTCAGGCGGCCCAGCATCGAGTCGGGCACGGCCCACCAGTCGCGCGGGTTGAGTGGCAGCGCTTCGCAGCGCGGCTGCAGGGCCAGCTGGGCACCGCCAGCTGCTCCGTCTGTCACGGCGGCGAGTGAGACGTTCAGTGGCAGGTCGTCGCGCAGGTCAGCGGGCAGGCTGATGGTCAGCGGAACGGTGGCCGTGGCACCGGCTGCCAGGCTGAGCTGCTCCTGGACGGTTACCCCGGCCCGTGCGTCGCTGACGCTGGCGTTCAGCTGCAGCTGCAGGGGAGTGCTGCCGGTGTTGCGCAGTTCGGCGTTCATGCTGACTTCCTGGCCCTGATGCCAGTAGGCGGCTACGGCATCTGCCTCGCTGTTCAGGTTGATGCTGAGTGGCAGTTCCCCCAGTTCAGCGTCACGTGGCAGGGCAGCGTTCAGCTGGGTCAGGCGCAGCTGGTACCAGCCGCCTTCGGTGTCGACACGACGTACCTCGACGTAATGGTCGCCGGCCAGCAGCCAGATGTCGGCGCTGACGGGTGTGCCCGGTTCGCTGCGGGAAGGCGCCTCGATCCAGCCGTGACCGCTGACGTTCATCGGGATGGGTGCGACGTTGGCCGGGCCGACGATCTCCAGCCGCACCGGCTGGTCCTCGGCCAGGAAGAACCGGTAGTAGTCGGTATCTGTGCTGCTGTGCAGCGTGCCGACGCGCGGTACGCCCGGGGTGAGCAGCATGGCGCGGGTGGTGTCGTCGTTCGGTTCCAGTTCGATGATGCCGGGTGGCGGGGGTGGCGGCGGGTCGGTTATCGCCTGTTCGGGTGCGGCGGCTGCCTCTTCAGCTGACTGCCGTTCGGTGGCGGCAGGAGACGCCTGCAGCGGCTCGTCGGCGGGTGGCAAATCCTCGGGCTGCACCTCGGGAACCGGGCCCAGTGGCAGGAGCCGCAGCGCGTACTCGCCCGGGTCGCCGGTAACCCTGAAGTAATGGATTCCGGAGTGCAGGTGCAGGTTGTCCAGGCGCAGACGCTGCGTGCCGCGCACTGAGGTCTGTGAACTGCCGGCGCCGTTGAGCAGGCTGAGTTCCAGTGCGCCGCTGCCGACCAGCTGCGCGCGGTACAGCTGCGGTTCGCCCGTTACTTCGAATGCCAGGATGTCGGTGTCATTGTGGGTCAGCTCGCCACGCAGCTGCCCTTCTTCACCGATGAGTGACGCGGCGGTGATGCGGTCGTTCGGTTCCGCCTCCCAGCCTGCCGCTGCCGGCCGGCCGGGCCGGAGCGCGAGCGTGTAGTCAGGCGTGGCCGGGGCGTTCACCTTCAGGTAATAGGTGCCGGCTGCGAGCTGCAGGCCGCTTATGCCGGTGGTGATGCGGAAACGTTCGAGCAGCAGCTGCCCGCTTGCGTCATACAGGCTCAGGTGCAGCGCGTCAGTTGCCTGCACGTCCACGTCCCAGCTGCCGGCTTCGGTCAGGTCGATGCGGAACCAGTCATCGTCACTGGCGGACCCGCTGATCTCGGTGCCGGGCGGGAACAGGTTGGCGGTCTGGACGTTGTTGTTCGGCTCGACCTCGTTGCCGTCAGCCATGCGGCCGCTCTGAGTGACGGTCAGCTGGTGGTGGCTCAGTGCCCCGTTCACCGCAACGGTGAAGTCGCCGGCTCCGGTGCCGAAACTGTCCAGGCGGGCGTAGCCGTTCGCGTCGGTGCGGGTGCTGCCGATCACCCCGGCTGGGCCGCTGAGGACGAGTTCGGCGCTGGCGCCGAGTGGCACCTGCAGCTCCAGGGTCCACAGCAGGTCGGCGTCGCCGGCAGTGACCTGCCACGGCACGCTCAGTCCATCGGGCAACGGGCCGCCGGTTCTGAACGCGCCGCTGCGGGCGGCACTCAGGTCGCCACCAGAAACGGTGGCGACGCTGCCGGTGCTGCGCAGGTAGGCGACGTACTCACCGGAACCGCCGTCTTTGGAGAAGCCGAACCAGTAGCGGCCGGGTGCCAGCATGAACGGTTCGCTCGAGTGCATCCGGCCGTAAAGGCTCTGCAGGGTCAGCAGGTTCTCGCGCGCCGTAACGTCCACCTGGTTGTCCAGGAACTCCAGCTGCATGATGTCCACGCGGGTCAGGCCGGCTTCGAAGCCTTCCAGTTCCAGCACCCAGATGTGGCTGGCCAGGTCAGCGCCGACCTCCAGCAGGAACACGTCCTGGTCGGTGCCGGGCAGGTCGCCCGCCATGCAGATCCCTGCTGGTGGCGTGATGGTCAGCAGGTTCGCCTGGTGGGGCAGGTTGTTCGGTTCAAGCTCCCAGTTGCATTCCTGGGCGGCGGCGGTGCCTGCCATGATCACAAGAACGAGTGCGATCAGGCGCTGTTTCAGCTTTGACATGCTGCATCTTACAGACCAGCTGTCAATGAGCCGTCAATCCCGGTCGGTCACTCCTGCAGCAGGTTGAGGGTGACGTCGCTCGCCCCGACCTCCGACAGTTCGAAGGTGGCGTTCACGCTGAGGACGTCGGCTGGGTTGTGCGTGATGTCGAACTCCGTCTGGTGGCTGAACAGGCCGCTGAATGACCCGGTGATGCGCAGGGTCTGGCCGTCCAGCACGACGACCTCGTCAAGCTGCAGGCTGCCTTCCGTCAGGGCGTAGTAATCGGACCAGCTGGAGCCGCGCGGGTAGAAGCTGATCTCTGCCTCGTCTTCGTCGATCAGCTGCAGGTTCTCCGGATCAAGGGCGAACTGCACCAGGAACGAGTCGAAGCTGCTGCCGTCCGGATGGTCGGTCTCGGTGCTGACAGTCACCCAGATGCGTTCCGCGGTCAGCTGGATGCCGCCCAGCATGAAGGCTTCATGCAGGGCGAAGCTGGCGGTGTGCTGAGTCGTGCCTGCGACCCGCTCAAGGATGGCGCGCTGGTTCTCGTCGGTTGCGCTGTCAGCGGCGTTGGCAGGCACCTCCGTCGCGGTAGTGACTGCAGTGACATTGCGGCCGTCAACCTCGGCGGTCACGGTGCCGGTCTGCCGGCTGGGATACTGCGCCGCGGCGTTGGCTGAGAGAAGCAGGGTGGCAAGGAGCAGCAGAATTCTTGGCATCGGGTCCTCCTCAGCCAGATCTGCTTGCCAGCAGCCCGGCCGGACGTGTGATGCACTGATGCTAGCATCCGGGGCTCAGCCGGTACTGCTCACCCTCAGCCCCTGGGCGGCGAAGTCGTGATCCACCTTCTCACCCTGGGGTCCCCAGCTGAGCCGGCCCTGCTTGCGGGCGGTGTGCTCGAGCCAGCCGTACTCACCGACGGTTGCCGGGTCTTCACCTGGTTTGCCCATGACGGACCAGCGGATGCGCCGGCCCTCGTACTCGCCGCTCTCGCGCGTGTCCAGGTCGTGCCTGCGGATCAGTTCCAGTTCCTCCTGCGGGCTCAGGCTCCAGCCGTCCTCGTGCAACAGCAGCTGCCTGGGCAGGCGGGCCCGGGGTGCCGGCCAGTCGGTCTGCGCCGGTCGGCCTGCGGCCAGTCCCAGTACGGGCACGACCCGTTCCGGCAGTGACAGTGCCCGGGCGATCTCCAGTGAACCGTCGAGCACTCCACCCAGCATCACCGTGCCGAAGCCGAGCGACTGGGCGACAAGCGAAGCGTTCTGCAGACCGATGCTCAGATCGGCGACTGCGCTGACCATCATGCGCGGGTCGTGCGCGGTGTAGTCGTAACCCTGCTCTTTGACGGCGATGGCGGTACGGCGCATGTCGACCGCGCTCACGATCATCAGGGCGGCGTCGCGAATGAACGGCTGGTTGCCGGCCAGGTCGGCCAGCTGGCTCTTCAGCTCAGGGTCGCACACGAGTACGTGGCTGTAGCTGTGCAGGGCCGAGGCCGTGGGGCCGCGCACCAGGGCGGCGCGCATGGCGTTCAGAACGTCAGCCGGCAGTGGCTCTGGTCTGAAACGGCGGATGCTGGCATGGCGCAGTACGGTCGTCAGTGTCGGAGCGGTCCGGCTGGCCAGGTCAGCTACGGTGGCAGCGTCGGCGTCCGGCAGCACGGATGCGGCAGAGGCGAGAACGTGGTCGTCATTCATACTTAAGAGCTTAACCAACGGCGGGCAGGCTTTAGAATCAGCCCATGACAGAGCCACAGCGCACCGGCGACGGCAGCCTCACCCTGCACAGTGAAGCTTATGGACAGACGTTCCACTCGCTGCACGGGGCGGCGGCGGAAGCGAGGCACGTGTACCTCGAAGGTTCAGGGGTGGCCGCAGCGCTGGCAGACGGTAAGGCGGTGCGCGTCCTCGAGGTCGGTTTCGGTACCGGACTGAACTGCTGGCTGGCTGCTGATGCCGCAGTCCGCACGGGTGCGCAGCTGGAGCTGGTCTCGCTCGAGAAGTCACTGCTGAGTGCTGACACCGTGCGCGGTCTGGAGTTCGGACACCTGCTGCATGATCCTGCACTGCTGGACGTCTGGCTGGAGTTCCGGGCCGGCCTCCCGGACTTCGTTCCGCCTGGTGCGCTGCGCGTCGGTCTTGCACCCGGAGTCAGCCTGCAGGTGCTGGTCGGTGAGGCGCGCCAGGCCAGCCTGCCCGGGCCGTTCGATGCGGTCTGGCACGACGCCTTCAGTCCGGAGGCGAATCCGGAACTGTGGGACGAAGCGTTCCTGGAGCAGCTGTGGGAGTGCCTGCGCCCCGGCGGCGTACTGGTGACCTACTCGGTGAAGGGGACGGTGCGCCGCCTGCTGGCCGGACTGGGTTTCGAGGTCGTGAAGCTGCCAGGTCCGCCGGGCGGGAAGCGCGAGATGCTCCGGGCGCAGAGAGCAGCGTGACCACTGACCGGATCCCAGGTCAGTGGTCACGCAAGCCTGCCCCCCAGGCTCTGCTTTGCCCCTGCCCACTGAACGTAGCATTGCGGATGCCCGGCTGACTGTGTCGCGCGCTGCCGAACTTCAGGTCTGGCTGCTGCCGCCCTGTTCGATCAGTTCCCGCGCGTGACCAATGCGGCCGGGGCTGTTCCACATCAGTGCACCTTTCACCCGGCCGTCAGCCAGGTAGTAGATGGTGCCGCGCAGATCAGGTTCTTCCCAGCGCTCGACCGTCTCCATTCCTGAATCGACCAGTCCGACGCCGTCTATCGACTGTCCGAACAGCTCCGAGTAGAACATCGGCAGCAGCGTGAACGGCTGCCGCAGCTGTGCCATCGCCTGGCCGGCGTACCAGCCGGTCAGGTTGGCGTTCTCCTCGTGTTCAACGCGCCGGCGCATGCCGAGGGCCGGGCTGAAGACGCTGGCGACGTCGCCGGCTGCCAGGATGTCGGGGTC
>CAYPKV010000044.1:5823-16610 GCA_964411415.1 uncultured bacterium
ACGAGTCCGTTCACTGCCGACCTGACCAGACGGCCGGCGTGCACGGTCACGCCCCTCGACCGGAACTGCTCAGTCAGGCTGCTGCTGAGCCCCGCAGGAAGCAGTCGGGCCAGCAGACCTGGTTCCGGGAAGGCCATTGCGACGCTGTGCCCGACATCGGTCAGTACCGCGGCCAGCTCCGCACCGATCCAGCCGCCGCCGATGACGATCACCCTGGCGGGTTCAGAAGTCAGCTGGCGCAGCCGGCGATAGTCGGCCAGGGTGCGGTAGTAGATGACCCCATCGTCAGGGCCGCTCAGGCGGCGGGGCTGACCGCCGGTCGCCAGCAGCAGCTTGCGGTAGCCGTACGTCGTTCCGCTGTCGTCAGTAACCTGCCGGCGCTGGCGGTCGATATTGGTGGCGGTGCGGCCCAGGTGCAGGTCGACCCCGAGTTCGTCCGTCTCCCGCATGATCTCGTCTTCGCTGTAGTCCTGCCACAGTCCCCTGGAAAGCGGCGGGCGGTTGTAGGGGGCGAACGGTTCAGCGCCGATGAGGCCGATGGTCCCGTCCGGGTCGGCGTCGCGGATGCCACGGGCGGCAGCGTCCGCGGCCATCCCGCCGCCGATCAGCAGGTAGTCGTAGTCCGGCATGGTTCCCTCACGCCCGAGGATATCGTGTCCCGTCAGTTATCGTTGCCTGAACATGAGTGAGGAGACAGCGTATTTCATCCGGGAGTCGGCCACGTCTTTCCGGCCGACGGCGCACGTCAGTGGCGGCTGGAACCCGGCCGAACAGCACATCGCGCCTGCCATCGGGCTGCTGGCCCATGCGGTCGAGCGGGACTTCAGTGAGCGCCGGCCGCAGGAGCGGCTGCAGCTCATCCGCCTGTCGGTTGACATCCTCGGGGTCATCCCAATGGAGGCGGTTGACCTGCAGCTGCAGGTGCTGCGGCCCGGGCGTACCATCGAGCTGGTCGAAGCGCGGCTGAGTCACGCCGGCCGTGCTGCTGTCGTGGCCCGTGCCTGGCTCGCGGAGCGTTATGACACGGCTGCTTTCGCCGCTTCAGCGTTGCGGCCGGTGCCGCCGCGCAGCGAACTGCCTGACTGGCACCTGAACGATACGTGGCCGGGCGGGTTCGTGCGGTCGGTGCAGATCCGGCACCGACGCGGGCCTGACGGCGGGGTGGTGTTCTGGCTGAACAGTCCGCTGCAGCTGATCGCCGGGGAAGAGGTGAGCAACACAGCCCGGGTGCTGGGTCTGGTCGATGTCGCCAACGGGGCCGCGGCGCTCGTCCCGCCCCAGGAGCTGCTCTACCCGAACCTGGACCTGACCGCGCACCTGTTCCGCGCGCCGCTGAGCAGCTGGGTGGCTCTGGACAGTGCAGCCTCGATCGGCCCTGCCGGTGCCGGCCTGACCCACAGCATCCTGCACGATGAAGAAGGGCCATTCGGCTCGGTCGCACAGACGCTGACGGTGCGGCCCCGCAGCTGAGCAGCGCAGCCGGTTGACAGTCAGCGCCCGGGCAGCGTAACCTTGCCCCCGGGCGCTGATGAGAATGCATTCTCAATTACCTGGCTGACCCGGACGGGAACAACTGATGAAACCCAGACTCGCGGCCTTACTGGTCACCATGCTGCTGTGCAGCGCATACGCGGAACCAAGACTGGCCGTCTCAGACGCGGCCACCAACCAGATCAGCATCCTGGACGCGCACGACGGCACGCTGCTGGGCAGCTTCACCGTTCCCGGGGCCAGCGGCGGCACCCTGACGGTCAGCGGCGGCGGCCAGCACCTCATCGCCACCCACCGAGATGCGAACCGGGTCTCAATAATCCACTCCGGACTGTTCGTCGAAGACCATGGTGACCACGGCCACCTGCACGCCAGCGCACCGCATGTCCTGGCGACCATCAACTCGGGACCCCGACCCGGCCACGTCACCGTGGCGGGTGAGCAGCTGCTCGTATTCCACGACGGCGACGGCAGCGTGGCGCTGTTCGACGAGAACCTCTTCGGTCTGAGCCTGAACTACGGGCTCAGTGAAGGTGCGGGGCCGGATCACGGTTCAGCTGAGCTGCTGGACGGCTACATGATGACCGGCGTGAGCCAGTCAGGCGTGGTCACGGTCCGCGAGCTGGCCACCGGTGACAGCGTCGCCAGTTTCGAATGCCCCGCCGCCCACGGCTCGATCAGCGTGGCCGGACAGGTCCTCTTCGGCTGCCAGGACGCGGTCCTGCTGCTCGACGCCGGTCTGAACGCACGTTACGTGCCCGTTGCTGGCGGCGCGCGGGTCGGCACCTTCTACGCGGAAGCTGATGGGATCGCCATCGGCAACTCCGGCAGTGGCCTGGCGCTGATCGACACCGTCACGGCTGAACTGCACACCGTGCCGCTGCCCGCCACGCCACGTGCCGCAGCCTTCACTGACAGCGGACTCGTGGTGCTGGACGCGGACGGTTCCGTGCACCTGCTGCAGCTGACAGACGGTCAGGCGCTCCTGGTGCACAGCCTGAGCGGACTTGTCGGCACTGAACACCCGGCTGGCCGGCCCGCACTGGCCGTCTGGCACGACGACGTCTGGGTAAGCGATCCCGGCAGCGGCCAGGTGCAGCGGCTCAGCAGCGCCGCCGGTGAACTGCAGCCGGTCGCCGTGTTCGAAACCGGTGGCAACCCCGCCGGACTGGGCCTGCTCATGCCTGCCGGCGACTTCTCGGAGCATCACTGATGCGCCGTCTGAGCGCCCTTGCCCTGGTGCTGCTGGGCGCTGCATTCGCGCGACCGCAGGTGGTCGTGACCATCCACCCCTGGGCGGACCTGACCGCCCAGATCGCGGGCGGCCTGGCCGACGTGCATCAGCTGCTGCCGGCCGGCGTGTCGCCTCACAGCTTCGATCCGGCACCCAGGGACGTGATGCGGGTAGCCGACGCTGACCTGGTCATCAGCAACGGTGGCGTCGGCCTGGACGACTGGGTGCAGCGGCTCATCGCTGCCAGCGGTACGGACGCCCGGCAGCTGGTGGTCATGGATTCCATCAGTTTCAGCCCGCTCGGAGCCGGTGGCCGCCCCAGCGCAGAGGGCGAGTTCGTCAACGCCCACATCTGGCTGGACGTGACCATCGCCATGAGTGCCGCTGAAGTCATCGGCAACACCCTCAGCGAACTCGATCCGGACAACGCCGCGGCTTACCGCGCCAACACGGAAGCGCTGCTGGGTGACCTGGCTGACCTGGACCGGGAGCTGCTCGAAACGCTGGAACCGGTCCGGGGCGCAGCGTTCGTGCCGTTCCACGACGCCTGGCCTTACTTCGCGAACCGTTATGGCCTCGACCTGGTGGTCGAGATCGAACCGTTCCCGGGCCGCGAACCTTCACCTGACTACATCCGCCAGGCCCTGGAGCTGATCAGGGGTTCGGGCGCCCGGGCGCTGTTCAGCGAACGCCAGCTGAGCCCCCGGCCAGCCGAGGTGGTCGCTGCTGAGGCAGGCCTGCCCGTGTACGTGCTCGACCCTGAAGGGGGCGGCAGCGACACGGTCGAGACATTCCAGCAGCTGCTCCGCTTCAACGCAGCCGTGCTGCTCGACGCCCTGGCTGACTAGTTGCCGGGCAGCAGCCAGGCCGTGTCGCGCATGAACAGGCCGTCACGGAAACGGCTGAACGGCCCTGCGGCGATAGCGGCAGCTTCCTGGGGCAGCGGGGCCGCCAGGCTCACCACGACCACGCTCAGGCCGGTCGCTGCATCGGTCCGCACCTCAGCCGGCGCCAGCGTCCCGTGATCCGCGAGGAACTCCGCGAACGGGACCCTGCGTGTGATTGAGTGCAGCTGCGTCAGGCGGACATCGAGTGCGGCAGCGGCCTGCTCAGCACTCGATGCGTCGCCGTACACGAGCAGCACGAGGCCGTACTCGTTGTCAGCGTCAGCGGTGCTGGCATAAGCGATGAGCGAGTAGGGCGGCAGCGGCTGGGCAGCCAGGACCGCCTGATCCTCAGCCGGCTGGAGCGGATCGGCCACGGCGAGCAGGAGCGGGTTCGCGATGCTGACACCAACCAGGAGTGGCCAGCCGGCCAGCACAGCGTCGAGCGCCTGCACTTCCGGCAGGTCGGCCAGGGTGTCGGTTCCGGCGGCAGTGACGATCCTGTTCAGGGCCGCCAGGCTGGGCGACGTCGCTACCGACTGAGCCGTCGCCCATACCGGGAACGAGCGGCCCAGCGCGCCACCGAACGGGTTGCCGGGGTTTCGGTTTGCCAGGTCCACCGTGTGGCCCGTGTCGCAGCCTGCGGCCGGGCACAGCAGCGCACCGTCCTGAAAGTAGCCCCGTGCCATGAAGGCTGCTGCAACGCGCTCCTCCGTGAAGTCGCCGAACAGCACGAAAGCCTGCTCCGGCGGCTGCCCAAACTCGATGGTGTGGCTGATGTCGAAGAAGTCGAAACCAAGTTCAGCCGGGTAATCCGCTGCGCCGACGTGCAGGTACTGGATGAGATCAGCTGGCATCGTCGGCGGCAGGCTCATGATCAGGCTGGGGTTGAAATCATCGCTCCATGCAGCAGGCACCTTCACACGACGGGCGGCGAAGGCGGCGTCAGCATCAGCGAAACTGACGATGTTGCTGGCGTCCTGCACGAACGGCAGCGCTGGGACTGACTGCAGCGCCGTCAGGAAGCGGCTGTCGCTCTGGCTGAAAGCAATGCCTGCCAGCAGCAGCGTCAGCAGGGCCGGAAACTTGCGCATGTTCATACCCCCGGTACAGGATTCTGTCGTGGAGCAATCGTGGCATATTTCGCGGGTATGATGCGCCAGATGGGCGTCAGCCGCGCCTCCGGCCGGCGCCGTTAAACCGCCTGCTGAGCAGCCCGGCCAGCGCCGCAACCACGCCGATCATCAGCAGCAGGATCACTGACAGTGCCGCCGCTGCGTGTCCCGTGCCTGCCTGTTCCAGGCCGTAGATCAGCCAACCGAGCGTCTCGGTGCCGGAGCCGGCCAGCAGCGCGGACAGCGATATCTCGGACACCGCGCTCAGGAACACGAGCAGCGTCGCCACGACGACCGTGGGCGCCAGCATCGGCAGCAGCACCCAGCGCACTGCCTGGAACAGGTTGGCACCGTCGAGCTGGGCGGCCTCCTCCAGCCGGGGATCCAGCTGCCGCCAGGCCGCCTGGATCGGCTGCAGTGCGAACGCCAGGTAGTGCCCGAAGTAGGCGATGCCGAGCAGGCCCAGCGTCCCGTAGAGCCGCAGGCCCGGGATCGGCGAAGGCAGCCAGCTGAGTATCAGGCCCAGGGCGAACACGATGCCGGGCAGGGCGTAAGGCAGGTCGACGAGCAGCTGCAGCAGCCAGCCGTTGCGACGCAGTTTCAGGAGCACGTAACCGAGCAGCGTCGCGACCGAGGCGGCGACCAGACTGGAAACCGTCGCCAGCAGCAGGCTGTTCTGCAGCGCCGCTCGGAACGAAGGCAGTTCGGTGAGTACGAACCGGTAGTGACGCAGGTCGAAGCTGGCCAGCTCGAACGGCAGGCCATAAGCGCGACTGAGGCTGGTCAGGATGAGCGCCAGGAACGGCCCCGCGGCTGCGAACACGGCGGCCGCCCACACGACTGCTGCGAGCAGGCGGCCACCGCGCGTCAGCCGCAACGGCCGGCGGACCTCCAGCTGGGCGTCAAGCTGCGCCGTCCGGCGGTTGAGGATGTACTGGACGGTGAGCGCCACAGCCGCCACGAGCACGAGCAGAAGCGACAGGGCGGCTGCATGGCCCAGGCCGCCGCTGGCGAAGCTCGTCACGCGCTGGTAGATCAGGGTCGGCAGTGTGTTGAAACGGCCGGGGATGCCCAGCAGGGCGTTGATGCCGAAGTTGCCGGCCGACGCCAGGAAAGCCAGCATCATCGCCGCCAGCAGGTGGGGCCGCAGGAGAGGCAGTGTCAGGTAACGGCTGATCTGCCAGCTGCCGGCACCTTCGAGCTGGGCGGCCTCTTCGAGCGTGCGGGGCAGCCGGCCGAAACCGGCGCTGATCGTCAGGTAGGCAACGGGCACGGCGAACACCGTCAGCAGCAGTACGATGCCGCTCTCCCCGTACAGGCTCCAGGGCACCTGGTCCATACCGGTCAGCCAGGTGAAGAAGCGGCTGAAGTGGCCGCGCGGTCCGACCCAGCTGAGCCAGGCGAGCGCCAGGATGTGTGGTGGCACCACCAGCGGCAACATTATGAACACGCGCAGCAGGCCGGCGCCCGGCACGCGGTAGCGGCCCAGGAACAGGGCCAGGAACGCACCCAGGCCGGTGGCCAGCACGGCTACCGCCGCTGAGGTGCGCAGGCTGTTCCACAGGGCCCGCAGCGACAGGTTGCTTGAAGTGAGCCAGGACAGCGCGTCCGGGTTCAGGCCGCGCTCGATCAGGCGCCACAGCGGCAGGGCGGTCGTGAAGGCAAGGAGCACGAGCAGCCCCACCAGCACGAGGCTGATGGGGCTGAGGAGGCGCCAGCGGAGGTACTCGCGGCCGGGCCGGTTGGCGCCGTTACCTGTCAAAAAGTTACTCGCCGAACAGTTCGGCGAACCGCTCCTTGTCAGCCTCGCGGCTGGCGGCCAGTGCTTCGGCATCGGCGTCCAGAACGGTGAGGCTGCTCAGAGGAGTGAAGCCGGCGGGAGGTTCAACGACGTCGCTCAGAGGCAGGTAGCCCAGGTCGACGGTCAGCTGCATGCCGGCCTCGGAGACGAGGAAGTCGATGAAGGCACGGGCGGCTTCCAGGTTCGGGGTGCCGGCAACGATGGCGGCGGGTTCAGTGATGACGGGTACGCCTTCGCTGGGGAAGACCACATCGACGGGTGAACCTTCGAGCATCGCGCGCAGCGGCAGGTAGTCGACGACGATGCCGTAAGGACGCTCGCCCTCAGCGACGCCGCGCAGTACTGCTCCGTTGCCCTGCACCAGGGTCACGTCGGCGGCGGCCAGGTCCTCGTAAAACTGCCAGCCGAGGCGCGGGTCACCGGTGATGACACCCAGGTTGAAGGCCGCGGCACCCGAGTAGCTGGGGCTGGGCATGATGATCTGTCCGGCCGGCAGGGCGGCCAGATCGGCCCAGCTGCTGACCGGATCGCTCACAAGGCTGGTGTTGTAGGTGATCAGGCTGGCGAGCCCCTTCGTTCCGAAGTAGTAGCCGTCTGCATCATGGAACTCTTCGGGCACGACGTTGGCGGCCGGTTCGTGCTGCTCGAGCAGGCCACGCTCTTTCAGCAGAACGAAGGTCGGGGCGTCAGCCAGCAGCAGGACGTCCGCCTGCGGTTCGCCGGCCTCGGCTTCCAGCAGGAAGCGGGCGATGACCTGCTCGGTGCCGGAGCGGAACACTTCGACGGTCACGCCGGGGTGGGCCGCTTCGAAGGCGGCGGCAGTTGCAGCTGCGTCAGCGTCCGGCTGTGAGGTGTAGAGGCGGAGCGTGCCGGCCGGCTGGGCAGCAGCCAGGGCCAGCAGCGAGAAGGCGGTAACTGTCAGCAAAGTGCGCATTGGTCCTCCAGATACAGTAGTACGAATGGCGCCCGGGTGGCGCCTATGGGCCAACCATAAGCAGCTGCCTGTCAGCCTGCCGTCAGCTCAGCTGCCTTCGGCGGGCCGCCAGTCCTTCATGACGTCGACCCAGTCGAGGGCGCCGCTGTACTCCAGCAGCTCCGGAACGGTCAGTCTGATCGCTGAGTTGGTACTGCCGGCCGCCGGATAGACGGTCTCGAAACGCTGCAGCGACACGTCCAGGAACACGCGCGTGCCGGCCGGGTTGGCGAACGGGCAGACCCCGCCCACAGGATGGCCGGTCAGCCGCTCCACGTCTTCTGCACCGAGCATGCGCGGCTTGAAGCCGAACTGCCGGCGGAACGGGCCACTGTGCACGCGGGCGTCACCGGCGGCCACGACCAGCAGCGCCCGGCCGGTGTCCCCGTCGTGGAAGGCCAGGGTCTTGGCGATGTGCGCGGGTTCCGTGCCCAGCTCCTGCGCAGCCAGCTCAACCGTGGCACTCGACGATGCGAACTCGATGACGTCACTCTCCCGACCGAAGCTGGCCAGGTGGGCGCGGGCCTCCGCGAGTCCCATCTCAGCGCCCCGTGTGGCCGAAGCCGCCTTCACCGCGGGCCGTATCGTCCAGCTCGTCGGTTTCATCCCAGACGACCCGTTCATGGCGGGCCACGACCAGCTGGGCGATCCGCATGCCGGGTTCAAGCGTGAACGGTTCAGTGCCGGCGTTGGTGATGAGCACTTTCACTTCGCCGCGGAAATCAGCATCAATGGTGCCTACGCCGTTGCTCATGGTGATGCCGTGCCGGTACGCCAGGCCGCTGCGGGCACGTACCTGGCCTTCGAAGCCGGCTGGCAGCGCGATGGCCAGGCCCGTCGGTACGGCGAACCGCTCGCCCGGCTGCAGCTCGACCGGGGCGTCCAGATCGGCGGACAGGTCCATGCCGGCAGACAGCTCGGTCTGGTAGCCGGGCAGCACGGCGCTCGGACGGAGTTTCTTCAGTTTCACCTGCATCCGTACAATCTAACGCGGCAGCAGGTCGTTCAGGCGCGGCGCAGCCAGTGGAGCATCTCCCGCCAGGTCGGTTCCTTGCCGGTCATCAGGATGCCGAGCGAGAATATGCGGCCGGCCGCGAAACGTGCCAGCAGTACGCAGATGATCATGACCAGCAGCGAGACGATCACCTCGAACGTACCGGCGTCACCTGCGAGCAGGCGGATCGGCATGGCGCTCGGGCTCGTGAGTGGCAGGTAGCTCATTATCCGGAACAGCACGCTGTCCGTGCTGCCAAGCAGGCCCAGGAAACTGAGGCCCACGAACAGGGCCGGCAGCATGATCAGCCCGCTGCGCTGGCTGGTGTTGGGGTCGTCGATCGTCGCGGCGACCGCGGCGAACAGCATGTAGTAGAACGCGGTCCCGAGCAGTCCGAACAGTACGGCGACGATGATCATGAGCGGACTGGCGGCCGCTGGCGGCAGGGGCGGCACCGGTTCACCGGCGATGAGTGCCCGCACCACGACCGCCAGGACGATGCCCAGCCCGAGTGCCAGCAGGTACACCAGCATGTAACCACCGGTGCCCAGCACCTTGCCGTCGATCCACGCCTGGGGCGACACGGCGCTGACGATCTGCTCCGTCACCCGGTTGGTCTTCTCGCCGGTGATGGTGCCGAACAGCATGCCGGTGCCCAGGAAGATCACGAACAGCATCGTGCCGGACACCACGACGATGACGAGGGTGTCGGCACCCCGCCCGCTGTCGGAGGTGGTCAGGCGCACGTCGAGCCGGACCGGGCTCAGTACCGCCTCCAGCTCCTGCGGATCGATGCCGGCGGCGTCGAGCCGCTCATCCAGTGCGGCGCTGACCAGATGTTCGCTCAGCTCCTCGGTCCACGGCTCCTCGCTGGACAGGAGCAGGACGGGCGCCTCCGGGTCGCTCACGTCGATGATGCCGTCGATGTCATCTTCAGCCAGCGCTGCGGCCGCGGCGTCGCTGTCCATCGGCACGAACTCGAAGCCGCCAACCGCCTGGAGCGGTGCCCCGCCGGTCTGCGCCAGCGTCACCGTCGCCCCTTCGGAGCGGCTGGCGAAGAAGTCCATGGCCAGCGGGATGCCGGCGCCGAGCGCGACGGTGATCAGCACGGTGCTGATCAGCTCGCCCAAGCGCAGGAACCGCCTGAACTCCCAGGCGGTGATGATCTTCACGGCGTCGCGGTGCTTCACTGCGTACCTCCGGCGACGGTGTCCAGGTAAATCTCCCGCAGCGAAGGCAGGTCAGTCTGGACGTCGATCACTTCCGCCTGGCGGGTCAGTTCGTGCAGCACACTGTTCACTGAAGCGTCGCTGTCGAGCGACAGCCGTGCTGAGCTGTTGCTGAGCGCCAGGACGGCATCGACGCCCGGCATAGCCTGCAGGTCCAGGCCGCCTGGTTCACGGCCGAAGGTGACGCTGAGCCGGCGGCCGACCCCGGAAGAAGCACGGATCTCCGCCATCGTGCCGCGCAGCACGCCTTTGCCCTGGTGCATAAGCAGTATGTAATCAGCCAGGTTCTCGACCAGGTCCATGTGGTGGGCGCTGAGCAGGATGGTCATGCCGGAGTCGCGCAGTTCACGGATCACGCTGCTGACCAGGTCCTGATTGACGGGGTCGAAACCGGAGAACGGTTCGTCCAGGATGGCGATCTTCGGTTCGTGCAGGATGCTGGCGATGAACTGCACCTTCTGCTGGTTGCCTTTGGAGAGCTCGCTGATCTTCGAGTCGCGCCTTTCCGCCAGGCTGAAGCGTTCGAGCCAGGTAAGGGCACGTGCCTCCGCGGTGCTCTGTTCCACGGCCCGCAGCCGCGCCAGGTAGACGAGCGTGCGCAGCACCTTCTGGTCCTGGTACAGGCCGCGTTCTTCGGGCAGGTAGCCGAGCGCAGCGGGCCGGGCCCGGGCGGTCACGCCGCCGTCGCCGTTGAGGCGGAAAGTAAGCCGGCCCGTATCGGGCTGGGTGATGCCGGCCAGCATGCGGACGGTCGTGGTCTTGCCGGCGCCGTTGGGTCCCAGCAGGGCGAATATCTCACCGCGCCGGACCTCGAAACTCAGCGCGTCAACGGCCAGGGTGCCGGTGAAGCGTTTCGTGACCGAATCTACGGAAAGTATCGGATAGGTGTTCACGGTTGCTGTGAGGTTAGCAGCAGTTCGTCAGCCGATTATGAGCGAACGCTGTGATTCGCCGTGCCTGATTAAAGACGGGTGAATGTAACCGGCTGTGACATTCTGGTAATGTCCCTGCAAACGCAGGGCTGCGTCAGGGGGTAGCGGGATGGGCAGGATGGTGGGTTTACTGG
>CAYPKV010000045.1:0-16174 GCA_964411415.1 uncultured bacterium
TGCGCCGATCATGCGCAGTTCGCCACGGGCGAGGGGCGGTTTGAGCATGTTGCCGGCGTCCACGGCGCCTTCGGCCTTACCTGCGTTCACGATCGTGTGCAGTTCGTCGATGAACAGGATCACTTCGCCTTCGGAGCGCACCGTCTCGTCGATGACTGCCTTGAGGCGCTCTTCGAACTCGCCGCGGAACTTCGCTCCGGCGAGCAGGCTGCCCATGTCGAGGGCCATGACGCGTTTGCCCTGCAGTCCGTCCGGCACGTCGCGGTTGACGATGCGCTGCGCCAGGGCTTCGGCGATGGCGGTCTTGCCGACGCCGGGTTCACCGATGAGCACGGGGTTGTTCTTGGTGCGGCGCATGAGTATCTGGATGACGCGGCGTATCTCGGCGTCGCGCCCGATGACCGGGTCGAGTTTGCCGTCCCGGGCGCGCTGGGTGAGGTCCTGGCCGTACTTCTCAAGCGCTTCGAAACTCGTGTCAGCTGAGCGGGTGTCCACGGTCCTTCCCTTCCTTATCTGGCTGGCGGCTTCTTTCAGGGCGGCGCTGTCCGGCAGCACGCCCTGGAGCTGCTGCCGGGCGCTGTCCGCCAGTGCAACGAAAAGCGTGTCTGCGGCGACGTAACTGTCACCCCATTCGGCTGCGAGCTTCTCGGCTTCAGCGAGCCCGCTGTTCAGGCTGTTCGACATGTACTGGCCGGCCGCGCCTGAAACTTTGGGCAGGCGGGCAAGGGCAGCCTGCAGGGCGGCCAGCAGCTGGGCCGGCTGGCCGCCGCTGCGTTCCACGAGCCGGGCGGCCGGGCCGGTCTGGTCCGTCAGCAGCGCGGTGAGGACGTGGCCAGGTTCGAGCTGCTGGTTCTGTCCGGCCTGTGCCAGCTGCTGGGCCTGGGCCAGCGCCGTGAGAGCTGTTTCAGTGAATCGTTCCTGGTTCATATAACCCCTATTATTAAAGTTGAGTCCCCTTATGTCAAGTTCTCTGCCAGCTCAGTTCCCGAGCTGGCCACCTTCTCCGCCTCCCGTTACACTGCAGCAATGAAGCCTCAACACCTGGGAATCCTGACCAGCGGCGGTGACGCGCCGGGCATGAACGCTGCCATCCGCGCAGTCACCCGCACTGCCATCTACGACGGGCTCAGGGCGTCGTTCATCTATCGCGGTTACCAGGGACTCATCGAAGGCGACATCCGCCAGGTCGGCCCCCGTTCAGTCGCCAACATCATCCAGCGGGGCGGCACCATCCTGCGCACCGCCCGCTCTGACGACTTCCGTACGACTGAAGGCCGCGCCCGGGCCGCCGCTGTGCTGAAGCAGCACGGCATCGACGCCCTGGTCGTCATCGGCGGCGACGGATCGCTCAAGGGCGCCAGCCTGCTGCACCACGAACACGGCGTGCAGGTAATCGGCCTGCCCGGCACCATCGACAACGACATCTACGGCACTGACGTCACCATCGGTTTCAACACCGCGATGAACGTAGCGGTCGAAGCGATCGACAGGCTGCGTGACACCGCCGCCAGCCACGACCGGCTGTTCCTCGTTGAAGTGATGGGGCGCCACTCCGGCCATATCGCCCTCAACGTCGGCGTCGCCGTCGGTGCCGAGGCGATTCTCATCCCGGAGCTTCAGCCGAGCGTCGAGGAGGTCGCCGACGCGCTCCTGGCAGCAGCGAAACGTGGCAAGGAGAGCAGCATCGTCGTCGTCGCCGAAGGGGCGTTCAAGGGCGGCAGCCTGGAGCTGGAGAAACAGATCGCGGACCGCTCGCACCAGGAAGTGAGGACGAGCATCCTGGGCCACATGCAGCGGGGCGGCTCCCCCACCACCCGGGACCGGGTGCTCGCCTCACGGCTCGGGTTCGTGGCAGTCCGGGCGCTTCAGGAAGGCGCCAGCGACGTGATGGTCGGCGTCGACCGGCGCGGCACCAGCCTAGTCAGCCTGACCGAAGTCAGCTCGAAGACGAAGGACATCGACTGGCAGCTGCTGGAGCTGGCCCGCATCCTCGCCACCTGAACGGGCACCTCAGCCCAGCAGTACGCGCCTGAAAGTGTCCTTGCCCTTCCTGAGTACGACTGGCTCATTGAGGTCGACCAGCAGGCCCGGATCAGTGACGACCTCGCCATCAAGGCGCAGGCCGCGGTTCTGGATGAGCCGCTTCGCTTCACCACCGGAAGCGGTCAGCCCGGCGAGCACCGCCAGGCGGGTTACGGCCAGCCTGCCGCCGGTCGTCTCGGCCCGGACGATGGTCACTTCCTCGAGCTGATCGGGAGTGTCACCACGGGCGACGCTGTCGTAGCGCTGTTCAGCGGCGGCCACGGCAGCTGCACCGTGGTAGAGCGTGACGAGTTCACGGGCGTAACGCCGGTGGGCGTCCAGGGGCGCCCGGGCCAGTTCGGCCGCCAGTTCGGACGTGTCCAGATCGGTCGTCAGCCGGGCGTAATCACCGAGCATGGCATCAGGGACCTGCATCGCCTTGCGGAATATAAGCTCCGGCGCTTCAGTCAGGCCGATGTAGTTGTTGAGTGATTTCGACATCTTCTCGGTACCGTCAGTACCGACGAGCAACGGCACGGTGAGCGCAACCTGGGGCTCCAGACCGTAAGCGCGCTGGACGTCGCGGCCGACGAGCAGGTTGAACAGCTGGTCGTTGCCGCCCAGTTCGACGTCCGCCCTGATGACGACACTGTCGTAAGCCTGGGCCAGCGGGTAGAGGAACTCGTGCACGCTGATGGGCACACCTTCGCTGTAACGCTTCGTGAAGTCGTCGCGCTCCAGCATCCGTGCCACCGTGTACGTGCTGGCGAGCCTGATCACCTCATCGAAACCGAGGTTCTCGAGCCACTCGGAGTTATGGCGTATCTCGAGACGTTCCGGATCGGTATCGAGGATCAGTGCCGCCTGCTCCATGTAGGTGCGCCCGTTGCTGCGCGTCTCCTCAAGGGTGAGCGGCGGCCTGGTCTTCGAGCGGCCGGACGGGTCGCCGATCGTGGCCGTGAAATCACCGATGATCAGCACGACCTTGTGGCCCAGGTCCTGGAACTGACGCAGTTTGCGCAGTACTACCGAGTGACCGATGTGCAGGTCGGTGCTGGACGGGTCGACGCCCAGCTTCGCACGCAGCTGCCGGCCTTCGGCGGCCGCCTTCTCCAGTTTCTGGCGCAGTTCAGCCACCGGTTCTATCAGTGCGGTACCCCTGCTCAGTACGTTCAGGCTCTCTTCAACGCTCGACATGAGCGCCAATATAACTTGACGCGCAGCGGGTTCCCGTCAGCGTCTGGTAGCATTCGCGTCATGGATGCCCCCAGCTGCGCCTTCGTGATCCTTGGCATCACCGGCGACCTGGCAGCACGTAAACTGCTGCCCGCCCTCTACGAACTGCACCGCCAGGGTGAACTGCACCCGGACACGATCATCATCGGCTACGCCCGCAGCGACCTCGACGACCACGGTCTCCGTACCAGGCTGCGCGAGGCCGTGAGCGCCTTCGTCCCGGACTTCGACGAGGCCAGCTGGACCTCGCTGAGCGAACGTATCTTCTACCAGCAGGGCGGTTACGCAGACGAGGCTGACTTCACCAGGCTGCGTGAACGCCTGCAGCAGACGGGCCTGCAGCGTTTCGTCTTCTACACCTCGACCCCACCGTCCACTTACCGGGGCATCGTCAGCGGCCTGACCCGTGCCGGACTGAACCGTGCACAGGAAGGCGGCTGGTCACGCATCGTCATCGAGAAACCGTTCGGTGATGACCTGCAGAGCGCCCGTGAACTCAACGAAGTCATGTCAGACAGCTTCGAAGAAGAGCAGATCTACCGCATCGACCATTACCTGGGTAAGGAGACCGCCCAGAACATCGCGGCGCTGCGCTTCGCCAACGCCCTGTTCGAACCGACCTGGAACAACCGTTACATCGACCACGTGCAGGTGACGATGGAAGAGACCGTCGGGGTCGAAGGCCGCGGCAGTTTTTACGAGGAAGCCGGCGTCATCCGTGACGTGTTCCAGAACCACCTCCTGCAGCTGGTCGCCCTCATCGCCATGGAACCACCTGCCCGTTACGACGCGCGCAGTGTCCGCAACGAGAAGGTCAAGGTGTTCGAGGCGATGCACTGCACCTCACCGGACCAGGCGGTGTTCGGCCAGTACACCGCCGGCAACGGCATGCCCGGCTACCGGGAAGAACCCGGGGTGGCCGACGATTCGAACCAGGCCACTTACGCGGCGGTCGCACTCCAGATCGCCAACTGGCGCTGGCAGGGCGTGCCGTTCTACGTGCGCAGCGGCAAACGGCTCGGTGCCAAGGCGACCGAGGTCGTCCTCCAGTACAAGGTCCCGCCCCACGTTCCGTTCAGCCTGGATTCAGGACTGCGTGCTGACCGGCTGGTACTGCGCCTCTCCCCTGACGAAGGCATAAGTATCGTCTTCAACGTCAAGAAGCCGGGTCAGGAGATCCGCATGGAGCGCGCACACCTAGGGTTCAGCTACTCGCGTGACCTGGGCGGACGCAACCCGGACGCATACGAGACGCTCCTGCTCGATGTGATGCAGGGCGACGCCACGCTGTTCATGCGCTCTGACGAAGTCGAAGCGCAGTGGCAGATCGTGGAACCACTGCTGGAGCGGGCCGGCAACGGCACCCGCCCGCATACGTACGAGGCCGGCTCCAGGGGCCCGGATGCAGCTTTCGAGCTTCTGGCGGCCCACGGCCGCTCCTGGCACGGGGTCGGCGGATGAGCGCTCCGGCCCGTCACGTGTCGCTGCTCGGCATCCCCATGGACCTGGGTGCCGGCAGGCGCGGCACCGACATGGGCCCCAGCGCACTGCGCCTGGCCGGTCTGACACGTGAACTGACGAGACTGGGCCATACGGTCGCTGACCTCGGCAACGTCGCAGTGTCACTGGCTGACGCCGGTCCACACGGCGCTGACAACGCCCGTTACCGTGAGCAGATCGTCGGAGCCTGTGAGGCAGCCTTCCAGCAGCTGACTGCGCTGCCCGCCGGCACGATGCCACTGTCGATGGGCGGCGACCATTCAGTGGCCATGGCGACCGTCGCTGCTGCCTTCCGGGGGCCGGCCCGCTGCGACGCGGTCATCTGGATCGACGCACACGCCGACCTGAACACCCCGGCCAGCTCACCGAGCGGCAACGTACACGGCATGCCGATGGCCCAGCTGCTCGGCCTGACTGAACTTGCTGACGGTACCGCCCTTGCCGGCCAGGTACTCGAGCCACGCCAGCTCGTCTACATCGGCCTCCGGGACCTGGACCCTTTCGAACGCAGCATGATCAGCGACCTGAACATAAGGGCCTACAGCATGACGGACATCGACAGGCTCGGCATGGCCCGCGTCATCGCTGAGACCGCTGACTACCTGGCCGGCTTCAGCCGCTGGCACGTGTCGCTGGACGCAGACGCCCTCGACCCCGGCATCGCCCCCGGTGTGGGCACGAAGGTGCGCGGTGGCCTGACCTTCCGTGAAGCACACCTGCTCATGGAGACGCTGGCTGCTGAAGGCCGGACGGCCAGCCTCGACCTGGTCGAAGTGAACCCTGTTCTTGACAACCGCAACAGCACCGCTGAACTGATCACCGGTCTGGCTTCGAGCCTGCTCGGTCAGAAGATACTCTGATCAGAGGGAAGGTACGGCAGCTCCCGCCAGAGCGAGCTGCGGCAGCAGGCCCGCTGCGGCCTCGCGCCCAGCGCGGATGGCGCGGTCGGCCCTGCCGAACTGCAGCCAGCTTATGGGTGGGGCTGTCTCGACCTGCAGTACACCACTGCCGGTACCGGCCTGCTGGCCGAGCCCGCGCGCTCCGACTGCCAGGGCTTTGCCCAGGCCGCTGAGAGCTGACTGGCGGCTGCCCTGCATGAGACCGTCGCATATGCGGCTGCCGAGTCGGGTGGCGGCAACGCGCCTGACCACACCGGGTGCGGCTGACGTGCGCACGGCCAGTCCGGCCCCGACCCCGATGCGCAGGTCCAGCTCACCTTCGGCGGGGAGCGCACTGAGCGGTACGGAAGCACCGAGACCACCGTCGGCCAGGCGCCGGCCGGCCAGCGGCACCGGAGCGAAGATGCCTGGCAGCGACGCCGAAGCGCGCAGTGCCGGGGCGAGCGGACCACTCTCGAGCATGACCACCTGACCGGTATCGACGTCAGTAGCCGCCACCCTGAGCGGGGTGAGCAGGTCTTCGAAGTGCCGGCCAGCGACCATCCGGTCGAAGTACTCCTCAAGGCGGCGCCCTTCGAACAGGGCTGCCCGGTGCAGTCCGAAGTCAGGGATGCTGCGCAGCAGGTCGCGCCCCCGTGTCGACAGGGCCGTGTCCTCCAGGTCCTGGGTACTGAGGCCCGCAGCGTAAAGCGCCGCCACGAGCGCACCGAAGCTGGTGCCTGCCAGCAGTGCCGGCCGCAGCCCGTGCTCCTCGAGCACCTGCAGTACGCCGATGTGGGCGTACCCCCTGGCGCTGCCACCGCCGAGTGCAAGTCCGATCCTTAACTGTGCAGGTGAGGTGTTTCGCATCCATCGCCGACCATACTCCAGGGACTCTGAGAAAGCTGTTACACGGGTGATAACTTGTGGGGCGTGCCGACTGAACTGCCAACTGACCAGCGAACACTCCGTCCGGGGACCAGGCTGCTGGCCATCACCACCATCGTGCTGACCGTCCTGCTGGCCGTGCTGGCCGGACCGGTCCGCACTACCGCCCTGCGTTACGGCACCGGTGCCGCTGAAGCAGCCCGGATCGCAGTCGTGAACACGCTGAAAGGGCCGGTCCGGGTCGGTGTCCAGATCGGGCATCTGGATGCACACCTGCACCCTGAAGAGCACGCCGCACTCCGCTTCAACACCGGCGGTCACGCAGCCGGGCTTGACGAGCTGACGGTGAACATGAGCGTAGCGGAGGAACTGTCTGCGCTGCTGGAAGCAGCGGGCGTGACGGTCGACCTGCTCCCGGCGAGCGTACCCGTGCATTACAGCGCCGACGCGGTCGTGTCACTGCACGCCGACAGTGTCGCTGACGACTGGCGCAGTGGCTACAAGAGTTCGTTCTTCGAACCTCAGCGCAACAGCAGCGATCCACTGCTGAAGGAGCACATCGACAGCGTCTTCCTGGCCGGTTCCGGCCTGCGCGATGACTCGCTCAACACCAGCGGCACGATGATCCACTACTACGCCTTCAACCCGGCCTACCGGCACAGCGTCAATCCGCGCAGCCCCGCCCTGCTCGTCGAGATGGGTTACATCAGCAACAGCGCCGACCGGCGTTTCCTGCTGCAGCCCGGCCTGCCTGCTCAGCTGATCGCTGACGGACTGCTCAGCTTCCTGCGCGCTCAGAAACGCCTGCCCCCAGCAGTCCGCTGATACCCGGCCGTCAGAAAGTCGGTGATAGCATCGGGTCATGAAACGCCTGCTGCCCCTCCTGCTCGCCCTGACACTGCTTGCTGCCTGCCGACCACCTGAAGACGGCGGAAGTGCAGGCGGACAGCAGCCGGAAGGCGTCAGGACCCGGATCGAGCTGGGCGGCCCGGCCCGCATCGGTCCGGTACCGGTCACCGTGTTCCTGCTCGGCGACGGTGAAGGCATCAGCGGTGCGACGGTGACGGTGACCGGTGACATGACCCACGCCGGCATGATCCCCGTCATCCGCTCCGCTGCTGAGACCGCAGCGGGTGAGTACACGGCTGCAGACTTCGAGTTCAACATGGCCGGCGACTGGTTCCTGCTCGCCAGCGTGACCCTGGCCGACGGCACCAGTTTCGAAGTCGTTGAACCTGTCACCGTCAGCGGGAACTGAGATGGCAGCCCGTTCAGCCGGCCGGGTACCCCTGCCGACGACCGGCAGCGGACGCTGGCCCGATCAGCCCCGCCGTTTCGACGTACTGGCACTACCGGGACTGCGCCGCTTCCTGCGCTGGAAGTACGCCCGGCTCGTGTTCCAGCTGCCGCTGCTCATCCTGGTCGTGATCATGCTCATCGACGGCTTCACCGGCCGGCAGCTGGCCCCCCGCAACATGGCCACCACCGCCACCTGGCTGCACTGGCGCGGCCTCGTCGTGCTGGCGCTCGCCCTGGTCGGCAACGCCTTCTGCGCTGCCTGTCCGCTGATGCTGACGCGCGGTACGAGCCGCTGGCTGCGCAGCCGGCTGCCTGAGCGCCTGCAGCTGCGCTGGCCCCGGGCGCTGCACAACAAGTACACGGTGACGGCGCTGATGGTGCTGTTCTTCTTCAGCTACGAGCTGTTCGACCTGTGGGCCAGCCCCTGGCTGACCGCCTGGCTCATCATCGGCTACTTCGGCGCCGCCCTCGTCGTCGACACGTTCTTCCCGAACGGCACCTTCTGCCGTTACGTGTGCCCGCTCGGCAACTTCAACTTCGTGCTCGCCCACACGTCGCCCACGCAGATAGTCGCGCTCAACACGGACATATGCAGCAGCTGCGAACACAAGCCGTGCCTGCACGGCCGCGAGAGCTACGAGACGGCTGCCCAGGCGACCGGCAAAGCAGCCTTCATCCCCCTGACCGACATAACCAACGCCAACGGCAGCGGTTTCTTCCCCGGCTGCGAGACCGGTCTCATGGCGCCGACCATCCAGTCCAACATGGACTGCACCAGCTGCTTCAACTGCGTCCGCGCCTGCCCTTACGACAACGTCGGCCTGGGCGTGCGCTCACCCGCGCGCGAGGCGACGAGTGACGCCTGGCAGCGACGCGGCCGGGCCACAGTCATGACCCTCGGCGTCATCCTCGCCGCCATGGGTCTGCTCAACGCCGCCGCGATGGTCGCTCCATTCTTCAGCTTCATCGAACGCGTCGCCGCCTTCCTGGGTACGCAGAGTGAGGCCGTGCTGTTCTCGCTGCTGTTCACTTCGACCGCCGCCATCGGCATCGGTGCGACCTTCCTGGTCGGGATCGTCGCCGACCTGGCCGGCGGTGAGAAGCAGATCAGACCGCTCAGGTCGTTCCTGCGCTGGGGCTACATCGTCGTCGTGCTGGGCATCGGGTTCTGGTTCGCCCACTACCTGTTCCACTTCCTGACTGGTGCCCTGCAGATCATCCCGGTGTTCCAGAACTTCCTGCAGCTGCGTGGCCTTAACGTCACACCGGACTGGGGCCTGGCCCAGCTCGTGCCCAGCCGCTGGCTGTTCAGCATCACCGCTGCCGTGACCAGCATCTGGTCACTTCTCGCCGTGTTCGTCGGCATCCGCATCGCCCTGCGGGACTTCGGCCGGCGCGGCGTCCTGGCCATGTGGCCGGTGCTGCTGTTCATCCTGGCCTTCGCCGTCTTCGCTGTGTGGCTGCTGGGTCAGCCGATGGAGATGCGCGGCACCCTGCTGCAGCCCCTCGCGCCGGCTCCCTGACCGACCCGGACTGATAGGATTTCCACAGCTGATGAACCGTACTTACAGATACATACTTGCCCTGCTGCTCTGCTCGCTGCCCCTCACGGTGCTGGCCCACGCCACCCTGGTGTTCGGTGAACTCACCACCGACCCTGAGATCCCTGTCGCCGGAGAACCGTTCACACTGCACCTGCACATGATGGACCCCGTCCGCACCCCGATCGAGGACGCCACCGTATGGGCTGAGTTCCGCCACATGTCCGCAGACGAAGCCGAACGCCGGCTGGCCGGCGCGGGCCCCGCACCGACGGCAGAGCAGGTCGAAGCCGGCGAGGTCGAGGTTGACATCCCCGAAGGCGACTGGCTGCTCCTCACCATGACCGAGACCGGCCCCGGCGGCAACTACGCCGCCAGCGTGGAACTGCCGGCAGCCGGCCACTACCAGCTCATAATGCGGGACACCACCTACCCGCAGGAAGACGCCGTTGCCGAGCTGCTGCTGGAGTTCAGTGGTGAAAGCGGCTTCGGGCCTGAACTGTTCATCTTCCCGCCCACCGACATCGGTGGCGCCAGCCTCACCACCTGGCTCATCTGGCTCGTAGCCATCCCCGTCGTAGCCGGCGTGATCGTCACGGTCATCGTCCTGGGCCGCAAACCTGACGAAGCGAAGCAGGCCGGCAGATCTTGAACATCCTGGAGCAGACCTCCGGCACCCTGATCAACACCGCGACGGTGCTGGCCGGAGCCGCCCTGGGCCTGCTGCTGCGGGGTCGCCTGCCTGAACGGATCGTGGCGACGGTCATGCAGGCGATCGGCCTGATGACACTGCTGATCGGCATCATCAACGCCCTGGACCTCACTGCGGTCAGCGAGCCACCCGGACTCATCCTGGGCCTGATCGCCCTGGCGGTCGGGGGTGCACTGGGCGAGTGGTGGCGGCTTGATGACCGCCTGGACCGGCTCGGCGAGACACTGAAGAAACGGTTCCGCGGCCAGGGTCGCTTCACCGAAGGTTTCGTGGCGGCAAGCCTGCTGTTCTGCATCGGACCACTCACCCTGGTCGGTTCACTCCAGAACGGTCTTGTCGGTGACAACTCGTTCCTGCTGCTCAAGTCAGCGCTCGACGGCTTCTCCGCCATCGGGCTCGCTGCCACGTTCGGCTTCGGCGTGCTGTTCGCCGGAGCCGTCGTGTTCTTCTATCAGGGTGGACTGTCACTGTTCGCAGGGCTGTTCGCAGGACTGATCCCCGATCCGTACACCGACCCGAACGTACTGCTCATCAACGGCGTCGGCGGCCTGATGATCATCGGACTGGGTCTGACCCTGCTCAACATCACCCGCATCCGCAACGCCAGCCTGCTGCCGGCGCTGCTGCTGGTCGTACTGCTTTACCAGCTCGTCACACTGTTCTGAACGGGGCTGGTATCCTCTTGAGCATGAAGCTTTCACCCGAAGACGTACTGCGGCTCGGTTCCCTCTCCCGCATAAGCATCACCGACACTGACCTGCCGCAGCTGACGGCGGACCTGAACCGCATCCTTGAGTTCGCAGCGGTTCTGGGTGAGATCGACCCGGCCCTGCCGGAGTACGGCTTCGATGCCGGCGGCAACATCCTGCGTGTCGACGAAGCAGCCGAGCCGCTCGGGCAGGCCGCCGCCCTGGAGCAGGCACCGGCCGCCCAGGACGGCTTCTTCAGGGTGCCGCGCACCGTTGACAGCGGTGGTCACGGCAGCTGACCCTGCGCTTCAGTCGAGCAGTTCTTCACCGAAGTACGGGCGCAGCACCTCAGGTACGGTGACCGTACCGTCCTCGTTCTGACCGGTTTCCAGCAGGGCAGCCAGTACCCGCGGGAAGCCGAAGGCACTGCCGTTCAAGGTGTGGACCGTGTCAGGCCGGCCTTTGCCCTGCCGGCCACCGTCACGGGCCCGGGTCTGCAGACGGCGCGCCTGGAAGTCGGTGATGTTCGAGCAGCTTGACACCTCAAGCCAGCGTTCCTGACCGGGGCTCCACGCCTCGAGGTCGTACTTCTTGGCCTGGGTGAAACCAACGTCTCCAGTGCACATCGACAGGCGGCGGTGACGCAGGCCGAGCTCGCTGAGCAGCCCTTCCGCCACTTCCGTCATCCACTCCAGCTGTTCGAAGCTCTCCTCCGGCCGGCAGAACACCACCATCTCGACCTTGTCGAACTGATGCAGCCGGTTCAGTCCGCGCACGTCCCGGCCGTGACTGCCGGCCTCACGCCGGAAGCAGGGAGTGAAGGCCGTGTAGCGCAGCGGCAGTTCATTCAGATCGAGTATCTCATCACGGTGGATGTTCACGAGCGCGATCTCAGAGGTCGGCACGAGGAAGAACGACGAATCGACCTGGTACATCTGCCCTTCCTTGTCGGGCAGCATGCCGGCACCGAGTGCCGCGTCCTGGTTGGCCAGGAGCGGCGGCCGCAGTTCGATGAAACCTTTGTCGGCGAGCCGCGAAAGCAGCCACGACTGCAGCGCGCGTACCAGGCGCGCGCCGCCGCCACGGAAGACGGGGAAGCCGGCCCCGGCCATCTTCACACCCGCCTCGAGGTCGACCCAGTCGCTGAAACGCGGCAGCTCCCAGTGCGGCCGCGCCGTGAAAGCGAACTGCGGTTCAGTGCCATGCTCGGCCACTACGACGTTGTCGTGTTCACTCTCACCGTAAGGAACGCTCTCATGAGGCAGGTTGGGCAGCTCCAGCAGCAGTTCGCGGATGCGGCCCTCGAGTGAGCGGCTGCGTTCTTCGAGCTGCCTGACCCCGGCAGCGAGGCTGGCCATCTCCGCCATCGGGCCACTGGCGTCAGCACCATCGCGTTTCAGCTGGCCGATCTGACGGCTGACACTGTTGCGCAGCGCCTGCGCTTCTTCGAGGTCACGCCGCAGCAGGCGTTCTTCCTCGTCCTTCAGCAGGAGCTCGTCCAGGAGGGGCAGCAGGTCGGTCATCTGTTTGGCCTTTATGCCCTGCCGGACCGCCTCTGGGTTATCTCGGATGAATCGCATATCGAGCATGACCATAAGTGTAGCGCCCGCAGCCTTTATGAACCAGCTGGCTCACGGCATTGTTCACAGCATTGCCGGGCCCGGCGGGCTACAATCCTCTCATGAATGACACCAGCGGTCGTGGAGTGCGCATCGCCGACATGCTGCGCCAGATGGTCGCGCAACGTGCCTCTGACATCCATCTTCAGGCGGGCGCTGCGCCGCACATGCGGGTGGACGGCTCACTGCAGCCGTTCGAAGGCGTTCCCAAACTGATACCTGCCCAGACTGAGCAGATCGCGCTGGCGATGATGACTGAGTCTCAGCGGCAGCTGTTCCAGCACCGTCACGAGCTCGATTTCGCCTTCACGATCCCTGATGTCGCCCGCTTCCGCTGCAACGTGTTCAAGCAGCGCGGCAGCGTCGGGATCGTCATGCGTATCGTGCAGGACACGGTGCCCAGTTTCGAGACGCTGGGCCTGCCGTCGATGGTGCTTGAGGACCTCAGCGCCCAGGCGCGCGGACTCGTTCTCGTGACCGGACCGACCGGTTCGGGCAAGTCGACGACGCTCGCCGCGATGGTCGACCACATCAACCGCAAGTACCCGCGCAACATCATCACCGTTGAAGACCCGATCGAGATCCTTCACAAGAACCAGCGGGCCCTGGTGATCCAGCGTGAGGTCGGCCTGGACACGGCCAGCTTCGCTGACGCGGTCAAGTACGCCATGCGTCAGGACCCTGACGTGATCATGGTCGGTGAGATGCGTGACAAAGAGACGGTCGAGTCGGCACTCACCGCAGCTCAGACCGGTCACCTGGTGCTGTCGACGCTGCACACCCTGGACGCAGTGCGGACCGTCAACCGCATCATCGACTTCTTCCCGCCGCACGAACGCGACCAGATCCGTATCCTGCTCGCCGAGTCGCTGCTCGGCATACTCAGCCAGCGCCTCCTGCCCCGCGCCGACGGGCCGGGCCGGGTGCTGGGACTCGAGGTCCTGGTGAACACGCCGCTCATCCGCGACTACATCAAGGATTCCGACAAGACGCCGCTCATCAAGGAAGCGCTCGAAGACGACAACATCCGTGGCATGCAGACGTTCGACCAGCATCTGGTGGAGCTGTACCTGTCGCAGCGCATCACGATGGAAGATGCGGTGGCGATGGCGACCAGCCAGCACGAGTTCAAGCTGATGGTCACCCAGCGACAGGGCCTGGGCCGCAGCGAGGAACTAGGACTGCGCCAGCTCTGAGAGAAGGGGCCGCATGCTGCCGGCCAGGTAGAGCGAACCGGCGATGACGACCAGTCCGGCCGGGCCGGCCGCTTCGAGCGCTGCCTCGATGGCCGCCCGGTTGTCACGGATGACGGTTGCGGAGGCCGGCTCAAGCGGGTCTTCCGGTTCGACGGCTGTACTGATGACCATGCTGGCGTTCCGGGCAAGCACCGAGCAGGTCGCCTCCCGCTGCTTGCGGCCCAACCCGCCGTACACGAGCACGTAACCGGCCGGCAGGTCCTCAACAAGGGCTGCTGCCGCAGCCGGGTCGTGTGCGCCGTCCAGCACGACTTCGGTGCCCAGCACGCGGAATCGTTCGCCGCGGGCCGGCAGCGGTGGCCTGCTCACCCCGGCCCGGACCGCTTCCTCACTGACGCCGAGCAGCCGCAGTCCCGCTGCCGCCAGCTGCTGGTTCAGCAGGCGGGTGCCGGCCGCTCCGCTGCCGGGCGGCACCTGGAAAAGTTCGCGGTGCGTGGCCGGCACCACCAGTTCACTGCCTGTCTGCCCTGCCGCAGCCCGGATCACCTCCAGGACACTGCCGGTCGCTGCAGTGACGACCGGGGCTCCCGGGACGATGGCGGCCGCCTTCTCCGCAGCGATCAGTTCGACGGACTCCCCCAGCGTCTGCGTGTGATCGAGGGCGATGCTGGTCATTACAGTCAGCACGGTGTTGCCGACCGCCAGGGTCGCGTCGTTACGTGCGCCGACACCGGCTTCCAGCACCACGAAACCGACATGTTCGGCAGCGAAGTGCTGCAGCGCCAGTGCCAGGGTGTACTCGAAGAACGCGGCATCGCGTAAGTCTGCATCCGGCTGGATACGCTGCACGAACGCGGTCACTTCAGCCTCGCTGACCTGCCGGCCGTTGACGGTGATGCGCTCGCGGAACTCCTCGACGTGCGGTGAGATGAACAGACCGGTCCGCGTACCGGCTGCCTGCAGGCCGGCAGCCAGCATGGCGCTCACGGTACCTTTGCCGTTGGTGCCGACGACGTGTGCGACTGCGGGGGGCGGCTGCAGTCCCAGTTCGGCCAGCAGCGCGGCCATGCGGGCCGGTGAACGGCCGGCACCGTGCCGGGTACGGCTGAACAGCCAGTCGAGTGCGGCCGGGTAACCGGCTGCCACGGTCATGCTGTCTGCTTACTCCTGACGCCTGCTGCGCCTGCGCCGGTTACGGCGGGGGCGGCTCCTGCGTCCTTCCCGGCTGCCACCAGCAGCTGCAGCTGCCCCGGCTGCCTTGCCGGCGCCGCTGTCACGGGTCCTGCTCTGCTCACTGGCTACGCGGGTAAGTACGACGTCGACCGGACTGCCGGCGATCTTCTGCTGCATGCGCAGGATCAGGTTCGCGTCATCATCGCCGATCCAGACGAGCGAGCCGCCCGGGAACAGCCGCCAGACGCGCGCCGTCCTGGGGCCGACCGCAGTCTCGATGGTGGTCGTCTGCACGAGCGTGGCCTGCACGTCCTTGCCGAGCATCGGTATGGTCAGCGCGGTGGCGTCCGGATCCTGCTGCCGCAGCTCGAACAGCATGCCGAGCGGATCGCGGAACGGTTTCGTAAGTGGTTCTTCGGCCCTGTCCGAGCCGGAGCGTACGGCCTGGATCAGCCCTGTGCTGCGGTCGAAACGCACGTCGAAAGTGCGGTTGTCACCACGTTTCTGCTGCTCCTCCCGGAACGCCAGTGAGTGGTGGTGACGCACGTGGCTGCGTCCGGACTGGATGATGGTGGCCCGGCCGAGCGGTCCCGACAGCTGCAGGCGCCCTTCCATGTGGACCGTGCTGCCCCGCAGTTCGGTGCGCAGCACATGGGTCCCCACGGGTGTCCCCCGCTGACTCAGGTCGAAACTCAGTACTTCGACAGGCATCAAGTCACATTATCATTCCTGTCAGAGTATCTTCGACAGGAACGAACGCGTCCGCTCCTCCGCAGGACTGTCGAAGAAGTGGTCAGGCGAGCCGACTTCGACGATCTGGCCAGCGTCCATGAAGATGACCCGGTCACCGACTTCGCGGGCGAAGCCCATCTCGTGGGTGACCACGATCATGGTCATGCCGGACCTGGCCAGGTTGACCATGACCTCGAGCACCTCGCCGATCACCTCGGGGTCCAGCGCGCTGGTCGGCTCGTCGAACAGCATCACCTTCGGCCCCATCGCCAGTGCCCGGGCGATGGCGACGCGCTGCTGCTGACCACCGGACAGCTGTCCCGGGTACTTGTGAGCCTGCTCCGGCACCTTCACCCGTTCGAGGTAGTACATCGCCTTCTCGATCGCCTCGCTGCGCTTCCACTTGCGCACCCGGACGGGTGCCAGGATGATGTTCTCCAGGACGGTCAGGTGCGGGAACAGGTTGAACTGCTGGAACACCATGCCGGTCTCACGGCGCACCGTGTCGATCTTGCGGATGTCATCAGTCAGCTCAGTGCCGTCGACGATGATCCGGCCTTCCTGGTGTTCTTCCAGGGCGTTGATGGTGCGGATCAGGGTCGACTTGCCCGAACCGGACGGTCCGATCACGACGACGACCTCGCCCTGGTTGACGGACATGTTGATGTCCTTGAGCGCATGGAACTTGC